>NZ_JARVSV010000050.1:0-18082 GCF_030209025.1 Pseudomonas sp. MEJ086
GCGCGAAAGCGGTAGCGGCCATACCGCAACCTCGCATCACGGCCACCATTCGCCATCAAGCTGGCTCCTACGGGATCCCCACTATCGCGTAGGAGCCCGCTTGCGGGCGATGCGATGGCGGCCATACCGCAAAACGGCGCAGTGCCCAGGATTCGCCGCGGGGTCGCGGCGTTATGGAGGAGGTTCAGAGCGGCGCGCCGAGCCAGGCGGAAATCAGCAGCAACAGCGCCATGGCGTTATTGAAGCGGGTCATGGCTCGGGCCGAGGTGAACAGTTTGGCAGCGCCCCGTCCGAGCAATGCCCAGCAGCCCAAGCATGGCAAGGCGATAGCCAGGAAGATCGCCGCCAGCAAGGTCACTCGCATTGCCTGCCCGGGGCCGGGGGTGGCGAACACGCTGACTACCGCCAAGGCCATCATCCAGGTCTTGGGGTTGATCAACTGCAGTGCCGCGCCGGCGAACAGGCCCAATCGCCGCTCGCCTGGTTGCACATCGGCAGCGCTCAGCGCGGCAGCCGGGCTGCTGAAGATGCGCCACGCCAGGTAGCTCAGCCACAACACGCCGAACCAGGCCATCGCCCATTGCAGGCGCGGGTGCTGCTGCAGCAATTCGCCCAAGCCAAGCCCGACCGCCACCACGATGGCCGCAGAGCCTGCGCAGGCGCCGAGTACCAGCGGCAGGGTTGCCGCCACGCCGTAACGGGCGCTGCTGCCCAGCACCAGCACATTGGTAGGCCCCGGAGTGATCGACGCGACGAAAGCGAACAGCATGAAGGGCAACAACTGAGTCATGAACAGGCTCCAGACAAACCGAGCGCTGATCATGAGTCGGGCAGCGTCAGGCGTCTGGAAGGTTTGAGCAGCGCCGCTGGTAATGGGCCGGGGTCATGCCATAGGCACGCCGGAACCAGCGCCCGAGGTGGCTCTGATCGGCAAAGCCAAGTACCGCCGCGACCTGCACCGGTGGTTCGCCACGGGCCAACATATGCCGCGCCCGGGCCAGGCGCAGTTGCACCAGATAAGCGTGTGGCGCCAGGCCGAAGGCCGCCTTGAACGCGCGGCTCAAGCGAAAGCGGTCGACGCCGCAGGCGGCAGCCAGGTCATCGAGACCGATATCGCGGGTGTGCTGGTCGTGCAGAAAATCCCGTGCGCGCTGCGCCACCAGCGGCAGGCGCGGGTCCGGATCGAGGCGCCGGCGCCAATGCAATTGCTCGGTCAGGCGCATCAGCAGGCCATCGAGCGCGCTCTGCCTGACCATGCGCATCTCCTGGCGATGCAGCGCGGTAAAGGCCTCGCCGACCGCCGTGAGCAGGCGCGGTTCGCTGGCCAGGGTGGCGCTGAAGCCGGGCAGGCAGTCAGCGGGCGCCTGTTCGAACAGGCTGCGCAACTCGCGCTCCAGCCAGTGGGCATCCAGGTACAGCATCGAATAGGTGAAGCCTTCCGGCTCAGGGGCATGGCCGTCATGAAGCTCGCCAGGTTCGAGCAGAAACACCTGGCCGGCCAGGCTGCTGTTCAGTTGCTTGCGGCAATGGAACTGCTGCACGCCCTGCTCGGTGAACCCGACCAGATAGGCGTCGTGCCAATGGGGATCGTAGGCGTGCCCGCGAAAATGCGCGCGGATGGTCTCGATACCGGTGTCTTCGTCCTGGGCCAGGTCGACCCAACTCTGCGCGCTCATGCCTGCTCCAGCGCCACGCCATACGGAGCGTCCATGCTAACCGACCTAACCAGACGCTTTCTGGAAGTTTTGTGCAGCCGGTTATCGAGCGCGGGCCATACAGCGTTGATGGCGCGTATCGACACGCTCGGCGAACCAGGCAGTGGTCAGCCGGCGGGTGATCTTCGGGCTTTTCAGCACGATGCCTGGTAGCACCGCCCGCGGCAACGACATGCCTTCTGCCTCATCAGCCAGGGCGAATACCCGCTCATACAAACGGCTTTCTTCGAACTCCAACGTATCGCCCTCCTCCAGCGCGCGGCGGATTGCCCGGTCGCTCATGTCCAGGCGCTTGCCCAGAGATCGCACGGCCAGTTCGGTGGAGCCAGGCTTGCTAGTGCCATGAATGATCAGGTCGCCATCCAGCGCTAGTGGAATACCCGACGCGATGGTGACCGCATGCTGGAAGGCCGCATTGCGGCTGGCGTACCAGCCGGCATTGAAGTCGGCGAAGCGATAAAGGGGTTTCGGGTAGTTGGCCGGATAGCCCAACAGATGAGCGATGCCAAAGTACATGCCGCCACGCCGGCTGAACACCTCACGACGAATCGAGCCATCGGGTGGATACGGATAGCCCTCGGCATTGGCCTGGGCGAAAGCGATGCTGACCTGCATCGGCCCGCCAGTGCGCACGGGATTGAGGGTGCCGAACAGTTGCCGACCGAGCGGCACCATGCCGGTGAAGTCATCGAAGATAGCGCTCAACTGCTTTTCCGTACGAACCCTGCTCAGGCGTTGCTGATAGGTCTTGCCGGTGGGCGATTCGATGTTCAGCGCGGCATTCACCACGAATCCCGGAATATGCAGGCTGGCAGCACGACGGTCGATCTCCGCCCGAGCGATCTTCGCCAGGCCAGGCACTTGCGGATCGGCATTGAACGTCGATTCCTGCTCCGTCACCGCCAGCACGGCGCAGAGGTTCTCGGTGCTCGGCGCAATCTCCTGGGCGGCGAACGCCGCATAGATATCCGCCGCCCAGCCCTCGCGATCAGGCGTATTTACCGGCATCAGGCGGACGATCTGCGCGCGCACCTCAGCCGGTTTCGGCGCAGGTACCTGGGGCTGGCTGGAGCAGCCGGCCAGTAGCAGCATCAACAGTGCACAGGGTGTATGCAGGAACGATGACTTCACCCGAACAATCCTTGGATGGAAACGACCCTGCTGAGACAACGCCAACCCCCAGCCTATCCGCGACAATTTCGGTCGATTGACTGCCGGCTCCGCTGCGCGATTGGTTCAGCGCGTCGGTGATCGACAACAGCACGGGCCATGGCCCTGTCCGAAATCTCGCTGACAACGTCTTCATGCATGAAATAGCAGGTATCGTTCGGCCAAATCACAGGAAAGGAGGCGAAAAATCAATTCGAACCTAAGCACAAGCGCAACGGTCTACCGGCAACCCAGCGTCCGAATCAGCGGGCCTGCGGACACGGAGCAAGTTCCGCTCCCGGACCGACATGAGCAAGGAGATTCACCATGGTTACCCATTACAAGATCGATGGTCACCTGGCCTGCGGCACCCACGGCGAGAACGTCACTTCCAGCAAAGAGCTGAACCGGGTGAAGTGCCGCAACTGCCGCAACACCGAAGTCTACAAGCAGGCCCGCCGCGACACTCGCAATGCCAGCCGCCGCGCTGCGCGCAGGGGCAAGAGCAATCAGCCTCGCAGCGACTGGCGCTCGTCGTGGCAGCAACGCCTTACCGAGCTGCCGGGTACCCATCGCCTGCCACGCGGCTTCGCTGGCCAGCCCTACGTGTAGGGCTTCAGCTCAAGCCACGTTGAGTCCAGAAGGGGTGGATCGGTAACCGATCCACCCCTTCTTCGTTAGTGCGGCTTGATCACCAGCGTGGCGAGCGGCGGCAGATCCAGCAGCAACGATTGCGGCTGGCCATGGCTGGCGAGCGCTTCACTCAACAGGGCCCCCTGGCTGCCCGCATTCGAACCGGCATAACGCTCGGCGTCACTGTTGAGCAGCACGTGCCAGCTCCCCGCCTTCGGCACCCCGATGCGGTAGCCATAGCGCGGCTCGGGCGTGAAGTTGTGGACCACCAGCAGCGGCGCACCGGTTTCATCCTGACGCAACCAGGCGAACACGCTGTTGACGGCGTCGTCACCGATCAGCCAGGCGAAGCCCTCGGCCTGGCCATCCATGCGGTGCAGCGCCGGCTCATGGCGGTACAACCCGTTGAGGTCACTGACCAATTGCTGCACGCCCTTGTGCTCGCCGTAACGCAGCAGGTACCAGTCCAGCTCGTGGTCGTGGTTCCACTCGCGCCACTGGCCGAACTCGCAGCCCATGAACAGCAGCTTCTTGCCGGGATGGCTCCACATGAAGCTCAGGTACAGGCGCAGGTTGGCGAATTTCTGCCAGCGGTCGCCAGGCATCTTGTCGAGCAGCGAGCGCTTGCCGTGCACCACTTCGTCATGGGAAATCGGCAGCACGAAGTGCTCGGAGAACGCGTACAGCAGGCCGAATGTCAGTTGATGGTGATGGTGCTGACGGTGCAGCGGATCTTCGGCGACGTACTTGAGGCTGTCGTGCATCCAGCCCATGTTCCATTTGTACGCGAAGCCCAGGCCGCCTTCCTGAGTCGGGCGGCTGACGCCCGGCCAGGCGGTCGACTCTTCGGCGATCACCAGTGCGCCGGGCACTTCCTGCGCGACAACGTCGTTGAGGTGGCGCAGAAAGTCGATGCTCTCCAGATTCTCGCGACCGCCATGGCGGTTGGGAATCCACTCGCCTTCCTTGCGCGAGTAGTCGCGATACAGCATCGAAGCCACCGCATCCACGCGCAGGCCATCGATGTGATAGGCGCGCAGCCAGTGCAGCGCCGAAGCCAGCATGAAACCGTGCACTTCGGTGCGCCCGAGGTTGTAGATGTAGGTATCCCAATCCTGATGGAAGCCTTCGAATGGGTGCGCGTACTCGTACAGTGCCGTGCCATCGAACTGGCCGAGGCCGTGGGCATCGGTGGGAAAATGCGCGGGGACCCAGTCGAGAATCACCCCGATGCCGGCCTGGTGACAGGCGTCGACGAACGCGGCGAAATCCGCCGGGCTGCCATAACGCGACGTGGGGGCGAACTGGGAAAGCAACTGATAGCCCCAGGAGCCGCCGAACGGGTGCTCCATGATCGGCATCAGTTCGATATGGGTGAAGCCCAACTGCTGCACATAGGGAATCAGTTGCTCGCCGAGCTCTTTCCAGCTCAGCACGCGGCCGTCCTCCCCTCCCTCGCGGCGCCACGAACCGGCATGCACTTCGTAGATCGACATCGGCGCCTGATAGCCCTGCTGGGCCTGGCGTTGTTGCATCCAGTCGCCATCGCGCCAGTCGAATTCCAGCGGCGCGGAGACCACCGACCCCGTGGCGGGAGGCAGCTCGGTGGCCAGCGCCATGGGGTCGGCCTTGAGCGGCAGCAGGCCATCACGGCCGAGGATCTCGAACTTGTAGACCTCGCCCGCACCGAGGCGCGGCACGAACAGTTCCCAGACCCCGCTCGGCTGGCGCAGGCGCATCGGGTGGCGGCGGCCATCCCAGCCATTGAAGCCGCCGACCACCGACACCCGGCGGGCATTCGGTGCCCATACGGAAAAACGCACGCCCTGCACGCCTTCGTGGGTAGTCAGCTGAGCGCCAAGGCTCTTGCCAAGCTCGCGGTGATTACCCTCGGCGAACAGATACAGGTCCATCTCCCCGAGCAATTGCCCGAAGGCATAGGGGTCTTCGGTCTCCTGAACGCCAGCGCTCCAGTTGATGCGGTAGCGATAGGGAACGCGCTGATCCAGTCGAATGCTGAACAGCCCTGGCACGCTCGATTGTTCCAGCGCGCCAAGGGTTTCACCGCTGACGGCATGGATCAGTTCGACGCCCAGGGCTCCAGGCAAGTAGGTGCGAATCGTCAGGCCGTGAGCGAACTCGTGTGGGCCGAGAATCGAAAACGGGTCGCCATGCTCACCCCTGATCAGGGCCTCGATGGCGGCGCGGTCGACACCCGCCACCTGGCGATCGGTTTCTCCATTGATCATCGTTTACCGCTCCCCAGAAGATATTTGGTCAGCTCTATCAACCCTTGTACCGGAACTTCCAGCCAATCGGGACGATAGCGCGCTTCATACAGAATTTCGTAGGCCGCCTTTTCGATGCAGAACAGCGCCAGTGCTGCCACTTCACCCTCACGGTCATGCCAGGCGTGGGGCAGGTCTGCCGCCGCCAGGCGATAGGCTTCGTTGAACGCCGTTCTCGCCTGGCTGCGATACAGCCCGGCGATGTGCTGGCGTGCGTGTTCCGCTTCCGGCGTCACGTCGGCGCTCTGGGCGCTGCGCATGGCCATGGCGGCGGCGTAGTCGAAGGAACGCAACATGCCGGCGACATCCTTGAGCGGGCTGTAGAACGCCCGGCGTTCGTCCAGCGTGCGGGTCGGCTCGCCCTCGAAGTCGATCAGATAGGCATCGCCCTGCACCACCAGTACCTGGCCGAGGTGCAGGTCGCCATGTACACGCATGCGGATGCCGCCCGCCGAACGCCGTGCCAGGTCGTCCACCAGGGCGATGATCGAGTCGTGGCGCGCGGCCAGCCAGTCGGCCTGATTGGCCGCTTCACCTGGCAGGTGCCCCCTGCCCTCGGCAACCACCTTGAGCGCCTCGCGCACCTGCGCGGCGATGTTCTGCGACCACTCGGCAACGTCCGCTTCACCTGTTTGCCGGTAGCCGAAGTCCGGGTTGTCGCTGGCCTGGCCGAGCGCCATGTGCATTTCGCCGAGGCGTTGCCCCAGCAGCCCGGCAAAGGATTCCAGTTCGGCCAACGCCGAGTGCTGGTTCTCCTGATCGGAATGACCGCCCGCCAGTTCATCGCGGATGGCCCGTTCCAGGTTGTTCTGCGTCCACTGCCAGGCGTCGCCCTGATTGTTCAGGTAGCCCTGCAGAATCATCAGGGTATGGGGTACGCCCTGCTCGTCGACCCGGCGAACTTCACCCAGCAACGGGGCGATATGCTCGAAGCCGGCGGCGGTCAGGTAGCCACCTATTTCCGCTTCCGGATGGATACCCGGCAGCACCCGGCGAATCAGCTTGAGCACCGCTTGCTCGGCAATGATCGCCGAGCTGTTGGACTGCTCCGCAGAGATCAGCTGCACATCCGCGTTGCTCAGATCACCCAGCGCCTCCAGGCGTGGCGTCGGCACGAACTGGATCTCGCTGCCCTGCCAACCCAGCACGCTGCGCTCACTCAGGTGGCGCATCACGTGGCGCACGAAGCCACTGAGGGTGAAGCCGTCGGTCAGCAAGCCGACCTGACGGCCGCGACGCAGACGCGCCAAGGCCAACTGCTGCGGCACGCTACTACCCGCTTCATGCTCACCGACGAACCCCAGCGGCACCTGATAGTGCTCGGTGGCGCCCGAGGCGCGGCTCACTTCCACTTCACTGAGCACATACAGCTCGTCGGCGCCGCCAAAGGGAATCGCGTAGAGCAGCTCGACCTGACGCAGGTCCTCGCGCTGCCCGGAGAACCAGCGACGCTTGGGCAGGTAGGCCGGCAGCGACTCCTGCTCCAGGGTCGCCCGGGCAGGCAGCTGCAACAGCTCGCCCAGTTGGTTCTTGATCACCAGAGTGGTCAGCTCCGGCATGCGATCGACCGGTGATACGTGCCAGCTGGGCATTTGCGCCTCCTCGGCGAGCAGAAACCAGTAAAAGCCATAGGGCGGCAGGGTCAGCAGGTAATTGAGCTGGCCAATGGGCGGGAACGACGAGCCACCGACCATTTCCACCGGCACCTTGCCGTCGTGGGCCGACAATTCCAGTTCCACAGCCTGGGCAGCGCGGGACAGGTTGGCCACGCAGAGGATCAGCTCCGGGTTGCCATCGGCATCGGTGGCTTCGCGCAGGTAGGCCAGTACCCGGCGGTTGTTCGGCATGAGCATCTTCAGGGTGCCGCGGCCGAAGGCCTTGTGCTGCTTGCGGATGCTCAGCATGCGCCGCGTCCAGTTGAGCAGCGAATGCGGGTCGCGGGCCTGGGTCTCGACGTTGACGCTCTGGAAGCCGTACAGCGGGTCCATCACCGGCGGCAACACCAGGCTGGCCGGGTCGGCGCGGGAGAAACCGCCATTACGATCCGGCGACCACTGCATGGGCGTGCGCACCCCGTCGCGGTCGCCGAGAAAGATGTTGTCGCCCATGCCGATCTCGTCACCGTAATACAGCGTCGGCGTACCGGGCATGGACAGCAGCAGGCTGTTGAGCAGCTCGACCCGGCGACGATCGCGTTCCACCAGCGGCGCCAGGCGGCGGCGAATACCCAGGTTGATGCGCGCACGACGGTCGGCGGCGTAGTAATTCCACAGGTAGTCGCGCTCATGATCGGTGACCATTTCCAGGGTCAGCTCATCATGGTTGCGCAGGAAGATCGCCCACTGACAGTTTTCCGGAATCTCCGGCGTCTGACGCAGGATATCGGTGATCGGAAAGCGATCTTCCTGGGCGATGGCCATGTACATGCGCGGCATCAGCGGGAAGTGGAACGCCATGTGGCATTCGTCGCCGGGGCCGCCGTCATGGCCGCCGAAATACAGCTGGGTGTCCTCAGGCCACTGATTGGCTTCGGCCAGCAACATGCGATCCGGATAATGGGCATCCAGCTCGGCACGGATTTTCTTCAGCACCTCGTGGGTTTCCGGCAGATTCTCGTTGTTGGTGCCGTCGCGCTCGATCAGGTACGGAATGGCGTCCAGGCGCAGGCCGTCGACGCCCATATCCAGCCAGAAGCGCATCACCGCCAGCACTTCCTTGAGCACCTGCGGGTTGTCGAAATTCAGATCCGGCTGGTGCGAGTAGAAACGATGCCAGTAGTACTGACCGGCTTCGGCATCCCAACTCCAGTTGGATTTTTCGGTATCTAAAAAGATGATCCGCGTGCCGTCGTACTTCTGATCGGTGTCGGACCACACGTAGAAATCCCGCGCCTTGCTGCCGGGTTTGGCGGCACGGGCGCGCTGAAACCAGGGGTGCTGGTCCGAAGTGTGGTTGATGACCAGCTCGGTTATCACCCGCAGGCCGCGCTTGTGAGCTTCGGCGATGAAGCGCCGGGCGTCGGCCATGGTCCCGTAGTCCGGGTGCACATCGCGGTACTCGGCGATGTCGTAGCCATCATCGCGCCGCGGCGAAGGATAGAACGGCAGCAGCCACAGGGTGTTGACGCCCAGGTCGGCAATGTAATCGAGCTTTTCGATCAGCCCCGGGAAATCGCCGATGCCATCATTGTTGGCATCGAAGAACGACTTCACGTGTACCTGATAGATGATCGCGTCCTTGTACCATTGCGGGTCGTTGAGAAACGCCCCGCGGCGAGCTCTGCGTGCCATTGGGTATGCCCTCTCAGCCAGCCACGCGGATGCGCCAGATACCGAACGGCTGGTGCCACGGTTCGATGCGCATCCATTGCACCTTGCCGTGCCACTGCCAGGTATGCCCGGTCATCAGGTCCTCACCCAGGGTGGTGGCATCGTCGTCCAGGCCCAGCTCCCAGAGCGGCAGCTCGAAGTTGGCTTCCTGAGCGTTGTGCGGGTCGAGGCTGACGGCCACGAGGATGAAGTTCTCGCGGTCGGCGGTCCGCTTGCCGAAGTACAGGATGTTGTCGTTCCAGCAAGTGAAGGCCTTGAAGCCCAGGTGCGTCTGCAGGGCCGGGTTCTGGCGGCGGATGCGGTTGAGCTGGGCGATCTCGGCGACGATGTTGCCCGGCGCCTGGTAATCGCGCACACGGATCTCGTACTTCTCCGAATCCAGGTACTCCTCCTTGCCTGGCACCGGCAGCGCCTCGCAGATCTCGAAGCCCGAATACATGCCCCACAGCCCGGAGCCCATGGTGGCCAGCGCAGCTCGGATCAGGAAACCGGGGCGCCCGTTGTGGTGCAGGAAATAGGGGTTGATGTCCGGCGTATTGACGAAGAAATTCGGCCGGTAGCAGTCGCGCCACGGTGCCTCGTTGAGCTCGGTCAGGTAGCTTTCCAGCTCGGCCTTGGTGTTGCGCCAGGTGAAATAGGTGTAGCTCTGGGTGAAGCCCAGCTTGCCGAGGCGCGCCATCATCGCCGGGCGGGTAAAGGCCTCGGCGAGGAACATCACCTGCGGGTGGGTCTTGCGGATATCGGCGATCAGCCACTCCCAGAACGGCAGCGGCTTGGTGTGCGGGTTATCGACCCGGAACTGGTAAACGCCCAGCTCGACCCAGCCGCGCACCACGTCACGCAGGGCCAGCCACAGGTCGGGTATGGCGTCGCTGGCATAGAAATCGACGTTGACGATGTCTTCGTACTTCTTCGGCGGGTTTTCCGCGTGGCGGATGCTGCCGTCCGGACGCCAGCTGAACCAGCCGGGATGCTCTTGCAGCCACGGGTGATCCGGCGAGCACTGGATGGCGAAATCCAACGCGATTTCCAGGTCATGCTCACGGGCCGCCTCGACCAGCGCGACGAAGTCCTCGCGGGTACCGAGCTGCGGGTGAATCGCTTCGTGACCGCCCTCATGGCTGCCGATGGCGTATGGGCTGCCGGGATCGTCCGGGCCAGCGGTCAGCGAATTGTTGCGGCCCTTGCGGTGCGCGGTACCGATGGGATGGATCGGGGGGAAATACAGCACATCGAAGCCCATGGCCTGGATCGCCGGCAAGCGTTTGATCACGTCCCGGAGGGTGCCATGGCGCTCGGGATCGTCAGTCTCGGAGCGCGGGAACAACTCGTACCAGCTGGCGAAGCGCGCCATCGGGCGTTCCACGTCGAGCAGGTAAACGGCGCTGCGGGTACGGTGCGGATGGCCTTCGGCACGGCGCACCAGAGCCTGGGTTTCCGGTGCCAGCAACAGTGCCACGCGCTCGTCGAGGCTCTGCTGGGGCAGTTCATCGACCAGGGCTTGAAGAGTCGTTGCCAGATCGCCTTGCACACGCTCCGCAGCCTGACGCAGCAGCAACTCGCCTTCCTGCAGCTCCAGATCGATGGTGACCCCGGCGCCGAACTTCTTCGACAGCTCGTAGCAGTAACTGGCGTAGATGTCCCACCAGGCTTCGATGAGAAACTCCACTTCGCCGACCCGCTGCGGCGTGATCAGTGCCTGCCAGCGGTCGTTGCCGATGAATTCCAACGGCTCGCGGTGCCAATCCCCGGCGCCGACGTCGCGCCACAGCACTTCACCGGCCAGCTTGTCGTGGCCATCGGCGAAGATCAGCGCGCTGACCGTCACCTGATCACCCGCTATCGCCTTGACCGCGAAACGGCCCTGCTCGATCTGCGGTTCCACCGCCTCGATGGCCAGGCGTGGCAACTCCAGCGCCTGTTCGAGTGACAACTGGCCATGGCCCAAGCGGACGGGCTCTTGCAGATAAGGGGTTTGCAGATGAGCAGACGGCATCGAAACGGGCTCCTCACGCCTGGCAGGCGTATAAGCTGTTAGCCGTATGGCTCATGCCATAGGCCGTACACGAAAGTGCGTACCTAATGCGGGTTTGCCACGGTGTACGGGGGCGTTTCAGGATCTGCTGCGTCGGCCTGATACATCAGAAAAGGCTCTAGCGTGCGAGGTCATGAAAAGTTCCGGGTTGCCGTGACCTGTCTATCTCCGAACCTGCCGGCTCCGGCAAAGTTCAGAGTTTCCGAGGAGCTGGAATCTGTCTGAAATGAGGCTAGCAGCAGGTTGTCAGGGGACATCCGCGCCCAGCTTCTTCCACATGCCGCGGGTAATGCGCTGGCGGTTGGCGTAGCCCTCCCAGGGGTCGCCTTTCAAGCGTGCAAGCCGCTGTTGCAGATTGCCGATATGCCACTGAGCCGAGCCTTGCAGTTGCGCCAGTTCATCACGGCGGATCGGCACCGATACCGGCAACCCGGGCCGCGCGCGCACCGAGTAGGCGGCCACCGTGCTGGCACCACGGCCATTACGCAGGTAGTCCAGATAAACCTTGCCGATCCGGTTCTTCGGGCCCATGCGGGCGCTGAACCGGTCAGGCAGTTCGTCGGCCATGAACTGCGAGAGGGCCTTGCCAAAGGCCTTCAGCGTGTCCCAGTCGACATGCCGCGCCAACGGCACGACCAGGTGCATGCCATGGCCGCCGCTGGTCTTGAGAAACGCCTCCAGCCCCAGCTCATCGAGCACCGCCAGACTCAGGCGGGTGGCTTCGACCACCGCGCGCCAGGGCAACGCCGGATCAGGGTCGAGGTCGAGGATCAGCCGGTCCGGGCGCTCGATGCTGGCGTACCCGGCATTCCAGGTGTGCAGCTCGATGGTGCCCATCTGCACCGCACCGACCAGCGCCGGCACGCTGTCTATGGCCATCAACCGGTCATGGCCAGGGTCCAGCGCCGGATCGAGCTGGCGGATATTGGGGATCGCCAGGCGCTCGGCGTGCTTCTGGAAGAATTGCTCACCGTCCACGCCATCTGGCGCACGCAACAGCGATACCGGCCGGCTGCGCAGGTCCGGCAGCAGCCAGTCGGCGATCCCGGCGTAGAACTGCGCGAGCTCGACCTTGGTCGCCCCGCTCTGCCCGTCGATAACCCGATCCGGGTTGCTGATCGACACCTCACCAACCTCTTGTCGACCCGTGCGGCGCTGGGCGCTGGGCACGGGCGCCTCATCGAGCGCCTCGGCGGGCACTGGCCGCTCCTCGACGATCTGCTCGGCAGCTTTGTCGCCGCGCTCGGCGATGAAGGCGCCCTGACGAACCAGGCCTTCATGGGTCCAGCTGGCGAATGCCACCTCGACGACCAGTTGCGGTTCGACCCACTGCACGCCGCGGCGCTGGGCGGCGCTCGGTTGTTTGCGCAGAGGCGAATCATCACGACCGAGTGCCTTCATGCGCTTGTGCAGGCTGCTCAGCAGCACGTCGTTGAAACCGCTGCCGACCCGCCCCGCATAGCGCAGCCCATCGTCATCGTTGACCGCCAGCAGCAACGCGCCAAAGCCGGAGCGGCTACCTTGCGGCCGGGTGAAGCCAACCACCACGAACTCCTGACGCTGCCGGCACTTGAGCTTGATCCAGTCGGGGCTGCGCGCGGATCGGTAGGGGCTGCCGACGCGTTTGCCGATAACACCTTCCAGCCCCAGCGCGCAGGCGCTGCCCAGTACGCTCTGATGGTCGACCTCGAAAGCGTCCGAGAAACGCAGCGGGCCGCGCTTGGCCGGCAGTTTGTCGAGCAGCGCCGAGCGCCGCTCCTGCACTGGCAGGCTGCGCTGATCGCGACCATCGAGCCACGGTGCATCGAAGAGGAAATACAGGATGTCGCCACTGCGCTGCTCGTCGAAGGCGTTCTGCAGGGCCTGAAAATCCGGCGTGCCCTGGGCGTCGAGCACCACCGCTTCGCCATCGAGCCAACTGTCACCCAGCCCGAGCCTGGCCAACGCGGCGGCCTGGGGCGCCATGCGCCGGGTCCAGTCGTGGCCGTTGCGGCTGAACAGCGTCACCGTGCCGTCGGCGATACGCGCCATGATGCGATAGCCGTCGTACTTGATTTCGTAGGTCCACTCGCCCGCTGGAGGATCGCTGACCAGGGTGGCCAGCTGTGGCGACAGCACCTCGGGCATGGGTTCGCCCTTGGCACTCGCCGGCTTGCCTTTGGTCGCCCGCTTTGCCTTGCCCACCGCGGGCCGCGATTGGTTGGCCGCGGGCTTGTGCATGCCGCCGACCAGATTGCCACTGATCACGCTGGCCGGTAGCGCGGCGACGATGTCGTAGTCGCCTGCCGATCTCGCCACGTCATCCTGCTCCTTGATCAGCAACCACTGCTGCTTGTCGCCGCTGCCCTTGAGACGGGTGCGCACCAGCGTCCAGGCGCCCGTGAGCTTTTCGCCGATCAGGGTGAACTTGAGTTTGCCCGCCTCGTACGCCGCGCCAGGGTCGCCCTCGGGTTGCCAGATGCCCTGGTCCCAGACGATCACGTCACCCGCGCCATAATTGCCCTCGGCAATGCTGCCCTCGAAGCTGGCGTACTCCAGAGGGTGGTCCTCGACGTGCACGGCCAGGCGTTTCTGGCTCGGGTCCAGGCTCGGGCCCTTGGGCACCGCCCAGCTCTTCAGGGTGCCCTGCAACTCCAGGCGAAAATCGTAGTGCAGGTTGCGCGCATCGTGCTTCTGCACCACGAAACGCAGCGCCCCGGCCTTGGCGCGAGGCCGCGTGGTCGCTTCACGGGGCTCGCTGGTGGACTCGAAGTTGCGCTTGCGGTTGTAGACGCTGGTCGCCTTGGCCATGGCCGCTCACCTCACTTCGACGTGCGTTTGCGTGCCGGCTTGGCCGAGTTGCCTTCCAGGCTGCGCTTGAGCAGATCGGTCAGGTCGATGACATCCGCGCTTTTGCTCGGCGGTTTGCGCTCGCCGCTTTCCACATCTTCGATCTTGCCGGCCTTGGCCTTCTTCTCGACCAGCGCCATGATCTTGTCGCGGAAGGTGTCGTGGTATTCCCCAGGCTCCCAGTCCACCGCCATGTCGCGCACCAGGCGCTTGGCCATGTCGCGCTCCCCCTTGCTGAGCTTGGCGCCGGTCACCGCCTCGCTGAGTTCCAGGGTGTCGAGGCCACGCACTTCGTCGGGCCAGCGCAGCATCACCAGCAGCAACGCCGAGTCGTCGACCATCAGCGCGGCGAGGTGCTGTTTGACGTGCAGTACGACGTGAGCCAGGGCAACCTTGCCGGTATCCTTGAGGGTCTGCTGCAACAGGGCGTAGACCTTCTCGCCGCGCTTGTCCGGCGCCAGGTAATAGGGGCGCTCGATGTGCTGCAACGGAATCGCCTCGGCGTCGAGGAAACCGAAGATATCGATGGTCTGGGTGGACTCGGGGTGGGCGGCGCGGATCTCGTCTTCGCCGATGATCACGTAGCGGCCCTTCTCCACCTGCACGCCCTTGGCGATATGTTCCTTGTCGACTTCCTTGCCGGTGGCCTTGTTGACGCGCTTGTAGCCGACCGGCTCCATGCTGCGCGAGTCGAGCCAGTCGAAGTCGATGCCCTGGGTCTCGGTCGCCGAGACCAGCGAAACCGGGATATGGACCAGACCGAAGCTGATCGCCCCTTTCCAGATTGCACGCGCCATGAATTCACTCCCCCGCCATATGAACGTTAACGGGTGACTTGAGCGCGAAAACAAAAGTTTCAGTCATCCGCCGGAGGGCAGCGACACGTGACCGACATCGGAAAAAAGAAGGGAAATACGGATGAAGGAAAACTGCGCGGCGATGGCGCAGTTCTGGCGTTGCGAAGCATGCAGCGATGATTACAGCGCGACGCCGTCGCGATAGATCACGCTGCCGTCGATGGTGATGTCACGGATCTCGCGCAGCATGTTGTCTGCCGCGGTTTCCGCCTCGCTCTCGCAGATACTGCCGGGAGCGGCCACCCAGAGCATCTGCACGGCTGCGCCGGCGCACTTGGGTTGGTACTCGATAAGGCCCACGTACTGCTGGCCATCCTTCATGGCATCCGTCCAGGCAATGCATCCCTTGAAGTTTCTGAACATAGCAGACTCCACTTCTGTCTCGAGGCCTCAAGATGCGGGCCTATTTGATAGGAGCGTGGGAAAGCGCAGGTGTTCCAACGGTTTCACCGCGTACGTTTTTCCAGCCAACCGATGAAGTGCGGCACGGTGTTGAAAATGAACAGTGCCAACAAGGTACCCAGCACCGCGGTCGCCTCGCGCCCCATGCCCACGGTGATGCCGATCGCAGCGGTCAACCAGATGCCAGCGGCGGTGGTCAGGCCCTTCACCTCGGCCATGGAGTCGCCCTTGATGATGGTGCCGGCGCAGAGAAAGCCGATACCCGCCACCAGCCCCTGGATCACCCGGCTCATCGCATCGCTCTCGGCGCCCATCTGCGCAGGCACGAGCACGAACAACGCCGAGCCCATGGCCACCAGCATGTGAGTGCGAATGCCCGCTGCCTTGCCATTGGTTTCCCGTTCCAGGCCAAGCAGACCGCCGAGCAGCGCAGCCAGCAGCAGGCGCAGGGTGACCTGGGTGAATTGCTCGGGTGTGCTCAGATCGGAAAACTCGTTGGCCAGCGTGGCCAGTACTTCGTCCCAGAAACTCAAAATGATCGCTCCCTGCCGGCACGGATGCTCATGGGCGCACTGACACAGCCGAAGCGCTGTTGGCGCTCCGCTATCGACTCTGCGGGCAGCGATAGGTTTGAGCTTTTTTCGTGACCTACGGGCTGTCACAGAGGCGGACGACAATCCGCATTCAAGGTTTTTTCCGGCACTGACCGTTGGGCGAAAAACCTGAACGGCCGTGAACCCTGCTCAGTCTGTTTCATTAACCGTGACGTGACTGCAACCGATCACGATGCCCAATGACAGGAGGTTCGAATGTCCAGAAATCATTACTTTCTCGTCAGCTACAAACTGGGTAGCCAGAAGAAATCCACCGAGGTCCAGGCAGCAGCGCCCGCGCTGACGCCCGAACAGGCGCGCCACCATATCGAATCGCTGCACAGCAGCGAGTTGCCCAGCGAAATCACCGATATCGACGTCAAGCCGCTGGGTGATACCGGTGATCAGGAACCCGGCCAGGTTCGCCAGAGCTGAGCACGCGTCCATGAGCGAAACCAACGTGATCGAGAAAATCGCCCTGTACGGCGCGCCGGACAGAATGACCGATGCCCTGCTCGAGGCCATGGCCAGCAAGGGCCTGCAGGCCATCGTGATCGTCGACGACCCCACCGACATCGCCGCGCGGCCGAAACTCAGCGCCAAGAGCGGCAACCCCTTCGATGCAGCCAGCGTGGCCCGCAGCGTTGCCGGAGCGGACGCGGTGATAGCCGTGCTGAGTAGTCGCCAGTTGCGCGCGGGTTGTGACAGCAATGGGTTCGAGCGTACGTATGACGCGATCATCGCCCTGCTCGAGGGACTGCCCAGCGCGAGGGTGCAACGCCTGCTGCTGATCGGTGACCACAGCTGGCTGGACGATGCCGCGCACCTGCCGGGCGAAAAGGTCGAACACCTGCAGCACAGCCTGCACAAATCGCCACTGGCCTGGACGCTGGTGGACGTACCTGGCCATCGCCCGAGCGACAGCCAAGGCACCGCCCGGGATGGCGACCACACTGCAATCATCACCCTGCAACGCTATGCCTGCAGCGTGATAGACCAATGCCTGCTGGGGACGAGCGTCAATCAACGCCTACACGTCGATGCTCGCCCACAGGCCGAGGAGGCTCCATGAGTACCGAAAGCTATATCCTGCTGATGATCTCGGGCTGGCTGCTGGTGTCGGCGGCCATGCTCTGGGGCATGCTGCGCCTGATCAACCGTTACCAGCTCGAAGCCCAGCTGGCCGAAGAGTTCCCGCCCCTGCCCACCTCGCCGACCAGCCAATCCTGGCGGCGCCAGCATGCCCCGCGTCGTGCGCGGCTGCGTGAACGCGCCTACCGAACCTATCAGCAGCACCAGCACGTGCTCACCAGCTAGGCACGCTCGAGCCAGTGCTCAGCTCGAGCAGCTGCGCCGTCTATCACGACGTTTCACGATGATCGACCAGGCATTACGGCCCTAGGGCGGCAGCTTGCCCCCGAGCTATCGCCGCGCTAACCTGCGCGCCGTCGCTGTCAATCCAGCGGCCGGGTTTTGCAGCCCGTACATCTCTAGGCGCACCAGCGCCACCAGCTGATAACAGGCGTTTTTTCGTGCCCGTTGTTTCGCTTTATGGTGGCTGTGCGCAGGGCGCCTTCGTGCGCGCCGGGTTCCTAGAGTCTCGGTCTGCAAACCTGCGTACAGCCGCCACCCAATCCTGTTTTGCAGCAGGCCGTGGCGGTTCCACTACTCTAGGAGCCTCACACCATGGAACATACACACGCCCCCAATCCGCCTGCATGCCGCGCTGCCGACCACGATAAGGGAGGCCACCAACATGCCTGACCTCATCCCGCTGTCGAGCAACCCGAGCAGCACGCCCGTGCTGCTGGTCGACACCAGCCGCTCCTACATCGACCTGCAGGAATGCGCCGAGCAACGCCTCAACGCCGTACGCGGCCTGCTGTACAGCCTCGCAGTCATGAACGTCACCCTGGCGGACGCCAGCGACCTCCGTAACATCAGCGAAGTCGCGCACCTGCTCACCGAAGACGCCTGCGACCTGGCCAGAGCCGCCCACCAGGCAGCGATGCGCGAGCTGCAACAAGCGCCAGCAAAACCACCCACTCCGTAGGAGCCCGCTTGCGGGCGATGCGATCTGGCAGCGATACCGCAACAACGCATCGAGACCAAAAATCGCCAGCAAGCTGGCTCCTACACAAACGGCGCTGCCATCCATCCCGTAGGAGCCCGCTTGCGGGCGATGCGATCTGGCGGGCATACCGCAATAACGCATCGAGACCAAAAATCGCCAGCAAGCTGGCTCCTACGCA
>NZ_JARVSV010000034.1:0-17771 GCF_030209025.1 Pseudomonas sp. MEJ086
TGTGGGCGCCATCATAGCGCCCGATTGAGGTGTCCAGATTTATTAAGCCAGTTCAAGCCGGCTCCTACAGGTTTCGATCTCCACCCGCTGCAGGAACCGCGCGCCTAGCGCATTGGCGCCGTACATTCACCTCGCAACCGCCCCAATACCGTAGGAGCCCGCTTGCGGGCGATCCGTTGTTCGGTGCCGATTTACCTGAATGGCCAGCATCGCTTCGCCCGCAAGCGGGCTCCTACAGGTTTCGATCTCCACCCGTTGCCGGGGCCGCGGGCCTAGCGCATTGGCGCCGTGCGTTCACCTCGCAACTGCCGCAGTACCGTAGGAGCCCGCTTGCGGGCGATCCGTTGTTCGGTGCCGATCTACCTGAATGGCCAGCATCGCTTCGCCCGCAAGCGGGCTCCTACAGGTCGCGATCTCCACCCGTTGCTGGGGCCGCGGGCCTAGCGCATTGGCGCCGTACATTCACCTCGCAACCGCCCCAGTACTGTAGGAGCCCGCTTGCGGGCGATCCGTTGTTAGGTCTCGATCTTCAAGACGCCTGGGTCAAGCCGCTCGTTCGCGGGGTACCAGGGTGACCCAGTAGCGGGTGCGGGCGCGGACTTCCAGGGGCAGGCTGGCGGCGAGCAGGTCGAGGATCTGGTCGGTATCGGCGAGACGGAAGCTGCCGGTGACGCGCAGTGATTCGAGGGCTGGCGACCAACGCAGGATGCCTGGCCGGTAGCGGTCCAGCTCCCGCAGGAAATCACCCAGGGGCTGATCGTTGGCCATCAGCACCCCGTCACGCCAGCCCGGTGCCCCGGTGTCGAAGGCCTGGGTGGACTCGATGCGCCCGCCGCGCAGTCGCACCCGCTGACCAGGCTGCAGGGCGAGCGTGTCGTACCCCGTTGGCCGCAGCTGTGCGGCACCGCGGAACACCGAGAACTCGCAGGCCTGTTCCTGCTGACGCACGCAGATTTCCCCTGCGCCGACCGTTGCCCTGCCCTGGTCGGTGTCGATGATGAAGGGGGATGCGCCGGCAACCCGCAAGGCGATCTCGCCGCGCACCAGAGTCAGTTGCCGCTTGCCGGCATCGAGATTCACCGCGGACGCGGTATTCAGCTCCAGCACGCTGCCATCGGCCAGGGTCAGGCTGCGGCGCTCGCCGGTGCCGGTGGATAGATCGGCCCGCCAGGCATCGATCGGCAGTTCGCGGCTGACCAGCCAGGCCGCCGGAGCCACGGCGGCAAGGCCGAGCATGCCCTTGAGCATGCGCCGACGCCCCTGGTCCGGACGGTTGAGGCTGGCCATGGCCAGTTCGGGTGGCAACCCGTCGAAGCGCGAGCGCAGTGCCTGAATCCGTTGCCAGGCATGCTCGTGGGTCGCGCTGTGATCACGCCAGCGCTGTAGCGCGGCATGGTCCTGCTCACCGGCTTCGCCGGATTCGATCAGCGCCAGCCAGCGTGCAGCGGAGCGCGCGACACGCCGGGTGTCGTCACTGATCTCGCGGTTCAGCACAGCTCGACCAGCAGACAGTGTTCATACGCTTGCACCATGTAGCGCTTGACGCTGCGTTCGGAGACGTCGAGCCGCTCGGCGATGTCGCGGTAGCCCAGCCCTTCGAGCTGGCTGAGCAGAAACGCGCGCCGTACCACCCGTGGCAGCCCGTCGAGCAATTCGTCGAGGGCCTGCAGGGTTTCGAGCACCAGCCAGCGTTGCTCCGGGGACGGTGCGCTGGCCTCGGGCAATTGCATCAGCGCATCGAGATACGCCTGCTCCAGGCTGCGGCGCTTGTGCAGGTTGATCAGCAGACGCTTGCCGATGGTTTTCAGGTAGGCACGCGGTTCCTGCAGGTCGGCGATCGCCTGCGAGCCTGCCAGTACGCGCATGAAGGCATCCTGGCTGAGATCAGCTGCGTCCCAGCCGTTGCCCATGCGCCTGCTCAGCCACTGCTCCAACCAGCTGCGGTGATCACGGTAGAGATCGTGAAAAGCCCGCTCACTTGATACAGCCGAACCGACCATGCCAAACACCCGTTACGAGGACCAATAACGAGATCGATTCTAATTAACAACTGCCGCGAGCGGTAGCCTTGCTTGCCGATTTAACGTCCTCGTGTCGCCTTTTACGCTCCTCGAACGTCTCACCCACCGCACGGCGGAGCAGTTGGCAGCTGGATTGCGCTGCAGGCACCGCAAAACATTTGGCAACGACCGCCCCTGCACTCTATTGTGCTGCGAATTTTTCGACAAAGCGGCCTGCCATGAAGTCTCTCTCCATTCTGTTGTTCAGCGTCATCTGTTCGTCCGCCTGGGCTGCCGACGAAGCCGCGACCGCGCCGGCTCCCTCGACGCCCTGGACACTGCTGGATCAGTTCGAGAAGGCTTATACCCTCAATGACAGCGCCCGCGTGGTGCTGGTGGCACGCAGCATGTCGACCGCGCGCCTGGTCAATGGCGCACTGGAGGAGAAGCCGGAAGGTTTTCTGGAGGCGCGCCACGTGGTCTACGTCGCGGATATCGAGAAGATGCCATCGCTGGCGAAGATGGTGGCGGTACCCGCCATGCGCTCGGCCAAGTACCGCATCATGCTCGATCAGACCGGCAGGGTCGCAGGCCGCTATGAAGGCGACCGGGAAACCGTGCAATGGCTGGAACTCGAAGGCGGCAGCGTGATTCGCGAACAGCGCTTCAGCGATGCGGCCGAACTGCAGAGTGCGCTCGAGGCGCTCCCTCGGTAATCCCGGTTCTCAGGCGAAGAGCATGCCGAGGAAGCGACCTATGTACACGTCCCCCCGATAGGCCTCGTCCAGACAGATCTGGGCGCGTGCCAGGTGCCCATCGAGGCGCTCACGCACTCGCTCCTCCCCATACAGTGCCAGCAGGGTCGATTTGCCGTCGTCCTTGCCCTGATCCTTGGCATTGTTGGGGTTGGCGTCCTGCAGATCATCGTAGAGCTGCACCGCATGGCCGAGTTCGACGGCAAAACGCTGCAGCACGCCGCGCACCGGTTTGGGGGCGTCGCTGATCAGGTAGGCCATGTCCATGATCGCGCTGAACAACACCCCGGTCTTGAGGTTGTTGGTCTCGGCGATCTCTTCTTCGGAGCGGGCATTCTTGCCATCGCGCAGGTCCTGCAACTGGCCCTGCACCAGCCCCTGTGAGCCGACCGTGTTGGCGACGATTTCCACCAGTTGGGTACGCACCAAAGGCCTCAGCCCCTCGATACCCGCCACCACGCCAAAGGCGCGCGCCAGCAAGGCAACGGCGGCGAGGATGGCGATGTCTTCGCCGAACGCCAGGTGCACGGTGGGCCGGCCCCGGCGAATCTGGGCGTCATCCATGCACGGCATGTCATCGAGAATCAGCGAAGCGGCGTGAACCATCTCGATGGCGCAGGCCAGATCCAGCGCCTGGCGCTGATTGGCGCCCAGGCCATTGGCGGCGAGCAGCAGCAACAGTGGCCGCATGCGCTTGCCAGGGGCCAGCGCACCATCACGGACGGCAGCGGCTACCAGGTCCCGTTCATTGCTGACGGCGGGCAGCAGCTCATCGAGCCGGCCCTCGATGGCACCGCGCAGTTGCAGCAGGTGCTCGGTGAATCCGCTGTCGATCGTTGCAGTCGCATAGGCTGTCATCGTTCCCTCTCTTCTTCTGTATTCCCGCAACACTTGGACACGCTTTCAAGTACTGTCAGGGCACGGCAACGCAGGATCCTGACACCGAAATGATCACAACAGAAGCCGGTTTGTAATGTTGGAACGTCTAATACGTGCAGTTGCCTGATAATGTGGCCAATTCAAGCCTAGCGGATGTCGATATTCTATTCGATCATTCCGTTCTGGACAGACCGCGTGCCCCCCGAAATGATTCCTGCGCAATGGAGCCTGCATGAATAATAACGACCTGAGTCGGCGTAAGGATGACCATCTGGATATCGTCCTGGATCGACACAAGGCGACTACCCGTGTCAGCGCCGGCTGGGCGAGCGTGCAGTTCGAACATTGTGCCTTACCGGAGCTCGACCATGGGCAGATCGACCTGCGCAGCTCGCTGCTCGGTATCGCCCTGCAGGCGCCCCTGCTGATCAGCTCCATGACCGGCGGTGCCAACCGCTCCGAAGCCATCAACCGCCACCTCGCCGAAGCGGCCCAGGAGTTGGGCATCGCCATGGGCGTCGGCTCCCAGCGCGTCAGCCTGCAAACCGGCAACGATCAGGGCCTGACCCGCGAGCTGCGCCGCTACGCGCCAGGCATTGCGCTGCTGTCCAATATCGGTGCGGCGCAACTGCTGGAACCGCAGGGCCTCGATCTGGCGCGCCGTGCGGTCGACGCCCTGGAAGCCAACGGCCTGATCATTCACCTCAACCCGCTGCAGGAAGCCGTGCAGCCCGAAGGCGACCGCAACTGGCGCGGCGTGCTGACGCAAATCGCCCGCGTGGCGGCTTCTCTGCCCGTGCCGGTGATCGTCAAGGAAGTCGGCGCCGGTTTGTCGGTTTCGGTAGCCCGCTCTCTGGTCGAGGCTGGCGTACAGGTCATCGACGTGGCGGGCGCCGGCGGCACCAGCTGGGCGGCCGTGGAAGGCGAACGCGCGGCGAACCCGGCGGATCGCGCCGTAGCCATGGCCTTCGCCGGCTGGGGGATTCCCACGGCGACAGCCGTGCAGTCGATACGCGATGCGCTGCCGCAGGTAACACTGATCGCCTCCGGCGGTGTGCAGGATGGCGTGGATGCGGCCAAGGCCATTCGTCTCGGCGCCGATATCGTCGGCCAGGCGGCAGGCGCGCTGGCAGGTGCCACGCTGTCGACCGAGGCGGTGATCGAACACTTCCAGATCGTCATCCGGCAACTGCGTACGGCGTGCTTCTGCACCGGTTCCGCCAACCTGGCGGCGCTGCGCAATGCCCGACTGCTCCCGACCGGCTCACTACGAACGACACAAGCATGACCCACTTCGCCGTCATCGCGCCGCCTTACTACAGCCATTTCCAAGCCCTGCAGGCGCTTTGCGTCGAGCTGATCGAGCGCGGCCACCGGGTGACCTTCTTCCATCAGTCGGACGCCGCCCACTGGCTCAGCGACCCGCGCATCGGCTTCCGTTCGGTGGGTGCCGGCAGTCATCCACCGGGCAGCCTCGAACAGACCCTGCGCCAGGCGGCGCGCCCGGACACGCCCTGGGGCCTGCGGCGAATCATCAAGCAGATGGCGGGCACCACGGCCATGCTCTGCAACGAGCTACCGGGAGCATTCGCCGACAACGGCATCGAGGCCGTGCTCTGCGACCAGATGGAACCGGCTGGCGGGCTGGTTGGCGAAAGCCTGGGCCTGCCGTTCATTTCCGTTGCCTGTGCGCTGCCGGTCAATCGCGAGCCAGGGCTGCCACTGCCGGTGATGCCGTTCGCCTATGCCAGCGACGAGCGCAGCCAGCACATGTACCGTGGCAGCAGCCAGGTTTACGACTGGCTGATGAAGCCGCTGGGTAAGGTGATCAGCAATGCTGCTCTGCGCCTGGCCATCGCGCCGCGCACTGCGCTGCACGAGTGCCTGTCGCCCGTGGCGCAGATTAGCCAGACCCTGGCCGGTTTCGATTTTCCACGCAGCCTATTGCCAACGCACTTCCATGCCGTCGGCCCGCTACGCAGCCCGGCTACACCACAGCAAGGCGAGTGGCCCATCGACAAGAAACGACCGTTCTTTTTCGCCAGCCTCGGTACCTTGCAAGGTGACCGACTCGGGCTGTTCGAGCGGATCGCCAAGGCCTGCCGTCGCATAGATGCTCAGTTACTGATCGCCCATTGCGGAAAGCTTAATGCTGCCCAAGAGCAGCAACTGATCAAGCATGGCGCCACCTGGGTCACCGATTTCGCGCCACAGCAATGGGCGCTGGAGCAGGCTGACGCGGTGATCACCCACGGTGGCCTGAATACCGTGATGGATGCGATCGCCGCGCGCACGCCGATGCTGGTGATGCCGATCGCCTTCGATCAGCCGGGCGTAGCCGCGCGCGTGGCCTATCGCGGCGTGGGCAGCCAGTTGAGCCGCCGCGCCAGCGTCTCGCGCATCGAAGCTGCATTGCGCGCCTTGCTCGCGCAGCCCTTGCCGGGTTTCGACCCCTTGATCGCCGAACTGCAGCAGGCCGGCGGCGTTCCCAGGGCGGCCGATATCGTCGAGGCGGCGCTGCTGCAATCGACCTCCGTACGGGCTGCCGACCTATGAACCATGACCTGATCCTGGCTGGCGGCGGCCTCGCCAATGGTTTGATCGCCTGGCGCCTTCGCCAGCAGCGACCGGATCTCAAGGTGCTGTGCATCGAAGAACAGCCGTGCCTGGGCGGCAACCACACCTGGTCGTTCCACGATGGCGACCTGAGCGAGACTCAGCACCGCTGGCTGGAGCCTCTGGTGGTGAAACGCTGGCCGAGCTATCAGGTGCACTTCCCCTATCTGTCACGGGCGATGAACAGCGGTTATGCGAGCATCACCGGCGAGCGTTTCGCCGAGGTCATCACCCCAGCGCTGGGTTCGTCCCTGCGCCTGGGTAGCACCATCGCCGAGATCAGCCCTACCCAGGTGACGCTGGAAAACGGCGAGCGGCTCGTCGCCCGGGCGGTGATCGATGGCCGTGGTGCCCGACCGAGCGGCAATCTGGTACTCGGTCAGCAGGCCTTCGTCGGGCAGTTGCTGCGCCTGGAGCAGCCCCATGGGCTGACAGCACCGATCATCATGGATGCGCGGGTACCCCAGGGCGATGGCTATCGTTTCGTCTACGTACTGCCGTTCTCGGCGGACACGCTGCTGATCGAAGACACCCATTACGTCGACAATCACCGTGCCTCCACCGAGCAGTTGCGCGAACACATCGCGGCCTACGCCCGCCAGCATGGCTGGCAGATCGCCGAGTGCCTGCGCGAGGAACAGGGCATCCTGCCGATCACCCTGGCCGGCGACTTCGACGCGTTCTGGAACGAGGCGGCAGGCCAGCCGCTGTCCGGGCTGCGCGCCGGGCTGTTCCATTGCACCACCGGCTATTCCCTGCCCCACGCCGTCCGCTTGGCCGAGTGGCTGAGCAGCTATCAGTTGCGTGACGCCGCCACCCTGGCCCACGACCTGCGCGCCCATGCGCGAGGCGAATGGCGCAATCAGGGCTTCTACCGGCTGCTCAACCGCATGTTGTTCCTGGCCGGGCGCCCCCAGGATCGCTGGCAGGTGATGCAGCGCTTCTACGGACTGCCGGCAGGGCTGATCGAGCGTTTCTACGCCGGCAGCAACCCCTGGTACGACCGTGCACGAATTCTTGTCGGCAAGCCGCCGGTGCCCGTTGATCAAGCCATGCGGGCGGCCGTGCGCCATTCCCCGCGGCATTTCGAGACTCGTTCATGACCCAAGCGAAAACAGCCATCGTCATCGGCGCCGGTTTTGGCGGGCTGGCCCTGGCCATTCGCCTGCAGAGCGCAGGCATCCATACCACACTGCTGGAAAAACGCGACCAGCCGGGCGGCCGCGCCTACGTCTATCGCGACCAGGGCTTCACCTTCGACGCCGGCCCAACGGTGATCACCGACCCGAGCGCCATCGAGGAGCTGTTCGCGCTCAGTGGCAGAAACATTGCCGACTACGTCGAGTTGCTCCCGGTCAAACCCTTCTACCGCCTGTGCTGGGAGGACGGCACGCAGTTCGACTACGCCAATGACCAGGCCGAGCTGGATCGTCAGATCCAGGCCCTCAACCCTGCCGACGTGGAGGGTTACCAGCGTTTCCTGGCCTACTCCCGTGCGGTGTTCAAGGAGGGTTACCTGAAGCTCGGCGCGGTGCCCTTCCTGTCGTTTCGCGACATGCTGCAAGTCGGCCCGCAACTGGCGCGGCTGCAGGCCTGGCGCAGCGTCTACTCGATGGTCTCGAAATTCGTCGAACACGACAAACTGCGTCAGGCCTTCTCGTTTCATTCCCTGCTGGTGGGCGGCAACCCCTTCGCCACCTCGTCGATCTATACCCTGATCCACGCCCTGGAGCGTGAATGGGGCGTATGGTTTCCCAAGGGCGGCACCGGCGCGCTGGTACAGGGCATGGTCAGGCTGTTCGAAGACCTCGGCGGCACCTTGGAATTGAATGCCGACGTGGCCGCCATTGACACCGAGAACAATCGCGCCACCGCCGTGCGTCTGCAGGACGGTCGCCAGTTCGCCGCCGACAGCGTGGCCTCCAATGCCGATGTGGTGCATACCTACGCCAAGCTGCTGGCCAGCCATCCACGTGGCCGCCAGGAAGGCCGTCGCCTGAAAGGCAAACGCTTCAGCAACTCGCTGTTCGTGATCCACTTTGGCCTCAAGCGCCCACAGCCGCAGTTGCAGCACCATACGGTGTGCTTCGGGCCGCGCTACCGCGAGCTGATCGAGGAAATCTTCACCGGCCAGACCCTGGCCGAGGATTTCTCCCTGTACCTGCACGCCCCCTGCGTGACCGACCCCAGCCTGGCGCCAGAGGGTTGCTCCAGTCATTACGTGCTGTCGCCGGTACCGCACCTGGGCAATGCGCCGATCGACTGGGACGTCGAGGGCCCGCGCTACCGTGATCGCATCCTCGCCTACCTCGAGGAACACTACATCCCGGGGCTGCGCGAGGACCTGGTGACCTGCCGGATCTTCACGCCCAATGATTTTCGCGATGAGCTGTATGCCTATCAGGGCTCGGCGTTCTCCCTGGAGCCGGTGCTGCAGCAGAGCGCCTGGTTCCGCCCGCACAACCGCGACGCGCAGTTGGAAAACGTCTATCTGGTCGGTGCGGGGACCCACCCGGGCGCCGGTGTTCCCGGCGTGATCGGCTCGGCCAAGGCCACTGCCGGCCTGATGATCGAGGACCTGCAGCCATGAACGCCGCGGCCCCGGACGATCAGGCGCTGATCGAGCACGCCAACCAGAGTATCGCCGTGGGTTCGAAGAGCTTCGCGGCAGCCTCGAAGCTGTTCGACGAACCGACCCGACGCAGCGCGGTGATGCTCTACGCCTGGTGCCGCCACTGCGACGACGTGATCGACGGTCAGGAAGCCGGCCACGACGCGGTGCCCATCAGCCGCCAGGAAGCCGAGCAGCGCCTCGCGCATCTCAAGGCCCAGACCCGCGCGGTGTATGCCGGCACGCAACTGGACGACCCCGCCTTCGCCGCCTTTCGCCAGGTGGTGCGCGCTCACGACATTCCCGAGCAGCATGCCCAGGAGCACCTGGCAGGTTTCGAAATGGATGTGCTGGAGCGCCGCTACCGGAGCATCGACGACACGTTGCAATACTGCTACCACGTAGCCGGGGTGGTGGGGCTGATGATGGCGCGGGTCATGGGCACCCGAGATGAACCGACCCTGGATCGCGCCTGCGACCTCGGCCTGGCATTTCAGCTGACAAATATCGCCCGGGATATCGTCGATGACGCTGCCGTGGGTCGCTGCTACCTGCCTGAAGAGTGGCTGGAGGAACTGGGCGTGCCGCGTGATCAGGTCGCCGACATTCATCACCGCCCCGCCGTCGCCGTGCTCGGCCAACGCTTGGTGGAGCTGGCCGAGCCCTACTACGCCAGCGCCCAGGCCGGCCTCAGCGCCCTGCCCTGGCGCTCGGCCTGGGCGGTGGCAACGGCGGCGGCGGTCTATCGGCAGATCGGCATGAGGGTGCTGGACGCTGGCGATCACGCCTGGGACGCGCGCATCTCCACCTCCAAGGCGGAGAAGATCGGCGCCGTGCTGACCGGTTTGTGGCGGGCGCTTACGAGTCGCTTCGCGCGCTGGCCGGCTCGCCCCGGGAACCTGTGGCAACGTCCGCATCCGTCTTGCGCAGCGGCCCGTCATGCATCGCCCGCAACTGAGCCTTCAGACGCGCCGTAGAAGGCGCGTAGAGAAAACCGAAGGACACGCAGCGCTCTTTGCCATCTACGGCGTGGTGCATCAGGTGTGCCTGGTAAAGGCGCTTGAGGTAGCCGCTGCGCGGCACGAAGCGAAATGGCCAGCGGTGATGCACCAGACCGTCATGGACAACGAAATACAGCAGGCCGTAGGCGGTCATGCCCGCGCCAATCCACTCCAGCGGGTGCATGCCTTGGGTACCGAGAGCGATCAGCACGATGGCCAGCCCGGCGAATACCGCCGCGTACAGATCGTTCTTCTCGAACCAGCCTTCGCGCGGCTCGTGATGCGAACGATGCCAGCCCCACCCCCAGCCGTGCATCACGTACTTGTGGGCGTAATAGGCCACACCTTCCATGGCGGTCAGCGTGACGAAAAAAACCAGGGCGTTGATGATCATCGTGGGGCGGACCCTTGCGAACGGCTGGAGCCCATCTGAAGGCGGTTGAGGCTGGCTGGCGACACGCGGTAATCCTTCAGGCGGTGGTGATTGATCGGATGATGCACGGCGTCTCTGCTATCGACACTCGACAGCGCCCGGCGATCCATCGGCGTGCGGAGCACGCGCTCCGTATCGGCAACTGGCGCCCATCCTACCGTGGTTGAGCGCATTGGCACAGAAAGCCAAAGGGTAAAATTCTCCAGTGGCTCAGGCAGGCGCTCAAGGTTGCTCGGCAACGACCGTGAAATCGCGCACGAAGCCGGGCTCCAGGCGCCGAGCACCGGAACCTAGCTGGCCAGTTCCGTCACTGGCATCTTGGCTGCGCTCGCCCGATAGCCCTGGGGATTACTCTTCTGCCAGCGCCATGAGTCAGCGAGCATGGCATGCAGGCCCCGCGCGGCGCTCCATTGCAGCTCGCTCCTGGCCTTGCTGGGGTCGGCCCAGCACTGGGCGATATCGCCAGGGCGGCGGGCGACGATGCGAAAGGGCAACGCACGGCCGATGATCGCTTCGAAGGCGCGGACCATTTGCAGCACCGAGTAGCCTTGCCCCGTACCCAGGTTCCAGACCGTCGCGCCACGGCTGTGCGCGAGCCGCTGGAGGGCCAGCAGGTGGCCCTCGACCAGGTCCATCACGTGAATGTAGTCGCGCACCCCGGTACCGTCACTGGTGGGATAATCATCACCGTAAATGCTCAGCTGCGGCTGTCTCCTGACCGCCACCTGCAGCATGTAGGGCAGCAGGTTGTTGGGGATGCCGTTGGGATCCTCGCCGATCAGCCCGGACTCATGGGCGCCGATGGGATTGAAGTAACGCAACAGTGCAATCGACCAGCGCGGATCGGAATGGGCGAGCGCCTTGAGGACGTTTTCCGCCATCAGCTTCGACTGCCCATAGGGGTTGGTCGGAATGCCGGTGGGGCAGTCCTCCTGTATCGGCATGCTGACCGACTCGCCATACACGGTGGCCGAGGAGCTGAACACCAGTCGGAAGATGCCCGCGTCGGCCATCGACTGACACAGGGTGATGCTGCCTGCCACGTTGGTTTCGTAGTAGCGCAGCGGATCGCGAACGCTTTCGCCAACGGCCTTCAGACCGGCGAAATGCATGACCGCGGTGGTCGGCCAGCGTCGGAACAGATCGTCGAGCAGGCCACGATTGCGGATGTCACCCTTGATGAAATGCGGCTTGCGCCCGGCGATGAGCGCCACGCGCTCCAGCGACGTTCGCGAGCTGTTGCACAGATTATCCAGTACCACGACCTCATGCCCGGCCTGCAGCAGCGTCAGCACTGCATGGGAGCCTATGTAACCGGCACCTCCTGTGACCAATATCATGGTTGTCTCCTATGGGATCAGGTCGCTCGGTTGAAACCGCCCATGGATGTGCACTACGACACGGGTCGCCTGCATGGCAGGAAGAAGATCGACTACACAGGGTCCGACGAGGGCCGCTTCGTACTAGTTCAGGTCAAGGGATGAACGCGTGATTCGCTGACCTTTCAGCCGATCTGTTGAACTGCCCGGAGCCACCCACCGTCCACCCCTCGCACTCGTCCGGTTAAGCGAAACGGCCGTGCCAGAGCCCCGGCGCTTCGCTTGTGGGGCTACTCGAGGAGGCACGAACATGAGCTGGGCAGGATCCTTTCAAGGGCAGATCGGCACGTCGCAAAGGCCGTCGAACGAGGCCGAAGCCGCTGTCATCTTCGACCCCGCCATCCCCACGTTGCTGTGTCTTTCGCACCTGCGCTGGAGCTTCGTCTATCAGCGCCCGCAACACCTGATGTCGCGCTTCGTGCGTGACTACAACGTACTGTTCTTCGAGGAGCCGATCGGCAGCGACGAAGCCCTGCCCTGGCTGGAAGTGCGCCCCGATGAACGAGGCGTCCAGGTGCTGGTACCGCGCCTGCCACATGGCCTGGATACCCAGGCGAGCAATACCGCCATCCGCGCTCTGCTGGACATCTACCTGGCCAGGCTGGAGGTCGATGACCTGCTGCTCTGGTACTACACGCCCATGAGCCTGGCGTTCTCGGCCCATCTGCAACCGAGGGTGACCATCTATGACTGCATGGACGAGCTCTCGGCCTTCCAGGGCGCCCCGCCGGAACTGGTCGAGCGCGAGCGCGATCTGCTGGCCCGTGCCGATCTGGTGTTCACCGGCGGCCACAGCATCTGGGAGGCCAAGCGCACGCTGCACGCCAACGCACACGCCTTTGCCAGCAGCGTGGATATCGCTCATTTCGCGGCTGCACGCCAGGCCCAGAGCGATCCGCCGGATCAAGCCGAAATCGACCGCCCGCGCCTGGGTTTCTATGGCGTGATCGACGAACGTTTCGATATCGAGCTGCTACGCACCGTGGCGACGATGCGCCCCGACTGGCAACTGGTGATGATCGGCCCCGTGGTCAAGATCGACCCGGCCAGCCTGCCCGAGCAGGCGAACATTCATTACCTCGGCAGCAAGACCTACGATGAGCTGCCCCGCTACCTGGCAGGCTGGGATGTGGCGCTGATGCCCTTTGCCATGAACCCGTCGACACGCTTCATCAGCCCCACCAAAACCCCGGAATACCTGGCCGCAGGCCGCCCGGTGGTGTCCACGCCGATCAACGATGTGGTGCGCAGCTACGGCGATTGCGGCCTGGTGCTGATCGCCGGTACCGCAGAGGAATTCGTCGCTGCCTGTGAACAGGCACTCGCCCTTGCCGCCGACCACGATGCCATGTTCAGCGCCGCTGACCGCGTGCTTGCAGGTATGTCTTGGGATCGTACCCAGGCCGACATGAAGGAGATGATCGAATGCATCCGCTGAATCCCGGAAACGCCACGTCGCGCAACGACCATCAACATGATGAAGACAGCCCGCCGGCGTTCGATTACCTGATCGTCGGCGCCGGTTTCGCCGGCAGCGTGCTCGCCGAGCGTCTGGCGGCCGGCCTGGGCAAGCGCGTACTGGTGGTCGACCGGCGCTCGCACATCGCTGGCAACGCCTATGACCATTACGACGAAGCCGGCGTGCTGGTGCATCGCTATGGTCCGCACATATTCCACACCAATGCCCAGCGCATCGTCGAATATCTGTCGCGCTTCACTGAATGGCGCCCCTACGAGCACCGCGTGCTGGCGGTGGTCGATGGCCAGCAGGTGCCGGTGCCGATCAACCGCACCACGCTCAATGCCCTGTATGGCTTGAACCTGCAAAGCGACGAAGACGCCGCCGCTTATCTGGCCAGTCGTGCCGAGCCGGTAGCCGCCATCCACACCAGCGAAGACGTGGTGGTCAACCAGATCGGCCGCGAGCTGTACGAGAAATTCTTCCGCGGCTACACCCGCAAGCAGTGGGGCCTGGACCCATCGCGCTTGGACAAGATGGTCACCGCACGGGTGCCGACGCGAACCAATACCGATGACCGCTACTTCACCGACACTTTCCAGCAGATGCCGCTGCACGGGTACACGCGCATGTTCGAGCGCATACTCGATCACCCGAACATCAGCGTCAGGCTGAACACCGACTACCGGCAGATTCGAGACGAGGTCGAGCACGGGCACCTGATCTACTGCGGCCCCGTCGACGAATACTTCGACCACTGCTTTGGCAGGCTGCCCTATCGCTCGCTGAAGTTCGAGCACCACACCCTCGACCAGCAACGCTTCCAGTCGGTGGCGACGGTCAACTACCCGGACGAGGCGGTGCCGCACACACGCATCAGCGAATACAAGCACCTCACCGGCCAGCAGCACGCCGCAACCAGCATCACCTACGAATACCCATCGGCCGAAGGCGACCCCTATTACCCGATCCCGCGCCCGGAAAATGCCGAACTGTACAAGCGCTACGAGCAGCTGGCGGGCGAAACGCCTGGGGTCACCTTCCTCGGCAGGCTCGGCACCTACAAGTACTACAACATGGACCAGGTCGTCGGTCAGGCGCTGGCGCTCTACAAGCGTATCGAGCAAGCCGGTGGCGAGGTTGCAGAGCATGAAAGCGCCGAGCACGGCGAAAGCCTTGCCACATAGGACCCGCGATGCACCTCCCTTCCCTGTTCGACAGTTTCTTTCTCGGCGGCTACGAGTGCTCGACCCATCGCCGTGACGATGGCAGACGGCTCGATCTGATCGACGGCACGCGACACGCGCAATGGGCGGCGAACGACTATGCCGCATTGCGGCGGCACGGCATCCGCTCGGCTCGTGACGGCTTGCGCTGGCACCTGATCGAGCCCACGCCACGGCATTACGACTGGTCGAGCTTCGTGCCGCAGCTGAGGGCAGCCGAGCAGGCTGGCGTGCAGGTGATCTGGGACCTGTGCCACTACGGCTGGCCAGACCATATCGATATCTGGCGGCCGGAATTCGTCGAACGCTTCGCCCGTTTCGCCGAAGCCACCGCCCGCCTGGTTCGTGAAGAAAGCGATCGGGTGCCCTTCTACTCGCCGATCAACGAGATGTCCTTCCTGGCCTGGGCCGGTGGCGATGTCGCTTACCTAGCGCCACTGGGCAGAGGCCGTGGCGACGAACTCAAGCATCAACTGGTGCGGGCCAGTATCGCCGCCATTGAGGCGATACGCGGGGTCGACCGTCGCGCGCGTTTCGTTCAGGTGGACCCGGTGATCCACGTGGTGCCACGGGGCAATCGCCCGGATGCCCAGGCCGAGGCCGAGCGCTACCGACTTGCCCAGTTCCAGGCCTGGGACATGCTCGCCGGGCTGCAATGGCCGGGGCTTGGTGGCCGCCCGGAGTATCTGGACATCGTCGGCGTCAACTACTACCCGAACAACCAGTGGTTCTCCGGTGGCGGCACGCTGTGGCGCGGTGAGCCAGGTTACCGGCCGTTCAGCGGCATCCTCGCCGAGGTCTACCAGCGTTATCGACGGCCCGTGCTGGTGGCGGAAACCGGCGCCGAGGGTGACCTGCGCGGCGAGTGGCTGCGCTATATCGGCGAACAGGTGCGCCTGGCCCTGCAGCGCGGACTGCCCCTGGAAGGCATCTGCCTGTACCCGGTGCTCGACTACCCCGGCTGGACGGATGACAGGCATTGCCCGGCAGGCCTGTTCGGCTACCCCGACGAACACGGCGCGCGGCCGGTGTGCGAGGCGCTGGCCGAAGAGCTGCGGCGTCAGCAGTTCCATGTCGATACCCTCGCCGCCCAACGGGTGGCGCGCACTTGAGCCGCTCGGCAGCGCGAGAACTGCCCGGCAGACCGGTGGCCTTCCTTGCCCATTACGTGCGCCGTCGCCCCTGGCATTTCGGTGGCATGTTCCTGCTGATTCTCGGCGCCAGCGCCTGTGCAGTGGCCGTGCAGTACGGCATGAAGCTACTGGTCGATGCCATGGCCACCGACGACCGGCAGCACGCCGAGGTGTGGTTTCCGCTGGGATTGTTCATCGGCCTGATCGTGGTCGAGAACGTCTTCTGGCGGCTCGGTGGCTGGCTGGGTTGCCACACGGTGGTGGCCAGTTGCGTGGACTTGCGTGTCGACCTGTTCCGCCACCTCACCGGTCACCCCATGGGCTACTTCGCCCGGCACTTCGCCGGCGCCCTCGGCAACCGCATTTCCGCTACCGGTCAGGCGGCAGGCTCGATCTATGGTGGCCTGGCCTGGAAGATCATGCCGCCGTGCGTGGATTTCGTCGGTGCCGTGCTGGTGCTGTTCACCGTGCACACGCGCATGGCTCTGGCGCTGATCGTGTTCGTGATGATCGTGGCCGCGCTGATTACCGCCTTCGGCATCCGCGGGCGCAGCAAGCACCAGCGCTTCGCGGCACAGGCGGCGCGGGTCGGCGGCGAGCTGGTGGATGTGGTGTCCAATGTCTGGACCATCAAGGCGTTTTCCGCGCGCGACCGCGAGAGCCGCCGCCTGGCCGAGGAGATCGGTCTGGAAGCCCACGCGCAGCGGCGCAGCTGGATGTACCTGGAAAAGGCACGGGTGATCCACGACATCTGCCTGTCGTTGATGGCGGGCGGCATGCTGGTCTGGGCCATCCAGCTATGGATAGCCGGTACCGTGACCGCTGGCGACGTGGTGATGGTCAGCGCCCTGACCTTCCGCATCCTGCACGGCTCCCGCGACCTGGCCCTGGCGCTGGTCGACACCACCCAGCAACTCGGCGCCATCGAAGACACCCTGCGGATCATCGTGCAGCCCCATGAGCTGGACGATCCGGAAACCCAGCTGGCGCTGTCGCGCGGCGATATCGAGTTTCGCCATGTGGCGTTCGCCTACCCGGATGGCCGGCGCGTGTTCGAGGATTTTCAGTTGCATATCCCGGTCGGCCAGAAGGTCGGTATCGTCGGGCCTTCCGGCGCAGGAAAATCCACCCTGCTCAGCCTGATTCAGCGCCTCGACGACGTGCAGGCCGGCAGCGTGATGATCGACGGCCAGGACATCAGCGAGGTCAGCCAGGACAGCCTGCGCGCACGCATGGCCGTGGTGCCTCAGGAGACCGCGCTGTTCAACCGCAGCATTCGCGAGAACATCCGTTATGGCCGACCGGACGCCAGCGACGACGAGGTCACGGCGGCCGCTCATCATGCGTTCTGCGACACCTTCATCCGCGAGCTGCCGCAAGGCTACGACACCCAGGTGGGCGAGCGTGGGGTAATGCTTTCCGGTGGTCAGCGGCAGCGTCTCGGCATCGCCCGGGCATTTCTCAAGGACGCGCCGATTCTGATCCTCGATGAAGCCACCTCGGCTCTGGACACGCACTCCGAAGCGGAAATCCAGGCAGCTCTGGCCAACCTGATGCAGGGCCGCACGGTGCTGGCTGTGGCGCACCGGCTGTCGACGCTGGCCAGTTTCGACCGCGTGGTGGTGCTCGAAAAGGGTCGCATCGTCGAAGACGGACCGCCTGAGCAGTTGCGCCAACAGGGCGGCAGCTTCGAACGCTTATGGCGTCTTCAGGCAGCCGGGTTCGACGCGACCTGACAGTCGCCTGCGCAACGTGCCCCCTGTCGGAGCAAGTGCGTTACCCGCCACCACCGTAGGAGCGTCGACCTCGCCGCGAAGCGATAGTGGCTGCACCGGGATGTCGGCATTGCATCGCGATTCGCCCGCAAGCGGGCTCCTACAGGTGAATGCAGGCGCCTGGGTAAGTGCATTACCCGCCACCACCGTAGGAGCGTCGCCCCCGGCGCGAAGCGATAGTGACTACACCGGGATGTCGGCATTGCCTCGCGATTCGCCCGCAAGCGGGCTCCTACAGGTGATTGCACACGCCTGGGTAAGTGCATTACCCGCCACCACCGTAGGAGCGCCGACCTCGGCGCGAAACGATAGTGGCTGCACCGGAATGTCGGCATTGCCTCGCGATTCGCCCGCAAGCGGGCTCCTACAGGTGATTGCACACGCCTGGGTAAGTGCATTACCCGCCACCACCGTAGGAGCGTCGCCCCCGGCGCGAAACGATGGTGGCCGCACCGGGATGTCGGCATTGCCTCGCGATTCGCCCGCAAGCGGGCTCCTACAGGT
>NZ_JARVSV010000064.1:0-16490 GCF_030209025.1 Pseudomonas sp. MEJ086
ACCTTCGGCTCCGAAGGCGTTGGTGTGTATGTCAGCGTCAACGTCGGCAAGGGCGACCTTGAGCGCGAAGGTCAGCGTCAACAGGAAGCCTACCTGTATGCCGGCGATCGCCTGAACTTCACCAGTGGTCGAGATACCGCCATCAGTGGTGCACAACTGAGTGGCGACGAAGTCACTGGCCGTGTGGGTCGTGACCTGACCGTGACCTCGCTACCCGATACGGGCAAGGTCAAGGGTCGGGAGTTCGATGTCAGCGCCACCGCCACGTTCGGCCCGGGAGCAGGCTTCAGTGCTTCGGTCGGCTATGGTCAGACCAAGGGCTCTACCGAGTGGGTGGAAAATCAAACCCGTATCGTCGCGCGTGATCGTTTGGACATTCGCACCGAAGAGCACACGCAGCTCGATGGCGCAGTGCTGGCCTCGAACACCGGCAACCTCAAATTGGACACCGGCACCCTGGGCTTCAGCGATATCGCCGGTCACGACAAGGAGCACAGCTATTACCTGAATGTCGGCGGTTCGTACGGCAAGAACGGCGCGAAAGATACCCAGCAGGACAAAAGCCAGGAAGGCAAGGGCGAAAAAGGCAAGACCGGCTGGAGCGTCGAGGGTTACGAGTACGAGAAGGATCGCCAGCAGATCGTGCGGGCTACCGTCGGCGAGGGCGAAATTGTCGTACGCGGGGATGTACAGACCGGGCAGGACTCCACAGAGGGCCTCAATCGTGATGTGAGCAAGGCGTACGAGATCACGCGAGATGATGAGGAACGTACGGATCTGTATGTGACTAAGTCGTCTGTAGAGGCGGCGGCGGCTGTTGCGCAAGCGGCTGCGGAGAAAGTCGCGAGAGAGGTGCAGGCACAGCGCGTGAAGGTGGAGGAAATCCCACAGTCAGCGAGAACATCACTGGGTGATAAGCGAGCTTTGGCGATGGCCAAGAACCTGGCCAGAAATGGCCTGGATCCAGAGCTGATGAAGGGCTTATCCCCTAAGACACTAGAACATCTGGTGACTTGGGCTGACAGTGCGGAAAACTACAATAAAGTCTATGAGCCCGGTGTTGGCGCGAATACATCATCTGAGCCAGCTAGACAGTCTTCGGGTGGTGGAACTATTTATGTACGGGAGACAAAAATCGATGATGCTTCACGTACAGGCGGCGAAGCATTTTTAAGAGAAACCGCCGACATCCGTGAATATCTTGGGACTTTACCGGTCGCGGAAGCCCAGCTCGTACTGCTTGGAATGCAGGTTTTTATGGGACCGGCCAAAGCAGCGGTGAGTCTTGCAGGTAATGTCCTGATCAACGCCGCGTTCGGTGACAAAATTGATGCGATAAAGGAGAACGCTGCCGTTGGCATGACTGCAGGTCTGAGGGATGAGGACAAAAAGTATGTTCAAGAAGAACATGACTATGCCAAGCAGCAGTACGCCGCAGGAGAGGACGGCTATCTAGATGGCGATGGAGGTGTACTGGCGTCTCGTTTCCTGATTGAATTGGCTGCTGGCGAAATAGGTGCACTGACCAAGAAGGTGGCTGGAAAGGCTGTTGGAGTTGTGTCGGGGGGGCCGCAGGGGAGTGGTCCGGGGGCAAAAGCTACTGGTGGCGCTGCTGGAAAGGTAGATGATGTTGTAGCTCCATCGTCTAAACCTGAATGGTTGCAACGGCTTGATGCGGGTAATGAGTTTAATAAGGTACAGTCTAAAAACTACCCGAATAACGAAGTTTATATTCAGCGACCTGACGGGAATGGCTATTATCGTGTTGATTCGTATAATCCCATAAAAGGCGAAATCGTCTCTCGTAAATTGACACAGCTTTCTGAGGTTTCAGAGGCGACAGCAAAGAGCTACATAAATGAGGCCATTACGAAATACCCTTCTGGTGCGACCATTGCGAAAGTTCCATCTAGTGGGTCTTTGGGTGGTCAAAAATTGCAAGGTACTGTTATTCTGGAGGTTCCTCCACAGAATGGAGTAATTCCAAAAGCCATCTTGGACTCTGCCAATAAAGCAGGGGTTTTAATTAGAGATACTAATGGGAAGGTGTATTGATGGAGCTACCTATTTATTATTGTAAGACTTGGTTTCGGATGAAGAAGTTTGCGATAGAGCCTATGGATGAATCTCTGGCACATTCTAGGCATCTCTCGGGTGAGTCATATACGGCTCTCATTGGCTCGGACTCTGCGCCATCTTGCTTTGTTGAGTTCTCCATAGATAAAGGAATGGTTGGTGTCGGTTTTTTAGATAAAAAATGTCGTGAGTACCTGACCTACCAATTTCAAGTAACAGATTCGGATAACTTATTTTTGACTATGGCGACTCATCGTGAGTTTGAAGGGGATGGAGACGAGGTCATAGGTGGGGAGTCCTATATTTTCAATGAGGAAGGCGGTCTTGTTATTAGGCGAGAAAAATTTAATCCTCATGAGATTGAAGAGGCTAGATCAAGTTTCGAACCGTCTCGAAATTATGAAAAAATTCCCAAGTTTGGTTGTTACTCTAATTTAACAAAAGCTGATAGATGAAACAGGCAGGTGAGTTCCATTATAAATTTTAAGGGGTCTGAGTTGATATGGCACCGGCCTTGCGCCGGTGTTTTTGCACCCTGTCTGCACCCTTTTTGCCGCCTTCTTGCATCCTATTTGTAAATCGATAGGGTCAGAGTCATTGATATTTCAAGGCTTTGGACTCCGTCAGCCAGTTCCTGGCTGGGCCGACGTTCGATGCGCACTTCGGTAGTACCAGCCAACGCCAGAGCGTCAGCCAGACTGTGGTTGGAAATCGCGCTTCGACGTTGGAAGCGGGTAATGACGTTCAGGTACGTGGCGCTCAGTTCCATTCCGGGCGTGACATCAATGTCACTGGCCGGGACATCGTGCTTGATGTCGCCCGTGGCGAGCAAAGCTATGACAGCCAGCAGAGCCAGGGTAAAGGTGGGATTGTCGGTGGCACCAGTGGTGGCTTCAAGGTTGGTATCGGCGGCAGTCGTGGCGTAGCGGGTGAAGAGGGCAGCCAGGGAACCTCCAGTGGCGCGGTGCTCAATGCCGAACGCGATGTCAATCTCAATGCCCGCAATGACCTCAACCTGATCGGTACGCAGGTTCAGGCAGGGCGCGATATCGACCTCAAGGCCGGTAACGACCTCAACATCGGCGCCGCACAGAATGCCAGTGACAGCGAAAGCAGCCGTCGCAGCGGTGGCGGCGAAATTGGCTTCACCTTCGGCTCCGAAGGCGTTGGTGTGTATGTCAGCGTCAACGTCGGCAAGGGCGACCTTGAGCGTGAAGGGCAGCGCCAGCAGGAAGCCTACCTATATGCCGGCGATCGCCTGAACTTCACCAGTGGTCGAGATACCGCCATCAGTGGTGCACAACTGAGTGGCGACGAAGTCACTGGCCGTGTGGGTCGTGACCTGACCGTGACCTCGCTACCCGATACGGGCAAGGTCAAGGGCCGGGAATTCGATGTCAGCGCCACCGCCACGTTCGGCCCGGGAGCAGGCTTCAGTGCTTCGGTCGGCTACGGTCAGACCAAGGGCTCTACCGAGTGGGTGGAAAATCAAACCCGTATCGTCGCGCGTGATCGTTTGGACATTCGCACCGAAGAGCACACGCAGCTCGATGGCGCAGTGCTGGCCTCGAACACCGGCAACCTCAAATTGGACACCGGCACCCTGGGCTTCAGCGATATCGCCGGGCACGACAAGGAGCACAGCTATTACCTGAATGTCGGCGGTTCGTACGGCAAGAACGGCGCGAAAAATACCCAGCAGGACAAAAGCCAGGAAGGCAAGGGCGAAAAAGGCAAGACCGGCTGGAGCGTCGAGGGTTACGAGTACGAGAAAGATCGCCAGCAAATCGTGCGGGCGACCGTCGGCGAGGGCGAAATTGTCGTACGCGGGGATGCACAGACCGGGCAGGACTCCACAGAGGGCCTCAATCGTGATGTGAGCAAGGCGTACGAGATCACGCGAGACGATGAGGAACGTACGGATCTGTATGTGACCAAGTCGTCTGTAGAGGCGGTGGCGAGCCCTATAAAGACATATGAGCGCTGGGCTAAAGCTGCTGAGAATTATGGTGATAGCAGCGAAGAGGCATTGAGTGGCCTTGCAAAAGCGTTCATTGCAGCGGGCGCCGTTGCAGATGGCAAGGGGCTCTCAGATGTACAGCGCGCAGTCGTTAAGCATGAAGTGCTTAGAGTTTTAGGTAATCGCAACCCAGAGAAACGGCAAGACGCAGCGAAACATTTTGTTGATCAAATACCAGGTCAAGCTACGGAGGCGCAAAGGCAGGCCGTTGTTGATTATGTAGCCAATATGGCTGCACATGATCCAGAGGGTGCGTATTCGTTTGTTTATAGGCTCAATTTAGCGGCACAAGGTAATCCAGGACAGAGCAATTACGCTGCAGTTGCGGGCGTTGCTATCTTAGGTGTGTTAGCTGTGTATCTTTCGGCGGCTGCCTCGAATCCAGTGTCCATGAATAATACGGAGCAGTTGGCTAACAGTATAATGGAATCTGCCACTCAGGCAGGAGTAACTGCTAAAGATAGAGTTGTTGTGTCAACCCAAATATGGTGGTTAGTTGCTGGGACCGCAGTGGGGTTCCCAATACATCAACTTGATCCTAAATATGGTGTCTTGGTCAATCCTGGCGCCGATTTACCTGGGTTAGAGAATGCATCCAGTGGGGGCTACAATGCTGGTGGTTCGGTGGTTACCGTTCCTCATACAGGCGGACAGCAGCTAGACACCCCGCAAGGTGGCACTAGCTATAAGAATCCGGAGCATCAGCTGAGTCCGGGGAGTATGTATAGTGAGTCTGATGGGAGGGACACTGCCCAAGGCTTGGTAGGCACAGATTTTGAAAACTATCTTCATGATGTACTGGGGGGGCAGCCTAGTTTTTCCATAAAGGGACGAGAGTTTGATGGGAAATATGGGGAGGGTGATTCGATTTGGTATGAGGCTAAATCTGGCCGGTACTGGGAGGATCAAGTGCGGTTGGGGTCAAAGGGATTAGAGAAATTTAAATCTGATGTCGGGGCCCATGCACGAATAGCAAAAGATAATGGTGCCTCTTTTGAGGTTCATTCAAATACAACTATTCCTGAGCATGTTAAGGTTTGGTTGACTTCGAAGGGTATACCTTTTAGAGAGCATTGATATGAGTATGAAGGCTTCTATCGATATCGAATTTTCAAGGCCTGTTGAGCCAAAGAAAATCTTTCTTTCATTGATTGATTCTGGTTGGGGGGTTGACTTTCAAGGGGAGGTTATGTTTCTGGATGCTTTTGACCGAGAGGGCTATGATTGGCAAGTCAAGTCTATAGAGAATTTTGACTTGGATGAATTCATTGAAAGCCACTGCCCTTCTGATCGTATTGGGATTTCTATGGTTTTTGAAGAGGCTTATGGTGGAGAGTTTCTTATCTTTGAGAGTTGGGTGTCCTTTTCCATGTCGGTGAATAAAGTTTTTTTATCAAATGATGTTCCGGACTTCTCGTTCTATCTCGAAAGGTTGAGTAGTGTTATTGAAGGTTTCAATGTTTCGGTGTTGAAGTGTGAGTGCAGTTTTTGAAGTTGATGTGGGATCGGTAAATGGGAAAGGGGGGGCAGGGGAAAAGGGGACAGATTACTCTGACCCTATTGATCCCCGGTGTGCCGTTGAAGGATCAAGGTTATTCCAATGGTATTCCTATAGAAATAATTAACTTTCCTGGTGCTAGGTGATGAAAGAAAACGAGCTGGTGTCAATTGTGGAGGAGCAAGGCTGGACTTGTAAGAAAGATGAAGTGGGAGACTACTTTTGCATAATTGTTGTTGATAAAATTCAAATTCAGATTATTCCATTTGTAGGTAGGCGAACAGATCACTTTAGGGTCTCGCTTGCTCCTTCCATTTCAACAAGAGAATTCTCCGAGGTCGTCGGGTTTATTTATGGGGAAGGTAGAGATTATTCTCCGATTATTCTTAGTAATAAACCTCCTAAGAAACTAGCTGGTCTTTCTGCTGAGGATGTACTGCAACTTGCTGATGAAGCTATATCATGGGCTCTGTCTCAAAGCCTGGAAGATGGGCTAACGGCCTATAGAGGATTGCCAACTGATGCCAAAGGTGCAATGCCACTCAGGCATCTAGCTGCCTTGGCGATAGCTGGGGAAGTTGAACGATTAGAAGGTTACAAGCAGAGCTTCGCTGAGGGAGATAGGCTCGGATTTGTACCGTATATCACTGTCGACATGGTTGAACGAGCGATCTTGATAGCAAGAAAACATAGCAAATGATTAGCCATAAATAGCCCCGACACTGCCGGGACTATTTGTTTGACTCCGCCGTAATCGGATTAATAGAATCGATGGGGTCAGAGTCATTGGTTTTGGCGTCTCATGGTAGTTATGGTCTCCCTATCCTGAGGAGAGGAGCACGCCATGGCCCGTTTACCCTGCCTTTATTTTCCGGGATGCGTCCAGCATGTGATTCAACGAGGAAACAATCGTGAGGCCTGCTTACGATGAAGCGGATTACACGGTCTACCTTTCTTTTCTGAACGAGTCGGCCAAAAAATATCGGGTCGCCATTCATGCTTTTGTGCTGATGACGAATTACGTGCATCTGCTCGCCACGCCCAGCGATGAGCAGGGCATTAGCCGGTTGATAAAGGCTCTGGGGCGTCGATACGTTCAATACTTCAATTTCACTTAAGGTCGTACCGGTACCTTATGGGAGGGACGATATAAATCGAAACTAGTTGATAATGACAGCTACCTGCTAACGGTTTACCGCTACCTAGAGCTGAACCCGGTACGAGCAGGCGTGGTTGCTCAAGCATCGGAATATCCATGGTCACGTTATCGAGCCAATGCCTTGGGCAAGCCTATCCAGCTGCTCACGTCACACGCTCTGTATCTTCGCCTCGGTAAAACAGAGGAAGAGCGCCTATCGTTCGTTGTCCCGGGGCCGATTGCCTGATCGACAGTTGTCGGAGATTCGTGAGGCGACGAACAAGGGGTGGGTTCTTGGTGATGATCGGTTCAAGGCCCAAACTGAGTTCAAGACAGGTAGGCGAGCAGCTCCTCTTGGGTGGGGCGGTGATAGGAAATCTGCGAAGTATCGCGAGATTAGCGGCTAAATCAATGACTCTGACCCCATTGATTAGGAGTTGAAAAGTGAGAGACGAATTTTTCCAGTCGTTTATTGATAATTTGGGTGAGGCAAATTCGCATCGACAGGTTCCCAGTTCTAGTGTCGAAAAATATCGTTCGATATTGCCCGGTTCCCTGCTTGGTTACTGGCGTGAGGAGGGCTGGTGTTCTTATGCGGATGGACTGTTCTGGATCGTAAACCCTGATTCTTATAAGGCCACGCTTGATAGTTGGTTGCAAGGAAGCGGTCTGGACGAGATCGATAATTACCATGTTATTGCTAGGGATGCGTTCGGCTCACTATATGCCTGGGGTGAGCGCTATCAGCGCAAGATCACGATATCGAGCTTAGCTGGCGGTATCGTTGCTCTTAAGAGTCAGCTTCAGAAACCCAACCCCCAACCGGCTCGAGCCTTAGGTATTTTTCTCGGATCCATTAGTCGGGAAAGCCTCGATTTTGAAGATAATCATGGCAAGCCGTTGTTCAGGCGCGCGCTAATGAAACTGGGGCCGGTGGGTGAGAATGAAATGTACGCGTTCGAGCCTGCGCTGTGTATTGGCGGAAAGGCTGATCTCGAACATATGGTAAAGCTGAATATGGATGTGCATTTGACGATTCTTGATCAGTTGCGGCGGTGATCCTAACGGGAAAAAGGGACAGATTCTGAGGAGATCCGAATCGGAAAAGAATCGGGAAAGGGGAAAGATTAATTTTTCGGGTTGGGATAGCCCAAGATTAAATAAATCTGTCCTTTTTTCTCTTGATAATATGCCAGAGTTGAGGCCGGCAACGCAGGTAGGCGTTTTGCCAAAGATGCTTCTGGTGGGCATGAGTTGAGGGTTAAGTGATGAGCTGGATTAAGTTGGTTGATTTGACACAAGAGTATATCGGTCATGGTTCTATTTTGAGGTCGCCTCAAAGCCAGGCGGGCGTCGAAATAGATCTTATGGTTTTTGATCCGCAGGACCCGCAAGCAGGGATGGGGTTGATGGCTGTGACCGGGCAAAAAGCAGGACTAATTTTAGTTCTACTCCCAAAAGAGAGTTGTGATGAAAGAGCTATAAAAAGTAGGTGGCTTGTGGATAATTGGAGAACTTGGGTTTTTCCGGAAGTTGATGTCGGTGATGTTCTTTTTATTAGGCGTTATGAGCTTAGCTAAAGAATCGATAGGGCCAGAGTCATTGCTTCGGTCATACAGCTAAATCAGTGACTCTGACCCCATTGATTCGCTGGCAAGTCCAGATCTTTTGCAACGCACACAATCCTTAGGAATAGGTTTGAGGAGTGGAATAACTCGTACAGGGCCGCTGAGTGCAAAAGGCTTGCAAGCCCTTGGCCTGAAAGATTTGTCGAGTAAGATGATCGCCCAAGCGGGACGCGAAGTTAATTTTATGATCTATGACTCTGCGGCAACAGCCGTAAGTCGTGCTCCGAGTGCGGTGTTACCGAAATGACTATTGTGTATGATCTCTATGGTGCGGAAAAATCATGCCTTATGTTGGCGAGAGACGATGTGGAAAGAGCGCTGGGAGAGACCTTTGAGGAAAGGGACAGCTCTTATCAAGGTGGTACTTACTATATGTGGGGCAGGAATGATTCAGAGAATTTTGTTTTAAAATTGAATATTGATCCTTTTGACGGCGATCCAGTGGAGCAGAATTATGCGAGCTATAAAGTTTTGCTCTATATAAACGCTACAAATCGTTCGGCTGATATAGAGAAACTGATTGGCCAAGGTGGTGGCTTTAAGTTGCTAAGGCATGAGGTTTTTTAAAGAGAACCAAGGCTAGTTGCTCCAAAAGATGGCGCCGCCGGTAATCTAGAACAATAGGGGACAGACCACGATTATTCCTTCCATTTCGATAGTGGTCTAGGCTTGTAAGTCTCAATGGAAGGAGGTTGTTATGCCAAGGATGGGACGCATTGTGGTGCCTAACTACCCGCATCACGTAGTGTAGCGAGGCCATAATCGGCAGGTGGTCTTTGTCGGCGATCAGGATTATAAACGTTACATTGCTGATCTGCGCAAAGCCACCCGCTCTGCTTTTATAGAGCAGAGAATAAGTCCCAGGCATCAAGCTGTCATTCATCAACAACAACGTGTCTGGCTACATGCATCAGGTGCCGAATCAATTAGTCTGACCCCATCGAGATGAGGTTTTTGACGTGAAAGTTAAAGGTGGATGGAGTGATCAATGAGTGATAATAAGCTTTTTTTTGAAGTCCCCTACGGCGTTGAGTCGTCGAAGTTTGTAGCGTTGTATTGTGTCGGCTTGCTGACCTGCGCCTGTAGTAATGGGTTCATTAATAGCGGGGCGAGTTACTTCTTCTTGCCACGCACTGTCAATCTTCTGAAGAAGTCTGAGGTTGATCCTGAAGTAATTAGGTTAGTATCTTTGGGTTGTGAGTTGGAGGATGTGGAGAGTTTGGTGCCTCATCGCCTGCAAAATGCGATGGATTCGTTGCGGTCAGGTTTCTTGGAATACCTGTCTGGCTTTCCCGCATCGAGTTTGAATTTTAATGATTTTTTCAGTGTTTCAGAGGCATATAATAAATAGGCTCAGCGCCTGGGGAGTCCCCACAAATCTCCTCCATCGATAGTGCTCGCTTCTAAAGACTTTGTTGGAATGTGAAATCAATGATTTTTGACTACAGTGAAAAATATGGTGTTTCTTTACTCGCAGGTGTTCGTGATAGAGCGCGTGTCAGGGATTTGATGGGAGGCGACTTTAGGGTTTTGCCTAAAACGGAGTTTTCTGAAAATACGATTGACGTTTTTGGGGGCATTATTGCAAGGGCATGGTATGACGCCAGCGATATTCTGATAGGGATTGAATTTTATGCGTTGGGCTCTGAGTTTTATTTTTCAGGGGGGCAGGTGTTGGGGAAGGATTTTCAATATATAGAAAAGTTGCTGAGTACTTTAGGTGTGGCCTTCGATGTTGAGGAGGACGGTACGGGTATCTCGATAAATGCTGGGAGATTGAGGTTTTATATTCCCGACATGCTTGAGAGTGGTGCACTAGCCGAAATCAAGTCGGTTTACGTGGATTTAGAGAAATGTAAGTGAAACCCCACAAAGTATTCACGCAGATCAACCGTATGGAAAAGGGGACACCCATTAGCCGGCCCTGCGTCAAGACTCAAAACCACCCGCTCTGCTTTTATAGAGCAGAGAATCAATCCTAGGCATCAAGCTGTCATTCATCAACAGCAACGTGTCTGGCTGCATGCATCAGGTGCCGAATCAATGAGTCTGACCCAATTGATCCTGGATTCGGACAGCCTGAAAACGCAGCAATTCGCAGGCTTTAACGAGGAGGAAGATAGAATCTTGGCCGGAAAAGGGGACAGATTTATTTTTCGGGTGGTTGGGATGGCCCAAGATTAAATAAATCTGTCCTTTTTTCTCTTGATAATATGCCAGAGTTGAGGCCGGCAACGCAGGGAGGCGTTTTGCCAAACCCGACAGGTGGAGTTGAAAATGGATTCAAGGATCCTAAAGGAAATTATAGGGGGGGCTTGATAAACAAAACAGACCCGCTTGGACCTATTCATCCGAATGTTAATAACAAAACTCACGCTAATAATCCGCATTTCAATATATGTCTGCCGGATGGAAGAACTGCAGCAATAATTATTGGGGGTAAGTGATATGGATGTAAAAGAGATTGATAACTATATTGCTGTTGGTTCCACTGGTAGTGTCTGTGTTGATGTCCGTCTTTTAGCGGGTTATGCGTCTATAGTACGCTCTATTACTTTGTTGAAAGAAAATGTCGCTATTATTGAGTTTAATAATTATGGATGTGATGAGGGTGGGCTGGCTATCGAACTTTTTTATCAGGATTTTTACACGTTAATTTCATCCATAGAGGACTTTCTAGATTTACCAATTTCTCGATGGGGAAATTTTACAAAAAGTGGTAACTACCCCGATGAGCAGGCTAGCGTGGCTCAGTCGAACTCAGCATCTTTGAAAGAGGATCTCAGATCTGGTGCACTCAAGCTTCCTCTGAATTGGGCCGAGAAAATAATTCGATCTGAATATTGGCGTGATATTGCTTGCGGTGGAGAAGGTTAAAGAGGATCGACTCTGAGTAATAGGGGACAGACTCTGAGGAATCCCCACAAATCTACTCCAGAGCCTGAGCTTGTTGGTGTACCTCGTCACGCAGTGGAAAAGGAGACATGGAAAAGGGAAAAAGTGGACAGATTTATTTTCCTCCTGATTGGCTAAGCTGAAGGTCTCAATGGAAGGAGATCGTTATGCCAAGGATGGGACGGATTATATTGCCGAACTACCCACATCATGTGGTGCAGCGAGGGCATAACCGGCACACAATCGATGGGGTCAGAGTCATTGGTTTTGGCGTCTCATCGTAGTTATGGTCTCCCTATCCTGAGGAGAGGAGCACGCCATGGCCCGTTTACCCCGCCTTTATTTTCCGGGATGCGTCCAGCATGTGATTCAGCGAGGCAACAATCGGGAGGCCTGCTTTTATGAAGAAGCGGACTACGAGGACTACCTGTCCTTTCTGAGCAGCGAAAAAGGGACAGATTTATTCACTCAGCTCTGCGAGGCAAAAATAAATTTTTCACCTTTTTGCATGTTCCCCTTTTGCAAATATTTCGTGCCTTTCCTTAACGCTATTTTGGAGTCGATAGGGTCAGAGTCATTGATTCGACACGACAGAAGGGTAATCGAAGTACTCGTAGGGTTGATCAGCAAAGCGTAATCCGCCGTTTACGGCGACTTGATCAGTGTGTTCCGAGGGGCAACCGTTCTTTAAAAAGTAGATGTGGATTGAGTCACCTCGCTGTTCGGCTGGGTGGCTCGATCAACACGCATTCTATTCAGGTGGCACCCACGCCACCTGATCGAAACCAACCCGGCACTCGCCAACCTGGGTGATTTCCTTAACTCCGACTATCTGCTGAGCAAGCTGGATTACGACCCGGATCAGGCGCAAAAAAGTCTGGGCTATGGCCTCTACGAGCAACGCCTGATTCGCGACGCCATCACGGCCCGCACCGACCAGCGCTTTATCGCCGGCCAGGACAGCGACGAGGCCATGTTCCGCTACCTGATGAACAATGCCATTGCCAGCAAAGAGTCGCTGCAGCTCACCGTGGGCGTAATCGATAGGGTCAGAGTCATTGATCCGGTCATACAGCTAAATCAATGACTCTGACCCTATTGATCCATCATCGCGATCTGTGATCGCCTGGGACGCCAAGTATCGTGCTCCTGGCGGAAGCTATCCGACGTCCTTGCCAGATTCAAAGTTACAGGCCTGCCAGTCAGAGATCATAAACTCTGTTTAAAATATGCCGGAGGGATCGGCCAAAGCGGCCGCAGAGAGTGCGCTTAAGGCTGGCAGGGTCGAAGGCCGAATATTCAAATGGCCACAATAGGCTTGAGGTATTTAAGATGAAAGAATGGTCATCGCTGTGCAAGTCAAAGGTTGGGGACGCAGTTGATGTACGGGCGCAATGCGTTATCGCTATGGAAGACGGCGCATACAAAATTTCAGACGATCAGTATTTTTTAGCTGACGCCTTTTCTGATGAGGGAGAGGAAAAACTTCGTTTGCTATCCCTCTACTGGGCCTGCAGTGAGCCTGCATTTAGAAGAGCCTACTACAGGGATGTTGAAAATGATGACATGGCCGTATGCCGGCCGCCGCCTGAGTTGCTTCCGGTTGGGGCGGGGGGGACCTATAGTCAGATTAAAAATGCTCTTAGCTCTTTTGGTTCTGAGAAGTTTATGGAGTACGCCTCTTATCGTGTTATGTCTGATGGTGCATTTGTTCATAGGGGCTTAGAAAGTTCATTGGCTGTTTATTATTTTCGCTTGCATGATATTGTTGATGATGAGCTGCCTTACGCGATACTGTGGAAGCTTTCTAGTGTGTGATTTAATAAGAGGCAACGTCCTGTTGCCGGGTTGAAGCGGTGCAAAAGGAATACCCTTAATCGTTGAACCCAAAATTGCAAAGCAGATGGTGAAGCGAGGCTCGACAACCGACTCTCTTGAAGGTGTTATCGCAAGCCCGAGTAAGACTGTTGTGACTAAAGACACTAGGTTTGATCCGATTTCTGGTACTAAACTCAATGATCCGGAAACTGCTTATATAGCCAAGGATGGTTCTTACGTTGTGCGGAATGACCGGACTGGTGCGATCGTGCAGGTATCGGATAAAAATGATAATGGCTGGGTCGCTCCATGGGACTAAATTTAATGAATGAGTTTATTTTTTTGGAGAAGGGGCTGGAACCCACTAGATTATGGGGTGGGGTGCCTTTGTTTAACCTAATTGATGGGCATAAGTTGCTGGTTTTCTGTGATGAGCACGATGTCGCCGTACTCGGAATTGAAGGTTTTAAGGTTGTTGGAGATAAGCGAGTGCCTGACATGGATTGTATTGCGGATTTTTCTGCCCTGACTATAACTGCCAGAGAGCTATTTCCAGTTGAGTCTAGAAAATTGGCCAAGTGCTTTCTGAGTTCTATTTCAGATCCTGATATGTTGTTAGAGTTCGTTTTAGTTAAATCTTGATGGTGCAAAGCAACTGGCGGCGGCTGGAGAGGTTGCGCTCTTCTGGCTGCGCCGTGTCATCTAAGTTTAAGGAGTAATAGGGGACAGGTGCTGAGGAATCCCCACAAAATATCCATGCAGATCAGTCGGATAGCTTGAAGATGCCTGCACGAGTCGGGCAGTTTGGTAGTCGCCAAACCAACCAATCCCCGAGACTCATGCAGGCAGTACGATTCTTACACAGGGCATTTTCCCAAGCACTCCCCACGATCCACAGCAAGCGACTGAATGCCTTGATGAGCAGCGTCAGTGCCTTGCTGCAAGGGCACCGCCTGACCCTGACCGATCTGGGCAGGGCCATGCCGAGCGCGGCTTACGCCAGGCACTCGATCAAGCGTGTGGATCGCCTGCTCGGCAACGCACATCTGCAAAACGAACGCCTGCTGTTTTACTGGAAAATGCTTACGGCACTGTTTGGCTCCCTGCATCATCCCTTGATCCTGGTGGATTGGTCGCCAATCAATGCCGCGTCTGATCTTTACGTGCTGCGGGCTTCCATCCCATTGGCCGGTCGAGCGTTCCCTGTTTACGAAAGCGTGCATGATCGTGAAGGTTGCCCCCAGCGCCAGAAGCAACTGCTCGATGCACTTGAAGTCATGCTGCCCGAGCAGTGCGTGCCGATCCTGGTGACCGATGCTGGGTTTCGTCGCCCCTGGTTCCAGGCTGTTGAAGCCAAGGGGTGGCATTACGTGGGGCGTGTGCGCAATCGTGACCTCTATCGTGATGAACAAGGCCGCTGGCAACCGATCAAGCAGCTCTACCAGCAGATAACTTCGACAGCGCGCTCGCTTGGACAAATCGAGATGACGCGCAGTGCGCCGCACAGCGTTGCTTTGTACGGCATTCACCAGCGGCCCAGGGGTAGAAAACACCGACGCGTGACGGGCAGCATCGCCCGTAGCAAGCTCAGCCGACAGAACGCTCGCCGTGAACAAGAGCCCTGGCTGCTCGCCAGCAACCTGCCACAAGCTAACTGGACGGCACGTCGGATCGTGGGCATCTACCGCAAGCGGATGCAGATCGAGGAAGGGTTTAGGGAAGTGAAAAGCCTACGTTTCGGCTTTGCCTTCGACCTGCATCGAACGCGCTGCCCACGACGTATCGAGATCCTGCTGCTGATCGCAGCACTGGCTTGTTATGCGCTTTACCTAGCCGGCCTTCAGGCTCGGATGACAGGCAGGGCAATCCGCTTTCAGAGCAACAGCATCAGGCATAAAACCATGCTGTCGCTCTGGCGTGTCGGCCTTGAATACCTCAGGCGCTCGGCCAACGATTTATCCTGCTCGGTACTCACCAGGATGGAGCTATTGCTGCGTGACGAGGTTCACCGGCAAGCTCAGGTGCTGGAGTAGATTTGTGGGGATTCCTCAGGGACAGATTAATTTTTAGTCTATGGCAACGGCTGAATAAATAAATCTGTCCCCTTTTTCTTCCTCTCGAACTACCAAAAATGTGGGAGTCGTTACTCGAAAAGAACTCGACTAACGCTCGTGTTTATACACAGGATGAATTTCTTAAGGAATTCAAAAAATGACTATTACTCAATCGGTTCTTGATGATCTTTGGAATGGGGAGAAAAGTATTTGTTTTTTTGTGCATTCTGGGGGATGTTATTGGGTTGTAGATGAGAAACACAATTTTTCTCTTGATGCGGAAAAAGACTATCGCGCCTATCTTGAAGATGGTGAGATAACTCAAGAACAATATGAGCAGTCTTGCAGGCTTTTTAGAGGTGGTATTCTGAGGATGACCGCTGAAAATTTTCCGCAGTATTTGAACGACTCATGCGAAAAAGTCCTTTCTTTAGCTGATTTAAAAGCCTTTATGGTGTTGGATAATGAGCTTTTTGAAGAAATTGAGCACTATTTCTTAACTGGAGAGGGGCTGACCTCTTGCCTATTTAAACAGGCTAATGTCGTTAGCTCTCGACTTCCTAAGTTCTATATAAACTTTGATAGAAAAATTTTTATGCACATGGATGATGTTCGTGCTCATGAAAGTCTTGTTTATTCGGGCTGGGTTGCTCAATGCTTTGATTTTAGCTTTTTGATTCCTACTCGCGAGCGATACTGGATGATTGCTGGTAATGACTATTGGAAACTTCGATTTGTATAAAGTGCTATCGATGGGGTCAGAGTCATTGATTACTACACACGGCGCAGCAGAAGGGTAACTTAGGATGTCTCGCTCTTCGGTCACTCGCTTGAGTTCAGCACGCAGACGACGCAGTTCGATCTGCTGATCGTCCTCTTGCTACCGCTTTTCCCGGGGCTTGTTGTAGCGTTTGATCCAGGCATACAGGCTGTGCACCGACATACCTAACCGCGCTGCCACCTCGGCTACAGGAAGGCCACGCTCGGTCATTTGCTTGACCGCTTCGATTTTGAATTCTTCGGGGTAACGCTGGTTGCTCATGGCACCTCTTAATGGGCCTCATTATGAGGCTTGGAGGTGTCTACGAAACTAGGGGCGATTCACAACTGAGTGGCGACGAAGTCACTGGCCGTGTGGGTCGTGACCTGACCGTGACCTCGCTACCCGATACGGGCAAGGTCAAGGGCCGGGAATTCGATGTCAGCGCTACCGCCACGTTCGGCCCGGGAGCAGGCTTCAGTGCTTCGGTAGGCTACGGTCAGACCAAGGGCTCTACCGAGTGGGTGGAAAATCAGACCCGTATCGTTGCGCGTGATCGTTTGGACATTCGCACCGAAGAGCACACGCAGCTCGATGGCGCAG
>NZ_JARVSV010000020.1:0-247256 GCF_030209025.1 Pseudomonas sp. MEJ086
ATAACATCGCCGCATCCGCGCTGCCAGTGTAGGAGCCCGCTTGCGGGCGATGCGTGGGTGGCCATCCAGCAGAATCGGCAGTGACGCCGCCATTCGCCGCGGGGTCGCGGTTCCTACGAGGCCCAGTGGATCATCAACTCGGTAGGAGCCCCGCCCCCGGGGCGAATCGATTGCGGCCGTCAGGCAATCTGCCGGTTCGCTTACCAATCGCCGGCAAGCCGGCTCCTACGGTCCGGTACCCCGATAACATCGCCGCATCCGCGCTGCCCGTGTAGGAGCCCGCTTGCGGGCGATGCGTTAGTGGTCATCCAGCAGAATCGACAGTGACGCCGCCATTCGCCGCGGGGTCGCGGCTCCTGGGTCATCAACTCGGTAGGAGCCCCGCCCCCGGGGCGAATCGATTGCGGCCATTCGGCAAACTGCCGGTTTGCTTACCAATCGCCGGCAAGCCGGCGCCTATGCAGATGATGCCCGGGGCGAGCTCACTACATGCAGCATTGCTTGTATTTCTTGCCGCTGCCGCAGGTGCATGGGTCGTTACGGCCAACCTTGGTTTCGTCCCGACGTACCGGCAGCAACGGTTCGAGATGTTCCTGCCAGTAAGCGTAGATCGCCACCGCAGCTGGTTCGAGGGTGGCGACGGAGGCATCGTACTCATCGTCTGACATGGCATTGAGCGCTTCCGAGCCGCTCTCCGCACCGTGCAGAATGATCACCGCCAACGAGGCTTCCAGCGCCTCGGGCAACCCGTCATCCAGCCAACCGGCAGTATTCGCGCCATGCAGGTAACCCGCACACCACTCGGAAACGATGAGCTTTTCACCCTTGCCGTTGTTGTCGGCCAGGAAGATCGCCTCGTAATCGTCCGGCTCTTCGCCAAGCATGTAAGCCGCTTCGCTCATCAGTTCGATGGCCAGCTTCCTGAAGGTTTCCGCCTCCTTGTCGCTTGGCCAGCGGGGCAGTTTGTCGGCCCAGATGGCCGGATACCAGACCCCCGGGTCGATCTGCCGCGGCCCGGAGACGATCCCGGCAAAGAAACCATCCAGCTCGCTGGCGGACAGAACGGAATCATCGTTGCCGTACTTGAGCAGCAACTGGTCGAGCTTTTCGAGCCCCTTGTTATCCATCGAAAACGCTCCCCGGCAAAAAAGGCCGCTAATGTCCCACAGTTAGCCATCGCCCAAAAGCCTTGCCGGCAATTGTGCCGATCAATGCCCTGCCGTGATGGCTTCGATGAAGCGCTCACGCAGCCAGATCGACCCCGGATCATGGTGCGCCCTCGGGTGCCAGGCCATCGAAAACTGGAACTGAGGAATATCGAATGGCAGGTCGACCACTTCGAGCAGGGAATCGTAACGAGCCAGCAAGCGGCTTGGCATGGTTGCCACCTGATCACTGTGCGCCAGTACCAAGGCGACCTGGTTGTAGCTGGGCACGGCCATGGCGACGTGGCGTACACGCCCCAGATCCGCTAGAACATCGTCGATGGCGGTATGAAAATGCGCCCGTTGCGACACGATCACATGCTGCAGCTGGCAGTACTCAGCCAGGGTCGGCACCACCTTGCCACGCGGGTGGCCAATGCGCTGGGCCATCAGGAAGTGATCGCTCTTGAGGAAGCGAATCTTCAATACATCCGGAATCCTGGCCGCATCACCGAGAAACAGATCGACTTCACCGCGCGCCATGCGCTCGACCAAACCTTCTTCGCTCGCCGGTATCGAGGCAATGCGCAGTCCCGGGTTTTGCAACGCTGCGGCCTGAGCCATTACCGAGAGCCCGGCGATGGTGAATACGTTGTCGTTGGCAGCGATGACGAAGGTTCGCCGCGAGGTTGCGGGGACGAACTCGCTGTCGCTCACCACCGCCTCACGCAGGCCTGCCAGCGCCTGGCCAAGCGGCCCGCGCAGCTCCAGCGCTCGCGGGGTCGGCACCATACCGCGCCCGTTGCTGGATGGCATCAGCAGTGCATCGCCGAACAACATACGCAGCCGCGAAAGCTGCCCGGACAGGGTCGACTGGCTGATATTCAGACGCCGGGCGGCGCGGGTGACATTCTGCTCTTCCAGCAGCACGTCAAGCGAGATCAACAGGGGAAGCTCCGAGCGTCTGATATCCAAATCACCAATACCTCGTATGGAATCTGCCCACTAACACCCCTGAGCCTGGCGGCGTTAGCTTAGCAGCACCAGAGAAAACAACCTATGTTGGCTTACAGGCATCCTTAATACCGATACCTGATCGAGCCCGAGCGAACCAATCGACAACGGAGCATTCATGTCTCGCACGCCCCTCGCCCTCCTCCTCAGCGCCCTGACCCTTGCCACTGCAGGCGCGCTCCCCGCCCATGCTGCACAACCGGCGCTGGCAGCGAGCGCAACAACCGAGCAGGCCACCCAGGCCGGTTACTACCGCTTCAATGTCGGTGAGCTGCAGGTCACGGCACTGAGCGACGGTTCGGTTCCGGTGGACAGCCATGCGCTGCTCAAGGGACTGTCCACCGAGCAGATCGACAAACTGCTCGCGCGCGGCTTCCAGACCAATCCGGTGGAAACCTCGATCAACGCCTTTCTGATCGACACTGGCAAGCGTCTGGTGCTCGTCGATACTGGCGCAGGCACTCTTTTCGGCGCCCACACCGGCGGCAGGCTGCTAGGCAGCCTCTCGCGGATCGGCGTGAAGCCGGAGCAGATCGATGACATTCTCATCACCCACCTGCACAGCGACCACAGCGGTGGCCTGGTTCAGGGCGGGCAGATCGTGTTCCCCAATGCCGTGGTGCATGTGGCCAAGAGCGATATCGACTATTTCCTGGCCGCCGACCGCCAAAACGGCGTACCCGGTTATGACAAGTCCTACTTCAAGATCGCCAGCGACAGCATCTCGCCCTACCTGGCATCGGGTCAGGTGAAAACCTTCGAGGGCAGCAGTGAAGTGCTGCCAGGAATCACCACGATCCCGGCTCCAGGCCATACGCCTGGGCACAGCAACTTCCGCCTGAAGAATGGGGAAGACAGCATCACCTTTATCGGCGACCTGGTGCATGTCTATGCCGTGCAGATGCCCAACCCTAAGGTCACCATCGATTTCGACCTCGACCAACCGAGTGCCTCCGCCCAGCGCAAGAACCGCTTCGATGCCTTCGTCGCACAGCGCGAGCGCATTGCCGCTGCTCACCTGCCTTATCCCGGCATCGGCCATCTACGCCAGGACGGCCAGGGCTATGCCTTCGTACCGGTGGATTATCGTTTCCGGCCGTAGTGCTCCTAGCTTTCCAGGGCAGGACGGCACCTAAACGACCTGCGAGGGCTGCAGAGTTGTGCAGGCTCGGCGCCTGCTGGCAGGGCTGGCCGCCGGCTACAGGCAACCAACCGGCGGCTCGGGGTGCCCTCCGCCCCGCAGGCCGGTACAATGCGCACCTCGACCGTGCTCAGCCCTATAAAGAAAAAACATGTCCTTGCCCAAGAACCACCTGGAACTGCTCAGCCCTGCCCGTGATGTCAGCATCGCCCGCGAGGCCATCCTGCATGGCGCCGACGCCATCTACATCGGCGGCCCGAGCTTCGGCGCACGGCACAACGCGTGCAACGATGTCAGCGATATCGCCGGGCTCGTGGAGTTCGCCCGCCGCTATCACGCCCGGGTGTTCACCACCATCAACACCATCCTGCATGACGATGAGCTGGAGCCAGCACGCACGCTGATCCACCAGCTCTACGACGCGGGCGTGGATGCATTGATCGTGCAGGACCTGGGCGTGCTGGATCTGGACATTCCGCCGATCGAGCTGCACGCCAGCACGCAGACGGACATCCGTACCCTGGGCAGGGCCAAGTTCCTCGATCAGGCCGGTTTCTCGCAACTGGTCCTGGCCCGCGAGCTGAACCTGCAGGAAATCCGCGCCATCGCCGATGAAACCGATGCAGCCATCGAATTCTTCATCCATGGCGCGCTGTGCGTGGCCTTCTCCGGGCAGTGCAACATTTCCCACGCCCAGAACGGCCGCAGCGCCAACCGCGGCGACTGCTCCCAGGCCTGTCGCCTGCCCTACACCCTGAAGGACGATCAGGGTCGCGTGGTAGCCTTCGAGAAGCATCTGCTGTCGATGAAGGACAACAACCAGAGCGCCAACCTGCGCGCGCTGGTCGAAGCTGGCGTGCGTTCGTTCAAGATCGAAGGCCGCTACAAGGACATGGGCTACGTGAAGAACATCACTGCCTACTACCGCCAGCGTCTCGACGACATCCTCGAAGACCGCCCGGATCTCGCCCGTGCCTCGAGCGGCCGCACGGCGCATTTCTTCCTGCCCGACCCGGACAAGACCTTCCACCGCGGCAGCACCGACTACTTCGTCACCGACCGCAAGGTCGATATCGGCGCCTTCGATTCGCCGACCTTCACCGGGCTTTCCGTTGGCCACGTCGAGAAAGTGAACAAGCGCGACCTGATCGCCGTTACCTTTGAACCGCTGTCCAACGGTGACGGCCTCAATGTGCTGGTCAAACGCGAAGTGGTGGGCTTTCGCACCAATATTGCCGAGTTGAAAGAAGAGTTCGAAGAAGACGGCGAGAAGCGCTGGCGCTATCGCGTCGAGCCCAACGAGATGCCGGCGGGCATGTTCCGCCTGCGCCCCAACCATCCACTGAGCCGTAACCTCGACCACAACTGGCAGCAGGCACTGCTCAAGACCTCCGCAGAGCGCCGCATCGGTATCCAGTGGAAAGCAGAACTGCGCGAAGAACGCCTGACCCTGACCGCAACCAGCGAGGAAGGCCTGAGCGCCTCTGCCAGCCTGGACGGCCCGTTTGGTGCGGCCAACAAACCGGAGCAGGCCCTCGAAGGGCTGCGTGATCTGCTCACCCAACTGGGCACCACCATCTACCATGCCCAAGGCGTCGAACTGGATGCGCCCCAGGCGTTCTTCGTACCGAACTCGCAGCTCAAGAGCCTGCGCCGCGAGGCCATCGACGCGCTGACCGAAGCCCGCATCGCCGCCCACCCGCGGGGCGGGCGCAAGGCCGAAAGCACACCGCCCCCGGTTTACCCGGAGTCGCACCTGTCGTTCCTGGCCAACGTCTACAACCACAAGGCTCGCGAGTTCTACCATCGCCACGGCGTACAGTTGATCGACGCAGCCTACGAGGCCCACGAGGAACTGGGTGAAGTGCCGGTGATGATCACCAAGCACTGCCTGCGCTTCTCCTTCAACCTGTGCCCGAAACAGGCCAAGGGCGTCACCGGCGTGAAGACCAAGGTCGCACCGATGCAACTGGTACACGGCGATGAAGTGCTGACCCTGAAATTCGACTGCAAGCCTTGCGAGATGCACGTGATAGGCAAGATGAAGGGTCATATCCTCGACCTGCCACTACCCGGCAGCGCCGCGGCTCAAGTGGTCGGCCACATCACCCCGGAAGACCTGATGAAGACCGCACGCCAGCGCGGACCGCACTGAGCGAGGTGAGGGACCTGTGTAGGGTGGAACACGCTGCATCGTTCCCCTATGGTTAAGGCCAAGGCCGAACGCTACAGCGAAGAACCCAGACAGGCGGGCACACCGATGAGCCCGCCTCGACTATCGACAAGGATGTTGCCGCATGACCCGCTGGCTGGATAAACCCTCGATGGACAGCGACGAACTGATCGATCACGTGATCGAGCGTTCGCAGCGTTTCTTTGCCCGGTACTCCTCTCCTGTCGCCAAATTCTGTCCGCCATTATTCGGCTTCGCCATCTTCCTCTTCTACTTCAACCGACACGGGTTCTACCCGACCTTCGATCTGTTCCAGTTTTCCTCGTTGCTGCTGGCCGCAGCCATTCTCGGCTTCGTGCTCATCGGCACTTACGTTTTACTGCTGATGGTTCCCGGCGCCTGGCTGCACTACGGATTCACCAACTCCCCCGCCATCAAAGATGACCTGCGCTATATCCGACCGTCCAGCGACAGGCAGACCTATCGGTTTGTCGGGATTTTGATCGGCCTGGTCTACATTGCGCCATTCGCCGGCAGCGCGCTCAGCGTGATGTACGTGACAATCAACTACACGTCGCTATTTCAGCCGGCAATTTTTCTGATCCCAGCTCTGGTCACCCTGGTCTCCGGGCTGGCGGTGCAAAAGCTGCTGGAGCTGCGCAGCTACAGTTTTCTACGCTACATGTGGTCCGCCTATATTCCGGCCGTGATCGTTGCGCTCTTCAGTTTTCTGATCATTCGCGACGCAGCCACCGGCATTGACCGGATTGAGAGCGGCCTGCTGCGGGCCTGCGTCGTCTACGGCACCCCGCTCTTGATCAGTGCCTTGGCTGGACTCTGTGCCATCAGCTTCGTGGCCGGTTGGAGCTTCACCCTGCACTTCGCCACTTTCTTCGCGCTGCTGATCGCCTTCTACAGCGGTCTGTTAACCGCGTTGCCTGACAAGACCATTGGCAGCATCGGCCTGGGCAACTACCAGGCAGAACGGATCATCTTCGACGACGCGTATTGCGACGCAGAAACCAGGCAGGCGCTGGCGCTGGATGAGCGGTGCTCGCTGGAAAACGTGCATGTGGTCTGGCTGATGGGCGACACACTGTCGTTCAAGGCCACGGCAGAGAGTGACCGGTTGATCCAGGTGCCGTCTCGCTTCATCAAGCTCGTGATCAAGGCGCCCAAATGAGCCGAGTCACCCGCGTCAACGCGCCCAGCGATCACACGCGGCGGTGGCTCATCCGCCAATAGCCCTGAACGATCTCGAACGCAGCCCCCACCCCTGCTGCATACCCGCGGCGGCCAGCAGGATCGCCGCGACACCCAGCCACTGCAGCATGCTCAGTCGATGGTCGAACGCGATCCAGTCGACGGCGATCGCGGCGACCGGGTAGATGAAGGACAGCGCACCGGTCAACGCCGTGGGCAGTTTCTGAATGGCACCGTACAGCAGCACGTACATGCCGCCCGTGTGCACCACACCCAGGGTGATCAGAATCGACCAGACCTGCTCACCATGCGCAAGGCTGGAAAGGTCGACCAGCGGCGCCAGCACCAGTACGCCGACGCTGACCTGAATCAACGCGATCAGATGCGGCGGTACGCCCGACAGCTTCTTGATGATCAACGCTGCAATCGCATAGAGAAACGCTGCGCCAAGCGCCAGGCCGATGCCCAGCAGATAGTCGCCGCCCCCCTGCTCCTGGCTGCCATGGGCACCGACGATGGCGAGCATGCCCAGGAAAGACACCGACAACCATGCCAGCTTCTGCAAGGTGAGTTTCTCACCGAGAAAGATCGCCGCCAGGCCGACCAGCATGAAGGGCTGTACGTTGTACACCGCGGTGCCGATGGCGATCGAGGCGCGCGAATAGGAGGCGAACAGCAGGAGCCAGTTGCCGACGATGGCCAGGCCACTGGCAACCGCCAGCAACAGGGTGACGCGGGTCAGCAGGCCGGGGCGCAGCAAGCCCATACAGGCGCAGACCAGCAGCAAGGTCACGGCGGCGAACACGCAGCGCCAGAACACCACGTCGATCACCGGCAGGCCAGACAGCATGACCAGCCAGCCGATGGTGCCGGAAATGAGCATGGCGGCAATCATTTCCAGCGAGCCTCGATTCACTTGCTTGTCCATCAGGGAGCTCCTTTTGCAGTGCGCAAAGTATGGCAAGCGCACCGGGTGCCACTCCATGGCGAAAGAAAGGCAGAAACCCCATCCAGCCTTTACTATCATGGCACTTAGAGAAAAAAGCCTAAGGTACGACCATGACCGACGAGATCGACCATCTGCTGATCGTTGCGCTGACCGAAGACTCCCGGCGCTCGCTCAAGGCCCTGGCACAGATCAGCGGCCTGTCATCGCCAAGCGTCGCCGAGCGCCTGCGCAAGCTCGAAGAACGAGGCGTACTGAAGGGCTATGGTGTGGATATCGATCCCCGTGCCTTTGGTTACCAGCTACAGGCAATCGTGCGGATTCGCCCGCTGCCGGGGCAGTTGCATGAGGTGGAGCGGCAGATCGAGGCGACCCCGCAGTTCACCGAATGCGACAAGGTCACCGGGGAAGACTGCTTCATCGCGAAGCTTCACGTTCGCTCGATGGAGCAGTTGGACGAGATACTCGACCGCATCAACATCCATGCGGTGACCAACACCGCCATCGTCAAGAAGACCACGGTGAAGCGGCGCCTGCCGCCGATGTCGTGATAGCCATCGGCGGCACAGCGGCCGTCTTTCTCCAGCGCAGTTTCCCTGGTTGAAGAGCTACTTCAACTGGCTGGCGAAACGTTCGACCGCAGCCAGCACCTGCTTGGCGCCCTGGCGGATTTCGACGATCACGTCACCGGCCTCGTTGGCAAGCTCCAGACCCGCTTCGGCCTGGGTGCGGCTGCTGGCCATGTCACGCACGGCGGCATCCACCAGTTTCTGGTTTTCCTGAACCACGCCGACGATTTCCTCGGTGGCGTTGCTGGTGCGGCTGGCCAACTGCCGAACTTCATCGGCGACCACGGCGAAACCACGGCCCTGCTCACCGGCCCGCGCTGCCTCGATAGCGGCATTGAGCGCCAGCAGGTTGGTCTGCTGGGCGATGCTGCCGATGGTCTGCACCATGGTGCTGATCAGCACTGACTGCTTGCCCAGCGCTTCGATACCCTGGGACGCGGAGGTCATCTGCTCGGAAATCCGCTGCATGGTCTGCACCGTGTCGGTGACCACCTGGGCGCCGCGCTGGGCGGTGGTGTCGGTCTGCTGGGAAATTCCGTAGGCGATACCGGCGGCGTCGTTGACCTCTTCCTCACGATTCACCTGGTCGGTGATCACCGTGGCGAACTTGACCACCTTGTAGAGCTTGTCCTGGGTGTCGTGTACCGGGTTGTAGGTCGCCTCCAGCCAGACCACCCGGCCGTGGCTGTCGATGCGTTTGAAACGGCCAGCGACGAACTCGCCACGGTTGAGGCGCTCCCAGAACTGCTTGTACTGCGGAGTATGGGTTTCCTGAGGATCGCAGAACAGGCTGTGGTGCTTGCCCTTGATACGCTCCAGGCCATACCCCATGGCCTGCAGGAACTGATCGTTGGCGGTCAGCACGTTGCCACCGAGGTCGAACTCGATCACTGCGGTGGAGCGCAGCAAGGCGTTGATGAAATCCTCGTTCTCACGTGCCCGGTTCATGCTCTCGGTAATTTCCGAGCCGAAACACTGGACCCGTCGTACCACGCCGCTCTCGTCCAGCACCGGTTGCCAGCAGGCCTGAATCCACACCAGCGCGCCATCGGCACGCAGAAAACGGTAGCGATCACTTACCGATTTGCCGGTTCGCACCGCCTCGCGCAGGTTCTTGAAGCACGGCAAGGCCTTCACGTAGGCCGGCACGATATCGGTCATCGGCCGACCGCCCAGTTGTTCGGCGCTGTAGCCGACGAAACGGGTGAAGTTGGCGTTGCAATCGATGATTCGATACTCGGGATCGACCGTCAGCATGATCATCTCGGTCTGGATACCCTGATAAAGCTGCCGCAGCAATGACAGTTCGGCATCCTTGGTCTGCAATTCTTTTTTCAAGCGACTACCGAACATGCTCTTTCTCCATAAGCAATAAGCAATCTTGTCGAAGGTCATCGGCCGCTCGGGCATTTAATTGAGCGAACTTGGTAAACGACGCGAGCGCGTGCTGCGCCTGCCATCAAGCATAGAGGCCAGGTGCGCGGCCATGATGATTTCGAAGCAAATAATGCCGCGCTGCCAGCCGGCGCAGAACGGGGGACGAATTGACATGTTTTTTCCGCCGAAGGTGCCACACGCCCATCAATACCTCGGTAACCGAGGCCGCGGTTGCGCTACTCTGGGCACATCATCGACACGGAGCTTACGCATGGCTTACCCACCCTATTTGCAGGCCGGTGATCGGGTCGTGCTGTTCGATGGCGTGTGCAAATTGTGCAATGGCTGGAGTCGCTTCCTGATCCGCCATGACCGTGCAGGCAAGCTCAAGCTGTGCAGCGTGCAATCCCCGCAAGGCCAGGCGATCCTGGCCTGGTTCGGCATGCCGCTGGACCATTTCGACACGCTGCTCTATGTCGAGGGTGATCGGGCGTTGAAGCGCAGCGACGCCATTCTGGCGATCCTTCGACAGTTGCCGGCTCCATGGCGCTGGGCGACAGTGCTAGGTGTCATACCGCGGAGCGTGCGCGACTGGGCTTACGATCCCATCGCCCGTAATCGCTACCGCCTGTTCGGGCGTCACGATCATTGCCAGATGCCTCGCCCCGAAGACCGCGAGCGCTTCCTGCATGACTGATGCCTTGTTGGCGCGCCTGACCCTGGGGGTGATCTTCATCTACCACGGCCTGGTACCGAAGCTGCTGTTTCTCAGCCCCACCGAACTGCGCATGCTCGACGCCCATGGCCTGCCTCACGCCGTGGCTGCGCTGGCAGGAGTCGCCGAGATCCTGCTGGGGCTGGCGATCCTGCTGCTGCGTCGCCAGCGCTGGCCGCTGTGGTTGGCGCTGGCAGCGCTGATCCTGTTGCTGGTGGATGTGGCGATCTTCGTTCCGGCGCTGCTGGCGGATGCGTTCAACCCGGTGACCGTCAACCTGGCGGCCAGCGTGTTGTGCGTGATAGCGCTGCGAGCCAAGCGCGCCGAGTAGGCGCGACTAGTTGCCGCCCCGCTCGCGCAACAGACGTGCAATTTCCGCCTGACGCCGATAGGCAGGTGCCTCGACCGCATTGAAATCGCGACTGTAGCGCGCGGCGAAGCCGGCGGTGCCCCACTCCCGATACTGCTGCACATGCAGCAGCTCGTGGGCCCACAGCGCGGCGTCCTGCCCGGCCATCTGCGCATCGCGAAACACGATGATATCGATCAGGGTGACGGCCTTGATGTCGGGGTTCTGCATCACGTTGCGCGCGGCGCTCAGCTCATCGAGGTCGCCTACCTTGTAGCGCACGGCGTCGAGCAATTCGGCGGCATAGAACGGCAGCAACTGGCGACGGATTTCAGCCGGAATCGGCAACGTGCCCTGGCGCGCCGCCGATTCGCGCGAGCGCAGGATCCAGCTTTCCAGTGCAGCCGCACTGATCTGCCCCGCTTGTTCCTGCATGGGACCCAGCACGCCGTTCGGGTCGGGTACGCAGATGCAACCGCCCAGGCAGACCTGGGTTTCACCGGGTGCACAGGCCAGCGCGGGGGATACCTGGAAAACCGCTAGAAGGACGAACGCCAGACCGCGTTTGAACATGGATCGCTCTCGATTACGCAAAGAGGCGACCTTGGCGTCAGCGGCGCAGAATGTCCAGCCTCTTGGAGACTGTTCCCAATCTCCATTCCGGGCGTTATCTACTTTGACTGCGACGTGGCGAAAGCGGACGGCCGACCGCCACTTGTGGGCACGGGCCATGCCCGTGATTTCGCGGGCATGGACTGGGCGTCCCCGCCCGCTCCCACAGGTACTGCATCGATGGCCGCTTTTGCCTTGTAGTTACCCGTACGCATGCCCAGAAAGATCGTGAACAGGCTCTTAGGTGTCAGCTCAGTGAGTCCAGGCCCAAAGCCTTGACGCAAGCCTGTAGCGAGCGACGCTGGGTGTCGGCGTACAGACTCAGTTCGTCCTGCACGCTGGCGCCCAGGGCTGCCTGGAAGTCCGCCTGGTTCGAGTCGACGGTGTAGTCGGTCTGCGCGCCTTCCCCGAGGTTGGACTGAAAGATCCCGGCAGCGCTGACCGGCAGAAAGTCTTCGTAAACCAGCGGCTCGAAGCGCACATGACCAGCTTCGATCAGGGCATCCAGTTGCTGCGGGCGCTCCTCCTGCAACGCCGCGGCGATACCTGCGGGCGTGGCGAAGTAGCGGAAGTAGGCCAGGCCATCGCGGCGCATGGCCTCATGATCGTCGGGGAAGGCCTGGAAGTGTTCGGCCATCAGCGCGTCGTAGCGCTCGGCATTGGCTTCGCTCGGCGTTTCGCCCAGGGCCTCGCGGGCGCTGTCGAGCAGGCGGTCGTAGAGTTCGCGACCTTTGGGCGTCAGTGCCGCGCCGCGCTGTTCGATCTCGCCGAAACGGGCGGTATGGCTACCCTGCGGGCCATCCTGGCCGACGAAGGCCACCGCCTCCTGCAGCGCCTTGAAGCTGGTCTGGCGCAGCAGGATCGGACAGTTGCGCCGCGGCGGCCCTTCGATCACCGCCTTGGCAGTGATGCCGTGGCGCGGCATGCCAGCCTGAATCGCGTCGATATCCAGGGTGCGCGGTGTCAGGTGATTGATGTGTGGCCCCTTGAACGCCACCACATCGGCGATCAGACGATGCTGGTCATGCAACCGCCGATACTGCTCGGCACTGACCGTCGCCTGGGTGTGCCAGCGGAACGTCTCCAGTGCCTCGCCGACGAACTCGTCCGCCTCGCCGGCCAGCAGGCCGCCCGCGGCCTCGCACTGCTCGATCAGCTCGATGGCACGCGGGGTGAAGATTCGTCGCCTGGCCAGCAATTCGGCGGCCATGCCGCGCAATCCGGCATCTTCGATCAGCTCCAGACGCAGCAGCGAAGTGAACACCCGGAACGGGCTGGCCTGCAGCGACGCTTCATGGGTGGCGCGAAACGCCGTGGAGTGCACCGGCACCCCTGCCGGGGCCAGGTCGTAATAGCCCACCGGCTGCATGCCCATCACCGCGAACAACCGGCGAATGGTCGACAGTTCATCGGCGGTGCCGAGGCGAATGGCACCGTGGCGCTCCACGTCCAACCGCTCGATCTCGCCGGTAACGCGCAGATGCTCGGCAACCTCGGGCTGGCCCTGCATGACCTGCGCATTGGTCTGCGCCACCAGCTCCAGCAGCTTGCCGTAGAGCGGCACTTCGCTCCGGTACAGATCGGACATGGCACGGGAAAACTGCGCACGGATACTGTCCGGGCTGACGAACGCGGAGGTGTGCATGGTGAGTGGTTTCTCCCTCGAATCAGAGCCGGCGGCCGGCTGCCACCTGATCAGGATTCTGCGCAGCCCGCCCCAGCCTGGCAACCGACATCTCGTCAGCTTTTCATTCCGCCAGGGAATGCTGCACCACGATCATCGACGCTTGGCGCTTTCCACCCCGGCCCTGTCCAGCACCCACTCGACCAGCGCCCGGACCTTCGGCAACTCCAGCGACTGCTCGGCGCAGGCGATGTAGTGCGCACCGTCGCTGACCTTCAGGTGCTGCCAGGGGATCACCAGCTTGCCTTCGGCCAGCTCGTCCTCGACCAGAAAACGCGGTACCAGAGCCACCCCACAACCGTCCTGGGCAGCGCGTATGCACATATAGAAGGTGTCGAAACGCGGGCCGTGGTAACTGTACTCGGTATCGATGCCCTGCTCGTCGAACCACTGGTGCCAGGCTTCCGGCCGTGAAGCGCATTGCAGCAATACCAGAGAGGTCAGGTCCCCGGCGCTGGTGAACGCTGCGGTTGGCAGGATCGACGGCGCGCAGACCGCGATCACGTCCTCGCCGAACAGCTCGGTGCATACCGCGCCGGGCCAGGTGCCGTTGCCGTAGAAGAACGCCACGTCGGCCTTGGCCTGGACCAGATCGAAGGGCTCCAGCTCATTGCGGATATCCAGATGAATGTTCGGGTGCGCCCTGGAAAACCCCTTGAGGTTGGGGATCAGCCAGCGCACCCCGAAGGTGGGCTGGGTCGATACCCGCAGCACCTCGGTCTCGCCACCGTAGGAAAGGATGTAGCGGCTGGAGATATCGACCTGGGTGAGGATCTTGTCGACCTCGGCCAGGTACAGCTCGCCCGCGGGGGTCAGTTGCAGGCGCCGGCGAATGCGATGGAAGAGCAGATGCTGGAGCATCTCCTCGAGTTGCGCGACCTGCTTGCTGACCGCGCTCTGGGTCAGGTGCAGCTCCTCGGCGGCACGGGTGAAGCTCATGTGCCGGGCTGCCGACTCGAAACACTGCAGGGCGGCCATGGTGGGAAGCAGGCGTTTGGACATGAACACTCCGAGAGCTCGTGCAGCGATGGTTCATTCTCCGAGGGAATGATGTGGTGCGTAAAGGTCGTTTGTTCGAAAAAAACATTCGGGTCGATACTGCGTGAAGTCACTGCAAACGACGCCCCTATTCAGAGCCTGCCGACGATCGGGCACCCAGCACGCCAGATCGTCACCAGGCTGCAACGCAGGAGAGAACGATGGTTGGTCAACTGCTAGAACGCCTCGGTGTACAACCACACACCTTTCAGGGCGGCGAACATGCCGTTTACACGCCGATCGACGGCAGCCAGATCGCCGGCGTACGCCTGGAAAGCGCCGAAGCGGTGCGCGCCAAGATCGCCACCGGCCACCAGGCGTTTCTGGCCTGGCGTGACGTGCCAGCCCCCCGGCGTGGCGAGCTGGTGCGCATCTTCGGCGAGGTGCTGCGCGAGCATAAGGCCGAACTGGGCGAACTGGTGTCCATCGAGGCCGGCAAGATCACCCAGGAAGGCCTTGGCGAAGTGCAGGAGATGATCGACATCTGCGACTTCGCCGTCGGCCTGTCGCGCCAGCTGTACGGCCTGACTATCGCCTCCGAACGTCCCGGCCACCATATGCGTGAAACCTGGCACCCGCTGGGTGTGGTCGGGGTGATCAGCGCCTTCAATTTCCCGGTCGCGGTCTGGGCCTGGAATACCACCCTGGCGCTGGTAGCCGGTAATGCGGTGATCTGGAAGCCCTCGGAAAAGACTCCGCTGACCGCCCTCGCCTCCCAGGCGCTGTTCGACAAGGCACTGAAGCGGTTCGGCGACGCGCCGCAAGGCCTGGCACAGTTGATCATCGGCGATCGTGAGGCGGGCGAGGCGCTGGTCGACGATGCTCGCGTGCCACTGATCAGCGCCACCGGCAGCACGCGCATGGGCCGCGAGGTCGGGCCGCGAGTGGCAGCGCGCTTCGGTCGCAGCATCCTCGAACTGGGCGGCAACAACGCGATGATCCTGGCGCCCAGCGCCGATCTCGACCTCGCCGTGCGCGGCATTCTGTTCAGCGCCGTCGGCACCGCCGGGCAGCGCTGCACCACGCTGCGCCGCCTGATCGCCCACCGCTCGATCAAGGACGAGGTGGTCACCCGCCTCAAGGCGGCCTACGGCAAGGTACGCATCGGCGACCCGCGCCAGGACAACCTGGTCGGCCCGCTGATGGACAAGCAGGCCTTCGACGCCATGCAGAGCGCCCTGGCCCGCGCCCGCGACGAAGGCGGCACGGTATTCGGCGGCGAGCGCCAGTTGCAGGATCGTTACCCGGATGCCTACTACGTCAGCCCGGCCATCGTCGAGATGCCCAGCCAGACCGACGTCGTACGCCATGAAACCTTCGCGCCCATCCTCTACGTGCTGAGCTACGACGAGTTCGAGGATGCCCTGCACCTGAACAATGACGTGCCCCAGGGCCTGTCGTCGTGCATCTTCACCCTCGACGTGCGCGAAGCCGAGCGCTTCCAGAGTGCTTCGGGCAGCGACTGCGGCATCGCCAACGTGAATATCGGCACCAGCGGTGCGGAAATCGGCGGCGCCTTCGGTGGCGAAAAGGAAACCGGTGGCGGTCGCGAATCCGGCTCCGACGCCTGGAAGGCCTACATGCGCCGGCAGACCAACACCGTCAATTACTCGCGCCAGCTACCCCTGGCCCAGGGCATCGTTTTCGACTGAGCGAGGTCGCGCCATGCGTCAATTGCAGCATGCCTGTCTGTGGGAAACGCTCACGCCGCGCGAATCATTGTCCGGGCCGCTGAATGGCGATGCGCAGGCAGATGTCTGCATCATCGGCGCCGGCATCACCGGGCTGTCGGCCGCCTTGCACTTGCTCGAACAGGGGCGCACGGTCTGCGTGCTCGACGCCCATGAAGTGGGCCACGGCGGCTCGGGGCGCAACGTCGGCCTGGTGAATGCCGGTACCTGGATCAAGCCCGATGATGTCGAGGCGACCCTGGGCCAGCGCCACGGCAGCCGCCTCAACGAGGTGCTCGGCCAGGCACCCGCTGCGGTGTTCGCGCAGATCCGGCGCCTCGGCATCGACTGCCAGGCACGCAACGACGGCACCCTGCACATGGCGCACAACGCCGCCGGCCTGGCCGACCTCAAGGATCGCGAAGCGCAGTGGCGGCGGCGCGGTGCCGATGTCGAACTGCTTACGGGAGCGGCCTGTGCCGACTACTGCGGCACCGACAGGATCACCGGCGCCCTGCTCGACCGCCGGGCCGGCACCATCAACCCCATGGCCTACACCATGGGCCTGGCCAGGGCGGTCATGCGCCTCGGCGGCCGCATCCACCAACACTCGCCGGTCAAGGCACTGACCCGCAGTGGTGATGCCTGGCAGGTGCGCAGCGGCCAGGGCGCGGTGAACGCGCAGAAGGTGATCATCTCCACGGGCGCCTACACCGAGGGCGAATGGACGCAGCTGCAGCGTCACTACTTCCGCGGCTATTACTACCAGGTCGCCTCGGTACCGCTGCAGGGCGCCGCGGCCGATCAGGTGCTGCGCCACGGCCAGGGCTCCTGGGACACGCGCACGGTGCTCAGCAGCATCCGCCGCGACGCCGATGGCCGCCTGCTGCTGGGCAGCATGGGGCGCGCCAACAACAAGCCGGACTGGTTCATCCGCGGCTGGGCCGACCGCATCCAGCAGCACTACTTCCCGGAGTTGGGCAAGGTCGAGTGGCAACTGCACTGGACCGGCTGCATCGACTTCACCCCCGATCACCTGATGCGCCTGTTCGAGCCTGCTCACGGGCTGGTCGCGGTCACCGGCTACAACGGCCGCGGCAACACCACCGGTACGGTGGTCGGCAAGGCCCTGGCCCAGTTCCTGTTGAGCGACGACAGCGCAGCGCTGCCCATCCCTTTCTCCCCCATGCAGGCACTGCGCGGCGCAGAGCTGCGCAGCAGCATGTACGAGACCGGTTTCTCGCTGTATCACGCCGGCCAGTGCCTGAGGGTCATTCTCTGAGCCACCTCGAAGCGGCGGTCCATAGCCCCATGATGGTCAGCCACCCTGCACGAGCTGGGCAGGCGTTGCAGGCCTGAGGCCCAATCGCCGGCGAGCCGGCTCCTGCAGGATCCGGGTTACCGCCAGTGCGTAGCAGCTGGCTTGCCGGCGATGAGAACTTGCCGTGCCCAGGCGTTGCGGCGTGAAAAGCAGGCATGACAACCGCTGCATCCATCGGCACTATCATTGGCTCATCGACAGCAATGGAATGCCAGCATGCCCCTTCCCACCCTGAGCACCCCTCGCCTGCTTCTGCAGCCTCTGCAACTGGCGGACGCCGAGCAGATTCAGCCGCTGTTCGCCCACTGGGAAGTGGTGCGCTACCTCAATAGCCGCGTGCCATGGCCCTACCCGCCCGATGGCGCGTTGACCTACCTGCGTGACGTCGCCCTGCCTGCGATGGCCAGCGGCGGCGAATGGCACTGGACGTTGCGCCCGGTCAAGGATGCCGAGCGGGTGATCGGCGTCATCAGTCTGATGGATGCGCCAGACAACAACCGGGGGTTCTGGATCGCCCCGGCCTGGCAGCGCCAGGGCCTGATGAGCGAAGCCTGTGCGGCGGTCAATCGCTACTGGTTCGAGGTGTTGGAGCGGCCGCTGATGCGTGTGCCCAAGGCCGTGGCCAACAGGGCCTCGCAACGCCTTTCGGAACGCGAGGGGATGTGCCTGGTGGAAACCGGCGAGAGCGATTACGTCTCTGGCCGGCTGCCTTCGCAGATCTGGGAAATCAGCCGTGAAGAATGGCGGCGGCAACAGAGCTGATCTGCTGCCCAACAGGCTAGAGAGGTTGCGGCTTGAGCGGCCTGGAGAAGTGATAGGTGGTCACGCAGCACAGCAGCAAACCGCCGATACCGAGCATACCGCCAACGATACCGACATTGGCCACGCCCAGCTGGCTGCTCACCAGGCTGCCGAGCAAGGCGCCGCCGCCGATGCCGATATTGAAGATGCCGGAAAACAGCGCCATGGCCACATCGGTGGCGTCCGACGCCAGGTTCAGCACCTTGGCCTGCAGCGCCAGGCCGAAGCACATCATGGCGATGCCCCAGACCACGCTGAGGGTCGCCAGGTAGGCGTGCTCGCGAGCCACTGGCAGCAGGAACAGCATGCACAGGCTCAGCACGCTGATCGCCGCGATCACGAAACCGCGCGGGTAGCGTGCGCTGTAGCGGCTGAACAGGATGGAGCCGATGATGCCCGCACAGCCGAACAACAGCAGCAGCACGGTGATCATGTCGCCAGCGATGCCCGCAACCTCCAGAGCGAACGGCTCGATGTAGGTATACGCGGTGAAGTGGGCGGTGATCACCAGCGCGGTGAGCACGTACACGGTGACCAGTGCCGGGCGCTTGAACAGCACCGGCAGGCTGCGCAGCGAGCCGGAGTTCTGGCTGGGCAGCAGCGGCAGGTTCTTCATCAGGCACAGCACCACCACGCCCGCCACCACGGCGATCACGGTAAAGGTCGTGCGCCAGCCCAGCACCTCGCCGATCACGCGGCCCAGAGGAATGCCCAGCACCATGGCCAGCGCGCTGCCGGTCGCCAGCAGGCCGAGGGCTTGCGCCTGCTTGCCTTCGGGTGCCACGCGGACCGCCAGGGACGCGGTAATCGCCCAGAACAGCGCGTGCGCCAGGGCGATCCCGATACGGCTGACCATCAGCACGCTGAAGCTCCAGGCGATGCCCGACAGGACGTGGCTGGCGATGAACAGCATGAACACGAAAGCCAGCAGCTTGCGCCGCTCGATATTACGCGTCAGCAGCATCAGCGGCAGCGACGCCAGAGCCACCACCCAGGCATAGATGGTCAGCATCAGGCCGACGCTCGCGGTTGTCATGTCGAAGCTGTGGCCGATCTGGCTCAGCAAACCCACCGGCACGAATTCGGTGGTGTTGAAGATGAAGGCGCCCAGCGCCAGTGCAATCACGCTCAGCCAGCTACCGCTATGCGCCTGCTCGGGTGTGTTCATTCGGGTGATATCCGCCCTTGGGGAACGCTTCAGCTACAACGGCCTTTCGCCCGCGGCCCGAATGGCAGCGAGCGGCTGTAGGAAGAGAACGAAAAAATGGAGCCCCCATACACGACGAACACGCACACGGCAGCTCGCGCTCCCGGGGCGATGAACGCGGGGAGTGGCGGATGCGGAGAGCGGAAAATTATAGGTATGGGGATGGCCTGCGACGGCGATTCTACGCTCGGCCAGGCACCTCGACAATACGCTCGGGAAGGCGTTGCAACGCCGGGCGATGGCCGCTCTTCAGAACGAGCATCGATTGCCGTTTACGAACGTGGAAAGAGGTAGTTTCAAGGCAGAAGCGGACATCGATGCAGTACCTGTGGGAACGGGCCATGCCCGTGATTTTTTCGCGGGCATGGCCCGCTCCCACAAGTAGAGGCCTACGAACGCGTCCTCCACTTACCAGCCCTAATCCGGCACTTCCACGCTGATATGAATCGCATCATGGCGCCAGTACTCGAGGTCGCAATCGATAAGGCGGCCGCGCTGGTCGCGGTTGACCCGGACGATGCGCAACGCCGGACTGCCGGGCGCTACCTTCAGCGCCGCGGCGGCGTCGGCATGCAGTGCGGTGGGCACCATGTCGAAACGTACCCGGCCGTAGTGCACGTCGTACTCGCTGGCATATAGCTCGGTCAGCGACCGGGTCAGGTCGTAGTCGAGGATGCCGGGAAAATAGTCGGGGTTCAGGTAATGCTCGACATACAGCACCAGACGCCCGTCGATGCGCCGCGCCCGGCGGATCTGGTAGACGCTGGACAGCCCGGACAAGCCCAGCAACTGGCAGACCTGCGAGTGGGCCGGCATCAACCGCGCACTCAATACTTCGGTGGCGGGCACCCTGCCCTGCTCGGCGACCATGGCGTGAAAGTGGGTGCGCACCAGCGGGTTGTAGGCGACCCGCGCTGGCGAGACGAACCAGCCGCGGCGCTCTTCGCGGTACACCACGCCCTGGGCTTCCAGTTGCCCCAGCGCCTCACGCAGGGTGATCCGGGTGGTGTCGAACAATTCGCTCAGGCGGCGCTCGGCCGGCAGTTTGGCACCGGCAGGCAGCAGGCCATGCTCGATCTGTTCCTGCAACGCCCGGCAAATGGTGGTGACGGCCCGTGGCGTGTCGTCGCGCATCACGCTGATTCCTTTTGGACTAGACCAGCCCCATTACGGGGCAGGTAACAGCCATCGACTGGCTGCAATGCTTGCCTGCAAGCCTAGGCAAAGCGGATGACCGGCAGATGACAGGCTGCTTTCAAGCACGCCCCATGCCAGTGGCAAGCCCGCCAATTCAAAGGCTTAACCTGGTCTACGCTTGCTGAGCGGGGCCTCGCCGAAGGCTTCGGATGTGCGCGACGGCCATACCGACACAAAACTGTCATTGGCGCCGCCTACATTGGCTTGGGTCTTGCTGATCTAGACCAACCCTCAACGCAAAGGAGTTTCCAATGAAACAACTGCTACTGGCATCGCTGATGGGCAGCGCCATCGCTCTGGCTTCCCAGGCCATGGCCGCCGAGACGGATATAACTGTACTGGAACAGGCCGCACGCAAAGAAGGCGCCGTGAACAGCGTCGGCATGCCGGACAGTTGGGCCAACTGGAAGGACACCTGGCAGGACCTGAGCGACAAGTACGGTCTCAAGCACATGGACACCGACATGAGCTCGGCCCAGGAAATCGCCAAGTTTGCCGCCGAAAAGGACAACGCCAGCGCCGATATCGGTGACGTGGGCGCCGCCTTCGGCCCGATCGCCGTGCAGCAGGGCGTGACCCAGCCCTACAAACCGACCACCTGGAGCCAGATCCCGGAGTGGGCCAAGGATGCCGACGGCCACTGGATGCTCGCCTATACCGGCTCCATCGCCTTTATCGTCAACAAGCAACTGGTCAAGGACACCCCGAAAAGCTGGGCTGACCTGAAAACCGGCAAGTACCGCGTGGCCATCGGCGACGTCAGCGCTGCTGCTCAGGCGGTGAATGGCGTGCTGGCTGCGGCCATCGCCAACGGTGGCGACGAGAAGAACATCCAGCCGGGCCTGGACTACTTCGCCGAGATCGCCGAACAGGGGCGCCTGTCGCTGGCCAACCCGACCATCCAGACCCTGGAAAAAGGCGAAGTGGAAGTCGGCATCGTCTGGGACTTCAACGGCCTGAGCTACCGCGACCAGATCGACCCGAACCGCTTCGAAGTGCTGATTCCTTCCGATGGCTCGGTGATCTCCGGTTACACCACCATCATCAACAAGTACGCCAAGAACCCCAACGCCGCCAAGCTGGCCCGCGAGTACATCCTCAGCGACGCCGGGCAGATCAACCTGGCCAAGGGCAACGCCCGCCCGATCCGCGCCGAGCACCTGACCCTGCCGGCTGAAGTGCAGGCCAAGCTGCTGCCCAACGAGCAGTACGCCAAGGTCAAGCCGATCAAGGACACCGCCGCCTGGGAAACGACCTCGAAAACCCTGCCGCAGCTGTGGCAGGAAAACGTGATCATCAATATGGAGTAAGCGAGGCCGCAGCACGTAGGGTGGACCGGGGCGCGTAGCTGACGCTTTATCCGTCCACCATTTTGATATCCCAGTGGTGGATGAAAGAAGCGTCATCCACCCTACTCCTCCAGGATTACCCATGCCGTCCAAGGTCATCCTCGTCATTCTCGACGGCCTCAATTACGAGGTCGCTCGGCATGCGCTCGGCCATCTGCAGGCGTATCGCGCCGCTGGCCGTGCTGCGCTGTACAAACTCGAGTGCGAGCTGCCTTCGCTGTCCAGGCCGCTCTACGAGTGCATTCTCACCGGCGTGACACCGATCGACAGCGGCATCGTGCACAACAACGTGGTGCGCCTGAGCCATCAACGCAGCGTGTTCCACTACGCCCGCGCCGCCGGGCTGAGCACTGCAGCTGCCGCCTATCACTGGATGAGCGAGCTGTACAACCGTGCGCCCTTCGTGGCGGCCCGTGACCGCCATACCCGTGATAGCGAGCTGCCGATCCAGCACGGACATTTCTATTACGTCGACCACTACCCGGACTCGCACCTGTTCGACGATGCCGAGAGCCTGCGCCTCGCGCATGCGCCGGACTTTCTGCTGGTGCACCCGATGAACATCGACGACGCCGGCCACAAGCACGGCCTCGACAGCAGCCAGTACCGCAACGCGGCGCGGGTCGCCGACATCCTGCTGGCCGGCTACCTGCAGACCTGGCTGGACGCAGGCTATCAGGTGCTGGTGACCGCCGACCACGGCATGAACGATGACCGCTCGCACAATGGTCTGCTGGCCGAGGAGCGTGAAGTGCCGCTGTTCGTGCTCGGCGATGCCTTCAGCCTCGACGAGACCGCGACCCCGACGCAACTGGAGCTTTGCGGCACCCTCTGCGAGCTGCTCGGCGTGCCCCATGACAAACCTTCGTGCCCGGAGTTGTTGAAATGAGCACCACCCGCAAACCACGGGGCAAATGGCTGGCACTGCTGTGCCTGCTGCCCTTCACGGTGTTCTTCATCGCCTTTCAGATCGCCCCGCTGGTATGGGTGGCGCTCAACAGCCTGAACACGCCGGATGGCTGGGGTCTGGGCAATTTCGAGAAGGCGTTTTCCTCGAAGTTCTACATGCAGGCGGTCAAGCACAGCCTGCAGATCGCTTTCTGGTCGAGCCTGTTCGGCATGCTCATCGCCATCATCGGCAGCTACTCGCTGCGCCAGGTGGATTCGAAACTGCGTGACTTCGTCATCGCCTTTTCCAACATGACCAGCAACTTCGCCGGGGTACCCCTGGCCTTCGCCTTCATCATCCTGCTCGGTTTCAACGGTGCGCTGACCCTGCTGCTGATCCAGGCCGGACTGATCGAGAGCTTCAACCTGTACTCGAAGAATGGCCTGATCGTGCTCTACACCTACTTCCAGATCCCCCTCGGCGTGCTGCTGCTCTACCCCGCCTTCGACGCCCTGCGCCAGGACTGGCGCGAGTCGGCAGCCCTGCTCGGCGCTGGTACCTGGGACTTCTGGCGGCATATCGGCCTGCCGGTGCTGACGCCGGCGCTGCTCGGCACTTTCGTGATTCTCCTGGCCAATGCCCTGGGTGCCTATGCCACGGTGTACTACCTGACCACCGGCAACTTCAACGTGCTGCCGATCCGCATCGCCGCGATGATTTCCGGGGACATTTCCCTCGATCCGAACATGGCCAGCACCCTGGCGATGATCCTCGTCGGCCTGATGGCAGCGATCACCCTCGTCCACCAGTTGCTGCTGCGAAGGAGCTACCATGTCCCGCGCTAACAGGCCGTTTAAAAACGTAGGCGAGGCCGCCGATGCGAGGCAAAAACAGGCGAAAAAGCGGAGTTTACTAAAAGTAAATGAGCATTTTGAGCCTGGTTTTAACGAAGCAGCGGCAACGCAGGTAGTTTTTAAACCGCCTGTGAAAGTGCCTGCTGCCAGCCTTTACCACCGCGTGGTGGTCTGGGTGCTGTTCCTGATCCTGCTGCTGCCGCTGGCCGGCACCCTGCTCTACTCGCTGTCCACCAGTTGGTCGGCAACCATCCTGCCGGACGGCCTGACGTTCAAGTGGTACCTGGAGCTCTGGGGAGAGCCGCGCTTCCTCAAGGCGTTCGGCCAATCGCTGCTGGTCTGCTTCGGCGCCCTGGCACTCTCGGTGCTGTTGATCCTGCCGCTGCTGTTCGTCGTGCACTACCACTTCCCCAAGCTCGATGCGCTGATGAACGTGCTGATCCTGCTGCCGTTCGCCGTGCCGCCGGTGGTGTCCGCCGTGGGCCTGCTGCAGCTCTATGGCTCCGGCCCGCTGGCCATGGTCGGCACGCCGTGGATCCTGATCGGCTGCTACTTCACCATCGCCCTGCCGTTCATGTACCGGGCCATCACCAACAACCTGCAGGCGATCAACCTGCGTGACCTGATGGACGCCGCCCATCTGCTCGGCGCCAGCACCTGGAAAGCCGCCTTTCTGGTGGTGCTGCCCAACCTGCGCAAGGGTTTGATGGTGTCGCTGTTCCTGTCCTTCAGCTTCCTGTTCGGCGAGTTCGTGTTCGCCAACCTGCTGGTCGGCACACGCTATGAAACCCTGCAGGTCTACCTCAACAACATGAAGAACAGCAGTGGCCACTTCAACAGCGCCCTGGTGATCTCCTACTTCTTTTTCGTCCTGGTGTTCACCTGGGCGGCCAATCGACTGAACAGGGACAAGGCATGAGCTTCCTGAGCATCCAGAACCTGCACAAAAGCTACGGCGGCACCTCGATCTTCAGCGACATCAACGCCGAGATCGAGCAAGGCGAATTCGTCACGCTGCTGGGCCCATCGGGCTGCGGCAAATCCACCCTGCTGCGCTGCATCGCCGGCCTCACCGAGGTCAACGGTGGCAAGATCCTGCTCGCCGGCGAAGACCTGGTGCCCCTGGCGCCACAGAAGCGCGGCATCGGCATGGTGTTCCAGAGCTACGCGCTGTTCCCCAACATGACCGCCGCGCAGAACGTCGCTTTCGGCCTGCGCATGCAGAAGATCGGCAAGGACGAATCCGCCGGGCGCGTGCAGGAAGCCCTGGCCATGGTCGAGCTTGGCGACTATGCCGACCGCTACCCGCATCAGCTCTCCGGTGGCCAGTGCCAACGCGTCGCCCTGGCCCGCTCGCTGGTCACCCGCCCACGCCTGCTACTGCTCGACGAACCGCTGTCGGCGCTCGATGCACGCATCCGCAAACACCTGCGCGAGCAGATCCGCAGCATCCAGCAGGAGCTTGGTCTGACCACGATTTTCGTCACTCACGATCAGGAAGAGGCGCTGGTGATGAGCGACCGTATCTTCCTGATGAACGCCGGGCGCATCGTCCAGAGCGGCGACGCGGAAACCCTCTACACCGCTCCCGCCAACGCCTTCGCGGCCGGCTTCATCGGCAACTACAACCTGCTCGACGCGGCCACCGCCAGCCGCCTGCTCGGCTATCCGGTCAGCAGCCAGGTGGCCATCCGCCCGGAAGCCATCGTGCTCGGCCAGGGCACCATCGCAGCGCGGATTCGCAGTCACAGCCTGCTCGGTAATATCATTCGCTACCGGGTGGAAGCCGAAGGCGTGGAGCTGCTGGTCGACGTGCTCAATCGCAGCGCCGACGACCTGCATGCCGACGGCCATCCGGTCTCATTGGATATCGCGGCGAATGCCGTAAAAGAGGTGGGATAGGGTCTGTTCACCTTTCAGCACAAGCCGCGTTGCAGCGAGAACTTTCACCCGGTTAGGCGCAAGACGCAGGCAATGGCTGAACCAGCTTCACATCGTGTCACGACAGCGGGTGAAACTTCCCGCGCAACCCCTTGGGACGGGCCTATTTTTTCGCGATACTGCGTTTCTCGCTGACTCATTTGGCCCACCAAACTTCGCAGCTTGCGCCTTGCCTCGCAAAAGAATAGGCGCCGGCGCGGTCGTACTGAAAGGAAAACAGACCCTCATGGCCCTGGCAATTTTCGATCTCGACGAAACCCTGATCAATGGCGACTGTGCCAGCTTGTGGAGCGAGCACATGGCAACGCTCGGCTGGGTCGACGGAGAAAGCTTCATCGCCAAGGATCATCAGCTGATGGCGCTGTACGCCGAAGGCAAACTGGCGATGGAGGACTACATGACCTTCAGCCTGTCGCCGCTGGTGGGGCGCACGCCGGAAGAAGTCGCCTTCGTCGTCGAGCCCTTCGTGGAAGACGTGATCGAACCGATCTTCTTCAGCGACGCCACCCGCTGCCTGGCCAACCACCGCGCGGCCGGCGACCGCATCCTGATCATCTCCGCCTCGGCGCACTTTCTGGTCAGCGCCATCGCCGAACGGCTCAAGGTCGAGGAAGTGCTGGCCATCGACCTGCACGAGGAGTACGGCCACTACAGTGGCAAGACCGTGGGCGTGCTGACCTACCGTGAAGGCAAGGTCACCCGCCTGCATGCCTGGCTGGAAGAACACGGTGAAAGCCTGGAAGGCGCCTACTTCTACTCCGACTCACGCAACGACCTGCCGCTGTTGCAACGGGTCGACAAGCCCCACGCGGTGAACCCCGATCCGGCACTGCGCGAGCATGCCGAGCGCGAAGGCTGGCCGATCCTGAGCTGGTCTTGAAGTCGCTTGGAAGCTGCTCATGATCTTTGGAGGCAGCTTTCCAGCTATCCCAGATCAATAGCCGCAATAAGGCGATAGCGGACCTTCGATTTGGTGGGCTAAAGCCCACCAATTGTCCCCCGACTACGAACGGCTGCTATCGCCTCGAAGTAGCCCCTGCAGCGTGTCAGAAAAGGCCGTGAGCAGCCTAGAACGTGACACCCGCGATCAGCGCAATGTTGCTGTAGGGCCGGCACTCACCCGTACGGATCTGCACCCGAGCCCTGGCACAGGCGACCTTGAGCTCGTCGTGGCTGACCAATTGGCGCTCGCCCAGCTCGCCTTGGGCGGTCAGAGACTCGATGGCCTCAAGCGCCAGTGGCGCCACGTCCAGGGTTTCCCGGGCCAGCAGATGGCCCTGCACCTGCATCTCGCTGAGCACCACCCGCAGGGTGGTGACGAAGTCCGGCACTCCGGCGGTCAGGGCCAGGTCGATGCACGGGGTGCCCGGCGGCACCGGCATGCCGGCATCGCCGATGACGATGATGTCGCCATGGCCGAGCCGGGCGATGGCGGCGGAAAGCGCAGCGTTGAGCAGGGGCGTCTTCTTCATGCAGGCAACTCGTGACGGTAAGGAATCGAGGGTTGTGCGCCGGGCCGGGTGACGGCCAGTGCAGCGGCTTGCTGGCCCAGGCCGATGGCCGCTTCCAGCGACTGCCCGGCAGCCAGGGCGGCGGCGAAACCACCGACGAAGGTATCGCCAGCGGCCGTGGTATCCACGGCCACCACCGGGGCCACGGCGAAATGCGCGTGCCGCTCGCCATCGGCGTAGAGCACGCCCTGGGCGCCCAGGGTGATCAGCACACGGCGAGCACCGGCCTGCAGCAGCCGTTGCGCAGCGTGCAGGGCCGACTCGGGCGAGTCCACCGGCAGGCCGGTGAGTGCCGCGGCCTCGCTTTCATTGGGGATCAGATAATCGGCCAGCCCGTACCAGTGGGCTGGCAGCGGCCCACTGGCGGGAGCCGGATTGAGGATCACCGTGCAGCCGGCCTCGCGGCCACGGATCATGGCCGCCTCGACGGTGGTTTGCGGCACTTCCAGTTGCACCACCAGCACCTGGGCGGCGGCGAGCAGCGCCGCCTGCGCATCGAGGTGAGCAGGCGTCAGGGCACCGTTGCCACCTGCGACGATGACAATGGCGTTCTGGCCCGCGTCATCCACCAGAATCGAGGCGATCCCCGTCGGCACGCCCTCGATCTCGCTGACCGCCGTGCAATCGATACCTTCCACGAGCAGCGCGGTACGCAAGCGTGCGCCGTAGGCATCGGCACCGACGCAGCCGATCATCGCCACCTGCGCGCCGAGGCGTGCCGCAGCGACCGCCTGGTTGGCGCCCTTGCCGCCCGCAGCCGTGGCGAAGTCATGCCCGGTCAGGGTTTCCCCACCACGCGGCAGGCGCGGCGCACGCACGATCAGGTCCATGTTCAAACTGCCCACTACCACCAGATTGCCTTGCATCTGTTCCCGCTCCTCAGGACGCCGCTGCGCCCACTGGATAATCTTCAGCCGCCAGCGACGGCGGTGGACTCGCGCACCATCAGGGTCGGTTCGAGCAGCCATTGTTCGGCATCGAGTTCCGGGGTACGCACCCGCTGCAGCAAGCGCTCGGCAGCGCGCTCGCCGAGCTGGCCGATGTGCTGGCCGACGGTGGTCAGGGCCGGATGCAAGTAGCGACTCACTTCGATGTCGTCGAACCCCACCAGTGACAGCTCCTGGGGCACCCGCACACCACGCTCCGCGGCAGCGCGCAGCACGCCGAGGGCGATCATGTCGTTACCGGCGAAAATTGCCGTCGGCCGTGTCTCACCGCTCAGCAGGCCAAGCGCCGTGGCGTGCCCCGCCGGGCTGGTGAAGGCGCAGTGGGTTGGCTCGGCAGCTGGCAAGCCTGCCTCGACCAGCGCCCGTTGATAGCCCGCCACCCGCAACTGCGCCACCTGGGTATCCACGGGCCCGGCGATGCAGGCGATGCGCCGATGGCCGAGTTCGAGCAGATGCCGGGTCGCCAGATAGCCGCCCTGCTCATGGTCGATCTGCAGGCGATCCGCACTGACCCCGTCCAGGGACCGGTCGACCAGCATCAACGGCAGCTTTACCGCTGCCAGGGCCTGGGCGAAGGCCGCGTCGCGGGTCACGGTGGCGACGATCAGGCCATCGATACGGCGCTCCAGCAACACCCGCAGGTAACGCAACTGCTTGGCACCGTCGTCATCGGAATTGCACAGGATCACGCTGTAGCCGTTGCGCTCGGCGTGATCCTCGATGCCCCGCGCCAACTCGGCGAAATAGGGGTTGCTGGCATTCGGTACCAGCAGCCCAAGGGTACCGGTGGCACGGACTCTCAGCGATCGTGCCACGCCACTGGGCACATAGCCCAGCTCGGCGATCGCCGCCTGCACCTTGTCGCGTGCGCTGTCGCTGACCGGGCGCGTGCCGTTCACCACGTGGGAAACCGTGGTGTAGGAAATACCGGCGCGTGCGGCGACGTCCTTGATGGTAGCCATGAACGATCAGGCCCTACGCTTGGCGCGATAGCTGCGGTAGGTGTCGAGGATCACCGCCACCACGATCACCGCACCGGTGATGATCCGTTTGGTTGGCTCGCTGGCGCCGATCTGCGCCAGCCCTGCGGCCAGTACGGAAATGATCAGCACACCGAAAAAGGTGCTGATCACCGAACCACGGCCGCCCATCAGGCTGGTGCCACCGATCACCACGGCTGCGATCACTTGCAACTCCAGGCCGGAACCGGCATTCGGGTCGGCCGCCTCCAGGCGCGAAATCTGGAACAGTGCCGCCAGCCCGGCGAGCAGGCCCATCAGCGCGAACACCGAGACCTTGTAGGGTTTGGGGTTGATGCCGGCCAGGCGCACCGCCTCTTCGTTGGTGCCGATGGCCACCAGATAGCGGCCGAACACGCTGCGCGTCAGCAGCAGGTGCGCCGCGAGGATCACCAGCAGCGCGATGACGAACGACGGCGAGATACCTGCAGCGAACGGCGTCGACAGCCAGGCGTAGGCGTCGCCGATGTAAGCGGTGCGCGAGTCGGTGAGCTGGTAGGCCAGGCCACGGGCCATCTCCAGCACGCCGAGAGAGACGATGAACGACGGAATGCCCCAGGCCACGGTGATGAGCCCGGTCACGCTGCCGGCCAGCGCCGCGCAGGCCATGCCCAGCAATGCGGCGGGCACGATGCCCCAGCCGAAGCCGAGCGTCGCCACGCTGACCACGGCCGCCGCCAGCGCCAGCACCGAACCCACCGAGAGGTCGATGCCGCCAATGATCAGGATCAGCGTCATGCCCACCGCCAGCACCATCAGATCGGGAATCTGGTTGGCCAGGGTGGTGAAGGTGGCGTAGGAAAGAAAATGGCTGCTCAGCGAGGAAAACAGCACGATCATCGCCAGCAGCGCGCCAGCCAGACCCAGGTAGGTGCCCAGGCCCTGATGGGTACCACTGCGCTTGGTGGGCGTGGCGGATGGAGTGGTCATTGGCAAAGCTCCTGTAACGGGGGGGCGACCTCGCCGAGCATGGCTTCGCGGCTGCGGTAGCCGGCGAACGCGGCAGCCAGCAGGCGATCCTGACTCCAGTCATCGCGGTCGAACGTTTCGATGAGGCGGCCGGCAGACAGCACGCCGATACGGTCGCAGATCAGCATCAGCTCGCGCAGGTCACTGGACACCACCACGAGCGCCTTGCCCTGTCGCGCCAGTTCGCCGAGCAGGCCGTAGATCTCGAACTTGGCACCGACATCGATGCCGCGGGTTGGCTCGTCGAACAGCAGCACGCGACAGTCGCGCTCCAGCCAGCGGCCGATGACCACCTTCTGCTGGTTGCCACCGGACAGCTCGACCACGGCCTGATGGGGCCCGTTGCAACGAATGCGCATGGCATCGATCTGCCGCTGCGCCAGCGCCTGCTCGGCAGCCGGGCGCATCACGCCATGCCTGGAAACGGCCGGCATGTTGCCCAGCGCCAGGTTGGCGGCAATCGGCTGGCCGAGCAGCAGCCCTTCTCCCTTGCGGTCTTCGGTGATCAGCGCGATACCGTGACGCACCGCTTCGGCAGGCGAGCGGACACGCACCGGAACCGGCGGGTTGCCTAGCGACACCTGGCCGCTGTCGGCGCGGTCGGCGCCATAGATCAGCCGCAGCAACTCGGTGCGGCCGGCACCGATCAAGCCGGAAATACCGTAGATCTCCCCTGCCCGCACGCTGAAGGAAACGTCGTCGACCTTGCCGCGGCGGCTGAGATTGGTCACCTGCAACAGCGGTGCGCCGATGTTTCGCTCACCCAGGTCGATGGCTTCGCCGACCTCGCGGCCGACCATCAGGGTGACCAGTTCATCGCTGCTGTAACGGTCGATGGGTTCCACTGCCACCAGCTGACCGTCGCGCAGCACGGCGACGCGCTGCGCCACCTTCGCCAATTCTTCGAGGCGGTGAGAGATGTACACGATGGCCACACCCGCGGCGCGCAGACGCCGGATCTGCTCGAACAGCAGATCCACCTCGCGGGCGGTGAGCATCGCCGTCGGCTCGTCGAGGATCAGCACCCGGCAATCGCCGATCAGGTTGCGGGCGATCTCGACCATCTGCTGATGGCCGACGCCCAGCGCAGCTACCGGTGTATCCGGGTCCACCGCTTCCAGGCCGACCTGAGCCATGGCCTGACGCGCCATCTCCCGCAGGCGACCACGGGAAATCCAGCCGCCACGGCTGGGCAGATTGTCGAGAAACAGGTTCTCGGCCACGGTCAGGGTCGGCAGCAGATTGAGCTCCTGCAACACCATGCGCACGCCAAGGCGCTCGGCCTCGCGGCGACTGGCAGGCACGTAGGGCTGGCCCAGGAAAGTCAGCGAGCCGGTAGTCGGCTGCTCCAACCCACAGAAAATCTTCGAAAGCGTGCTCTTGCCGGCGCCGTTCTCACCGGTCAGCGCCAGCACTTCACCGGCGCGCAACTCCAGCTCGACCCCACCCAGCACCGGCTGGGCGTAGGTCTTGCCGATATTGCTGGCGGCGAGAACGGTCTCGCCGGCCACTACCGCCGTGGTCACGGCTTGGTCACGAGTTCGACCGGGGTTTCGATCACACCGTCTTTGGCGTCGGTGGCTTCGCCCTTGACCAGCTTGAGCGCCGCCTCGATGCCGAACACCGCCTGGCGAGCGGCGAACTGATCGGCAGTGGCGAGCACGCGGCCATCCTTGAGCATCGGTTTGATGGCGTTGATGTTGTCGTAACCGACCACCTGCACCTGATCTTTCTTGCCGGCAGCGCGCACGGCGGATACCGCGCCGAGCGCCATGCTGTCGTTGCCGGCCAGCAGCGCCTTCAGATCCGGGTATTCGTTGAGCATGGCGGAGGCCACGGCGTTGCCACGGTCGATCTCCCAGTTGCCCGACTGCACGCCGACGATCTTCATGCCGGCTGCTTCCATCGCATCCTTGAAGCCCGCGGTACGTTGCTGAGCATTGGTGGTGGTGGAAACGCCTTCGATGATGCCGACCTCATCACCCGCCTTGAGTTTGTTCTGGGCCAGGTACTCACCGACCAGGCGTGCACCCTTGCGGTTGTCCGGGCCCACGAACGGCACGTCCAGGCCCTTGCTCTTCACCACCTCGGGGTCGAGGCGGTTATCGATATTGACGATCTTGATGCCGGCATCACTGGCCTTCTTGATCACCGGCACCAGGGCCTTGGAGTCGGCTGGCGCGATCACCAGCGCATCGACCTTGGCAACGATCATCTGCTCGACGATACGAATTTGCGCAGAGGTATCGGTCTCGTCCTTGATGCCGTTGGCGATCAACTCGAACTGGTCCGGGTGTTCTTTCTGATAGTCCTTGGCGCCGTCTTCCATGGTGCGGAAGAACTCGTTGGCGAGGGACTTCATGACCAGCGCGACCCGAGGCGTCTCACCTTCGGCGGCATGGGCAGTGGAGAAGCTGACGAGCGCGGCGGCACCGAGAGCGATGGCGGCGCAGAGACGGGCAGGACGGAAACCGGACATGGGCGAACTCCGTGGTTATTGTCATTTTTATAGGTGCGCAAACGTTTGCGCATTACAAAAATATGAAACGGCCCGCTTTTTGTCAAATCTATCGGCGGGATCTCCGACGCTTCATTTGGGCGGCATGAGAGCGAGTAACAGGGTGTGGATCTGCTCTCAGCAAATCGAGAGCTTTTTCCCTAAATATGGCGTCCATTCAGACCCGCGGCAGCGGGATGAACGGGCTCGCGCAAAGTACGCGGCCCAACTCCTCTCTCGAACAAGGAACGTCATCATGTTGAAAAAACTGATCGCCAGCTCTGCCCTCCTCGCCTCTCTGGTACTGACCGGCTGCTCATCCGTGCCCATGGCACCCGCCGAGCAAGACTCCGCCATGAAACAATTCACAGCACCTGCTGCGGATAAAGCGGGCCTGTATATCTATCGCAACAGCTTTGCTGGCAAGGCACTGAAGAAAAGCGTATCGCTAGACGGCAAGGTACTCGGCGAAACCGCCAACAAGGTGTACTTCTACAAGGAAATCACACCCGGACAGCACGTGATCTCCACCGAGTCGGAGTTCAGCGATAACGCCCTCACCTTCCAGGCTGAAGGCGGTAAGAACTATTTCGTTCGGCAGTTCATCAAGATGGGCGTTTTCGTCGGCGGCGCCGGTGTCGAAATGGTCGATGATGCGACCGGCATGAAAGGCGTTCGTGATTCGAAACTGGCTATTTCCCAGTAATATCCGAACCGCAGGGAACCACGAGGCTGTAACGGTGGTTCCCACCCACATCAAGGACGAAAACCATGAAGAATTTCGCTGCACTACTAATCGCCAGTACCTTGCTCGCCGGCTGCATGACCCTTTCGGGCACCTATCAGCTATCGCTACAGGGTGCAGATGGACAACCTTTGGCCAAGAACATGACCATGGTCGCCGAAGGCAGCGGCATCTACACGATGCGCAACGCGATGTGTTCGGCTCACCCCGGCGCCACCGTCATCATCAAGGATGTCGAGAGCGGCGCCGAGCTGAAAAGCGAAAGCCCCTACCGGTGCTGAAGCGCCCGCCACGAGCGGTCATTCGATGCTGATGCGGTACTCCACTGCTCGTCGTTCCTGCTGATTGGGGAACGACGAGAACTTCACCGAGTCCTCACCCGCCTTGTCGCCCGCCAGATAGACGAAACGATCCACGTTCGCCACGTCACCCTCGACCTGATACTCGCGCTTGAAGCGGCCGAGTTTCGGCGTACTGCTGCCCAGTTTTTCTACCGGCATCCAGACTTCGCTGCGTGTCTTGCGGCCCTCTGCCGTCAGGTGATCGAGGATCACGCAGCGCTCGCCGGTCTTGACCCGCACCGGAATCACGTAGTTGCCATGGGCGTCATCGCGAAAGGCCGCTGCCGTGTCGACCTCGCAGGCGACCGTGATGCCGCTCGCCAGCATCACCCCCACCATGCAAAGGCAGCGCCGGATCATTTGACCACCACTTCAGTCGCCTGGTAACGCTGCTGCGGTTCGACGATCTGTTCCTGGGCAACCACCAGCGGCAGATCACGGGATCCCTCGGCGGTTTTCTGCACCAGGGCGTACAGCGTGGCAGTGGCCAGTTCCAGCGCCTGGGGCAGCGCATGCCCGGACAGCAGACGGGCCAGCAGCGTCGCCGAGAACACATCGCCCATGCCGTTGGGCAGCGGATGCAGCGCCAGGCGCGGGGTGCTCACCAGCCAGGCGCCTTGACCATTGACCGCCAGGGTACAGAGCTGGTCGGCTGGAATGTCCGGCGTGGCCAAACTGGTGATCACCACCACATCGGGCCCGCGACCGCGCAGCTGGCGTGCGGTGCGCACGGCCTCGTCGACGCTGTCGAGTTTGCTGCCGGTCAGCAGCTCGAACTCGAACTGGTTGGGGGTGATGATGTTGGCGCAGGGAATCGCCAGGTTGCGCAGAAAATCCGGGATCGCCGCGTTGACGAATACCCCTCGCCCCACATCGCCCATCACCGGATCGCAGAGGTAGCGCACGCCCGGGTTATCCCGGCGAATCTCGTCCACAGCTTCGAGGATCACCGCACCGATCGCCGCATCGCCCAGATAGCCGGAAAGCACTGCCGAGACCCGCGACAGCACGCCGCGATCACGCAGGCCTGCGAGCACTTCACGGATATGCTCGGCATCGAACACCTGGCCGCGGAACTGCCCGTAGCCGGTGTGGTTGGAGAACTGCACCGTGTGTACCGGCAACACTTCGAAACCCAGGCGCTGCAACGGAAACACGGCGGCGTCGTTGCCGACATGGCCCAGGGCGACATGGGACTGGATCGAGAGAACCAAAGGGGGTGTGGAGGCGCTCATGGAAAATGGATTCCTGTGTCGGGGCGGCGCTAGCCAATGGCGGCATTATTCGCCAATTCCCCCTGAGGATTCCACGACCTGACGCGAAAGCGGTCGTGACAGGCCGGCATGTCGACCTGTCACTGCGCGGTCAGGCCTTGGCGATTTCCGGTGTCAGCAGCCACTCGGCGCTGTCGTTCCAGACGTCCATGCGGGTGATCTTGCCGTCGCGGACTTCGAAACGATCCAGATAGCGGTTACCGGAAAAACTGCTGCCGTTCGGCCACTCGCCATACAGCGTGCCGTTGGAATAGACGACGGTATGGTCGTCGCGCTCGGTCCAGTCGAACTGACCGAGGGCCTTTTTCACCCAGGCGTAGCGCGAGCCGTTGAACGCGGTGATGTCCTGGGGCGTAGGCATGTGGCGCCCGCCGGTGAAGGTGATGCGCACGTCGTCACTCATGTAAGTGGCTGCCCTGACCGGATCCGGAGCCATGGATGCCGCTAGAAAATCGCTAACAATCTGCACGGCCTCGTTCATTTCATTCATACCTGCTCTCCCAATTCGTTGATCGTGCCGAGGCACCGTTCGTGCCTGCATGTGGTGCGGCATGCACGCTATTCGTGCACGTTGGCGATGGCTATTCCGGGAAAACCGCGGAATGGCCAGTTTGCGCGTTATGGCACCAGGCTTGCTAGCAAATTATATACGAATGCTAGCAATCAGGAGAAAGCTCATGCGCAAACTGTTATCCCCACTCCGCCGCCTGTTGCCCTGCGCAGCGGCTGTTGCCAGCCTTGGCATGGCGCTGAGCGCTGCGGCGCACGCCGAGGAGCCGATCAAGGTCGGCCTGGTTGCCGCCTTGTCCGGGCAGTCGGCGAAGTCCGGCGAGGCGCTTACCCGCGGGCTCACCGTGGCCATCGATGAGATCAACGCCAAGGGCGGCATCCTCGGTCGCCCGGTGCAGCTGATCCGTCGTGACGATGAAAGCAACCCGGCCAAAGGCATGCTGGCCGCCCGCGAACTGGCGCAGCGGGAAAAAGTCAGCGTGCTGTTCGGTGGCCTCGATACACCGGTTTCCCTGGCCATCGTGCCACTGGCCAATCAGTTGAAAGTGCCGTTCATGGGCATCTGGGCCGCGGGCACCAAGATCACCGAGAACGGTGCCAAGGACAATTACGTATTCCGCGTGTCGGCGGTAGACGAGCTGGTCGACGAGGCGCTGGTCGAGCACGGCATCAAGAAGGGCATGAAGAAGCCCGGGATGATCCTGATCAACAATCCCTGGGGCGAATCCAATGAAATCGGCTTCAAGGATGCCCTGGCCAAACGCGGCATGGACTACGCCGGCATCGAACGCATCGAAGACAGTGATCTCGACGTGGTGCCGCAGCTCACCCGCCTGAAGAATGCCGGCACCGACACCCTGCTGATGGTCGGCAACGTCGGCCCCTCGGCCCAGGTGGTCAAGTCCCTCGATCGCATGGGCTGGGATGTGCCGGTGGTTTCCCACTGGGGCCCGGCAGGCGGCCGCTTCAGCGAACTGGCCGGCCCCAACGCCAGCCGCGTGCACTTCATCCAGACCTACGTGTTCACCGAGAACAACAGCGCCAAGGGCGACAGCGTGCTGGCTGCCCTCAAGCAGCGCTTCCCGGAGATCAAGAGCCTGGCTGACGTGACCCCGGCAGTGGGAATCGCCAACGCCTACGACGCCATGCACCTGGCCGCCGCCGCCATCGAGAAGGCCGGCGACACCCAGGGCACCAAGGTGCGCGATGGCTTCTATGCGATCGACAGCTACCAGGGGCTGATCAAGGACTACACCCAGCCCTTCACCCCGACCAAGCACGACGCCCTGGGGCCGGACGACTACGTCTTCACCCATTTCGTCGACGGCCGCATCGTTCCGCTCGCCCCTTGAAGCCGTGAACGGACGGGCCCTGGCGGCCCGCCCGGAGGATTATCGTCATGATCACCGCCGCCATCATCACCGGGCTCGGACTGGGCAGCATGTATGCACTGCTGGCCTTGGGTTTCCATATCACCTACGTGGTTTCGCGTACGGTCAATTTCGCCCAGGGCAGCGCCATGATGGTTGGTGCCGTACTTGGCTACAGCTTCACCATCACCTGGGGCTGGCCACTGTGGCTGGCGGTTCCGGCGACCCTGACGCTGTGCGCCGTCTATGGGCTGATCATCGAGCGCTTTCTGGTGCGCCCCTTCCATTCGCGCGGCTCCGAAGCCTGGCTGATGGCGACGGTGGCAGCGGGCATCCTGGTCGATAACCTGGCCCTGTTCACCTTCGGCAAGGAGCCACGGCAGTTCACTTCGGCGCTGGCCAATCAGCACCTGGAGCTGTTCGGCAACAACGTCGGCGTGCTGCAACTGCTGATCCCCGTGGTAGGTGGCGGCATCGCCCTGGCGCTGTTTCTGGTGCGCCGCTACACGCGCCTGGGCAAGGTGCTGGAGGCCTGCGTACAGAATCCCAAGGCGGCGATGCTGATGGGTATTCGGGTCAATCGCGTGGTGGCCGTGGCCTTTGCCGTGTCGACCGTGTTCGCCGCCATAGCCGGCCTGTTGATCGCGCCGCTGTTCAGCGTGAATGCCGAGATGGGCATGTTGTTCGGCCTCAAGGCCTTCGCCGTGGCGATTCTTGGCGGTATCGCCAGCGCTGGCGGGGTATTCGCCGCCGGCCTGCTGTTCGGTCTGGTCGAGGCACTGGTGACCATCTATTTCGGTTCGGCCTTCACCCAGTTGTTCACCTTCGCCCTGGTCATTCTGGCCCTGGCGCTGCGCCCCAATGGCCTGTTCGGCAGCAAGACCCTGGTGAAAGTATGACCCTGAAGAATTCGCTGTTCGCCCCCGTTTCCCTCGCCCTGCTGACGCTGGCCTGCATCGCGGCGGCGCTGCTGCTCGACAGCTACTCGCTGCTGGTCTTCACCTTCTGCGCGCTGGCCGTGGTGGTCGGCGTGGGCCTGAACATCCTGATTGGCCTGAGCGGGCAGATCTCCTTCGGCCATATCGCCTTCTACGCCATCGGCGCCTACGTCTCGGCACTGCTGACCATGGCTGGCCTGCCCCTGGGCCTGGCGATGATCGCCGCTGGCCTGGCCTGTGGCGCCATTGGCGCGCTGCTGGCGATCCCGGCCCTGCGCGTCAGCGGCCCGTACCTGGCGATGATCACCATTGCCTTTGCCCTGGTGGTGCACCACGGGCTGATCGAATGGCGCTCGCTGACCGGCGGAGCCAACGGCCTGATGGGCATCCCCATGCCGGAAATCGGCAGCCTCGACCCGAGCGTGAGCATGGCGCTGATCGCCACCGGCCTGATGATCGCCGCCCTGGCGCTGTTCCAGCGCCTGCGCCACAGCGGCTGGGGCATGGCCATGCGCGCGGTGAAATCCACCGAAATCGCTGCCCGCTCGCTCGGTTTCAACCCGGTGCAGACCAAGACCCTGGCCTTCGCCCTGTCCGCCCTGCTCACCGGCCTGGCCGGTTCGCTGGTGGCGCCACTGATGATGTTCATCAACCCGGCCTCCTTCCCCTTCTCGCAGTCGATCCTGTTCGTGCTGGCGGTGATCGTCGGCGGCAGCGGCACTCTGTTCGGCCCACTGCTCGGCGCCCTGTTGATCGTGCTGCTGCCGGAAATGCTTTCGGATTTCGCCGAATACCGCCTGCTGATCTTCTCCGTGCTGCTGCTCAGCGTGCTCTGGGCTGCACCACGGGGCCTGCTCGGCACCCTGGCCGGCCTGTGGCTGCGGCCCGCCCACCAAGCCGCCCCGGCGACCTTCGACCAGGCGCAGTTGAGTGCGTTCTTCCAGCAAGACGTCGCCGCCCGCCAAGGCCTGCAGGTCAAGGACATCGGCATTCGCTTCGGCGGCGTCCAGGCGGCACGGAACGTCAGCCTGCAGGCTCCACCGGGCAGCATCACCAGCATCATCGGCCCCAATGGCGCGGGCAAGACCACGGTGCTGAACATGATCAGCGGCTTCTACGCACCGGACAGCGGCAGCATCGACCTGGGTCGCCCACTGGCGGGTCTGCCCGCCTGGAAAATCGCCCGTGCCGGCATCGCCCGCACCTACCAGACCACCCAGCTGTTCGGCGAGCTGTCGGTGCTGGAGAACCTGCTGGTGGCCATGCAACAGGGGCGCCTCGGTCTGCCCTTCAGTTGTGCCAGCGATACCCGACGCCAGCTGGCGCTGCAGTTGCTGACCCTGGTCGGCTACCAGGGCTCGGTGAACACCCCGGCCGATGACCTGGCCCACGTCGACCGGCGCCTGGTGGAAATCGCCCGCGCCCTGGCCACCCGGCCCAGCGTACTGCTGCTCGACGAGCCAGCGGCCGGGCTCAGCCGCAGCGACACCGACCGCCTGGCCAGCCTGTTCAGGACCCTCGCCGGGTTCGGCATCGCGGTCATTCTGGTCGAGCACGACATGGGGCTGGTGATGGCCGTGTCCGAACGTCTGCTGGTGCTCGATGCCGGCAAGCCCATCGCCTGGGGCGTACCGGATGAAGTGCGCAAGGACGAACGGGTCATCGCCGCCTATCTGGGCGGCACCAGCTACCAGGCCACGCCACGGGCCGAAGCCTGGGACGGCTCGCGCGATGCTCGTCTGTACATCAAGGATCTGGTCATCGACTACGGCGCCGCGCCGGTGGTCGACAGGGTCAATATCGTGGTCAACCCTGGCGAGCTGATCGCCATTCTGGGCGCCAACGGCGCCGGCAAATCGAGCATCCTGCAGTGCCTGGCCGGGCTGCATAAAGCCAGTGGCGGCAGCATCCTGCTCGACAACGAAAGCATCGAACACGCCGATGCCAGCACCATCGCCGCCCGGGGCCTGGCCCTGGTGCCGGAGGGGCGGCAGGTGTTCGGCCAGCTCAGCGTGCGTGACAACCTGCTGCTCGGCGCTTACTCACGCAAGGAGGCCTTCGATGCCGACGCGGAAATAGAAGCCATCCTGCGCCGCTTCCCACGCCTGCGCGAGCGTATCGACAGCTCAGCCGGCCTGCTCTCGGGCGGCGAACAGCAGATGGTGGCAGTGGGTCGCGGGCTGATGGCCAAACCGAAGATCCTGCTGCTCGACGAGCCTTCCCTGGGCCTGTCGCCAGCCATGATCGGCGAACTGTACGACGCCCTGGCCGCCCTGCGCGACGAAGGCGTGACCCTGCTGCTGGTCGACCAGATGGCCAACCTCGCCCTGCAGGTGGCAGACCGCGCCTACGTACTGGAGACCGGGCGCATCGTCAAATCCGGCAGTGCCGAAGCGTTGCGCGGCGACCCGGAACTGGAAGCGGCCTACCTCGGCGAAGGAGCCGCGGCATGAGTGCGCTGACCATCATCAACGCCCGCCTCGGCGATGGCACCCAGGCGCTGCAGACCCTGTACGTGAAGGATGGCCGCTTCGTCAGTGCGCCCAGTGCCACCGCCGAGACCCTCGACCTGAATGGCAAGCTGCTACTCCCCGGCCTGGTGGAGACCCATATCCACCTGGACAAGGCCTGCATCATGCAGCGCTGCCAACTCAGCGAAGGCACCCTGGCCGAGGCCATCGCCCAGACCCGCTCGGCCAAGGCCGATTTCACCGAGGCGGACGTCTACCAGCGCGGCGCCCAGGTGCTCGACAAGGCCATCGCCCAAGGCACCACGCACATGCGCACCCACGTCGAGATCGACCCGCAGATCGGCCTGATCGGCTTCAACGCGGTGCGCCGCCTGCAGGCGGATTACGCCTGGGCCATCAGCCTGGAAATCTGCGTGTTCCCCCAGGAAGGCCTGCTCAACAACCCCGGTACCGAAGGCCTGCTGTGCGAGGCGCTGGCCCAGGGCGCCGAGGTGCTTGGCGGTTGCCCCTACACCGATGCCGACCCTGGCGCGCAGATTCGCCGGCTGTTCGAACTGGCGGTGGAGTTCGACCGTGACCTGGACTTCCATCTGGACTTCGACCTGAACCCCGAAGGCATGACCATCGGCGAGGTGATCCGCTGCACTCACCAGCACGGCTGGGCTGGCCGGGTGACCATCGGCCATGTGACCAAGCTGTCGGCATTGCCCAGGGACACTCTGCTGGCGGTTGCCGAATCCCTGGCCGAGGCCGGTGTGCAGGTCACCTGCCTGCCGAGTACCGACCTGTTCCTCACCGGCCGCGAGCACTTTCACAACCGGCCCCGGGGCCTGGCGCCCCTGCAGCACCTGCACGCCTGTGGCGTGACCTGCTCGCTATCGACCAACAACATCGGCAACCCTTTCACCCCCTACGGAGACGCGTCGCTGGTGCGTCAGGCCAACCTGTTCGCCAACGTCGCCCAACTGGCTACCGAGGCCGAGTTGCTGCGTTGCCTGAGCTGGGTGTCGAGTGAGTCGGCACGCCTGTTGCGCCTTCCCGACTATGGCCTGACGCCGGGCTGCCGCGCCGACTTCATCGTCTTCGATGCGCCCTCACCGGCCGCAGTGGTGGCCGAGATCAGCCCGCCGCTGATGGGCTACAAGGCCGGCCGCAAGACCTTCGAACGCGCACAACCACGCCTGCTCAGGCCGTGACAGCCCACATCACCGCACGCGCCAACCTGGGGCCTGTTTATCGACGCTGCGCGGATATCGCCCCAGCCAATCGTCAAAGGAACATGTAACTACTTGAATTTTATAAATTTATAAACCTGGAACGGCACGTGCTTGCAGCTATGCACACGCCACCTTGCCAATCCGAGAACAGGGAAAACCGATGAAAGACGTCAAACCTGAAAACCTTCCGCTCAATCTGGATCGTCGCCAATTGATGAAGTGGCTGGCCGTGACGGGGAGCGCCATGACGCTCGGCAGCCTGCTTCCCGCTGGCGCGTTTGCCGCCGATGACGAGGAAATCCGTATCGGCTATTGGCCCATCGTTGGCGGCCTGCCGCTGTATGTCGCCCTGGAGCAAGGTTTTTTCAAGGAAGCGGGGCTGAACGTCAAAGGCGTCAAGTTCTCCAGCCCGCAGCAAATCGTCGAGGGCATGATCACTGGCCGGATCCACGGCTGTGCGAACGGCACCGCGACCGGCGCCCTCGGCCTGGGGGCGATCACCATGCCGGGGCTGTTCAAGATCATCTGCTCCAACCCGTCGAACCATCGACTGGTTCTGGATGAGTTCCTGGTTCCACTCGATAGCACTGCGCAGAGCATCAGCGATCTGCAAGGCAAGAAAATCGCCTGCGGCCCGGGCATCCAGAACGTCACCATGGCCAAGATCATTCTGGAAAAGAACGGCTTCAGCGATCCCTCGGTCATCGAACTGCCTGTCGGCCAGCACGCGCCAGCCCTGGCGGCCGGCCAGATCGACGGGGTCTATACCCTGGAGCCGACCGGCACCGTGGGGCGCATGAAGAACCTGTCGCGCACGCTGGAAACCGGCGTCATCTCCAAATACGTGCTCGGTAATGCCGACGCCCCTTGGTTCGGTGGCGCAGCCGCGCTGAACAGCACCTTCATCGAGAGCAAGCCGCTACAGACCAAAGCCTTCATCGCCGCCTACCAGAAGGCCGTGGCGTTCATCGCCGCGCAGCCGGAGCAGGCACGCAAGAACATCGTCGGCTACACCAGCATCGAATCGGATCTGGTGAACGAGGTGCCACTGCCGGGCTTCGTCATGTATTCCGACTTGCAAGGCGACAACCTGCAGTGGTTCCAGAAGTTCTATGACGTCTTCACCGAGCGAAAAATCTTCAGCAAACCGATCGACGTGGCTGCGCTGATCTATCAGGGCTGAGGAGAATCGTCATGACGTCACACTGGTCTTCGCGCCTGCTACCGCTGATCGGCCCGCTGCTGCTGTTTCTGTTGTGGCAGCTTGCCGTCAGTGCGCAGTGGCTGAATCCGGTTCTGCTACCCTCGCCGCTCGAGACCCTGGGCTTCATGTTCCAGTCGTTCGCCGAACCGTCCATGCGAACCGACATCGCCTCGACGCTGTACCGAACGCTGGCCGCGTTCGCTTTCGCGGCCGCGGTGGGAGTGCCGCTGGGCGTCATTCTGGGCAGTAGCGAAAAGGTCTACCGCAGCCTGGAATTTTTGATCGACTTCTTCCGCTCGACGCCCTCCTCGGCGCTGATCCCGCTGTTCATGCTGATTTTCGGCATCAGCGATGCGAACAAGATCGCCATCGCCGCGTTCGCCGCCGTGCTGGTGATTCTGTTCAACAGCGCCTACGGCGTGATGAACGCCAAGAAAACCCGGCTGATGGCCGCCAAGGTAATGGGCATTTCGCGCTGGCACATATTCAAGGACATCCTGCTGATGGAAAGCCTCGCGCAAACCTTCGTCGGCTTGCGTACCGGGGTGTCCATCGCCCTGGTGATCGTGATCGTCGCGGAAATGTTCATCGGCTCGGAAAACGGCCTGGGGCACCGGATCATCGATGCGCAACAGGTATTCAACATCAAAGACATGTACGCCTCGATCCTGATCACCGGCGCCCTGGGCTATCTGCTGAACCTGGCGTTCCTGCTGATCGAGAAAAAAACCGTCCACTGGAGTAGCCAGGCATGACGCACGCTCTTTCCCTCGCCCCAGCCCTCGACAAGCCACAGGTCCCAGGTACGGCACCGCGTGCCGACACCCATGTCACCATTCGCGGCCTGAGCAAAGCCTTTGCCGGCCAGCCGTTGTATACCGATCTGGATCTCGACCTGCCGCGCGGCAAGATCGTCTCGACCTTCGGGCCCAACGGCTGCGGCAAGTCGACACTGATGAACATGATCGCCGGGCTGATGCCGATGGATAAAGGCGAGATTCTGTTCGATGGCAAGACGCTCGCCCAGACCAAGATCGGCTACGTGTTCCAGAACTACCGCGATGCGCTCTTTCCGTGGATGAGTGCCCGCGCCAACATCGCCTATGCCTTGGTGCGTCAGGGCATGAGCAAGGCCGATGTGAACGCACGTGTCGATGAGCTGACGCGGATGTTCGATATCCGCTTCGATCTGAATCGTTATCCGTACGAGCTTTCAGGTGGCCAGCAACAGACCGTGTGCATCATGCGGGCGCTGGCGCCGCGCCCGGAAGTGATGTTCCTCGACGAGCCGTTTTCCGCGCTGGACTTCGAGATGACCTTGTTCATCCGCGACAAATTGCAGGAGGTGCAGTTGGCGACCGGCGTCACCATGCTGATCGTTTCTCACGATCTGGAAGACGCGGTATTTCTGGCCGATGAGATCCTGCTGCTGACCCGGCGCCCCACCCAGATTGCTGAAATCGTCCCATTCGATCTGCCCCGACCACGGGGCGCGGAGATCATGAGCCATCCGGAGTTCGTGCGGGTCAAGGCTCATACGCTGGAGGTGTTCAGCCGGGAAATGGCGCTCTGAGTCGCAACCCATCGCGCAACGGCGAAGGCGCCGATCTGCCGCACTCAGGGCAACGCCATGGAGGGCCGCGTCAAAGCCCTGCCAGGGCCTGACGCAGATTGACCTCGGGCTCGGCCTGATCGTCCAGGTCCAACTGGTCTTCGAGCTCGCCCAGGTGCTCGAGCATCACCGCAGCCGCCCGCTCATGCTCGCCCTTCTCCAGGGCGGTGATGATTTGCTGATGCTCGTCCGATGCGCAGGACGGTACGTCATTGCGCTGGTAGAGCGCGACGATCAGCGAACTGCGCACCATCAGATTGGCGAGGATCTCGCTGAGCACCGAATTGCCGCTGATCTCGCCGAGCATCAGGTGAAACTCGCTCAGCTCGCGAACGATGGCGCGGCGGTCGGTAGCGCTGGTGGCCTTGCGCTCATTGCTCATGTGCGTGGCCACCCGCTGACGCTGCTTGTGCATGATCGCCGGCGTGATGCTTTCGACGATGGCGCGCTCGATGGCGCGCCGTGCAGCGAAGACTTCGCGGGCTTCCTTGGCGCTGGGTTGAGCGACCATCGCGCCGCGGTTCGGCTCGATGGTGACGACGCGCTGCAAGGCCAGGCGCTGCAGCGCCACCTGCACATGATTGCGGTTGGCCTGCAGGATCTCGACGATCTGCGCTTCGATCAGGCGCGTCCCGGGCGGTAAGCGATGCTGGGCGATGGCCTTGAACAGGACATCGACGATGCGCTGCACTTCGGCTTGCTTGCTGGTTACGGTCTTCGCAGCCATCCTGTCCTCTGATCCAACCTCGACGAGCCCTGATGGCCCGTCGCGAGCGCTTCCACTGGCGCATTATCCGCCAGCCACATGGGTGGGGTAAATACGCCATGGCGACCTGATTCGCTAGCGCTGTGCAAATTGCCACCGGCTGGTGAGAAAGAGGGTAACGCCTGGCCCGAATGGCCCGCTGGAGTGCTCAAGGCGCAATGTTGCTAGCGATAGGTGAACCCCATGCTAACAACAAGACCTGCAGTGCCAAGGCATCCGCCTGGAACGAATGCCTGCCGCTACGCTCTACCTTGGCGCGAACGCGATGCAGTTGGCGCCTTGCAGATTCCTGGCCAGCTAGACTGTTGACTGGATTGGCGCGCAAAGCCCTCCGGCAACGCGAGAATGACCCTCCCCCATTCACCACAGGCCCCCATGAAAGCTGTTCTGCTTCTCTGTCTGCTGCTGTGCGGCGGCACCGTTCTCGCCACGCCCAAGGCCGATGCCGTGCGCGTCGACAAGAGCGCACGCACCCTGCAACTGATCGCCGAGGGCAAGCCTTTCGCGACGTTCGATGTGGTATTCGGCGCCAATCCCGATGGCCACAAACAGCAGGAAGGCGATGAGCGCACCCCGGAAGGACGCTATACCCTGGATTACAAGAAAGCCGACTCGGGTTACTACAAGGCCATTCACGTGTCCTACCCGAACGCTGCAGACGTAGCCAACGCCCGCTCCCGGGGAGTGGACCCAGGTGGCCTGATCATGATCCACGGCCAACGCAACGGCTGGGGCTGGTGGTCATGGCTGACCCAGCGCTTCGACTGGACAAATGGCTGCATCGCCGTTGACGATGCCTCGATGGAAACCATCTGGCAGGCCGTCGAGCCCGGCACACCGATTGAAATTCTGCCCTGAGCTTGGCCGCCGAAGGAGCGCTTTATGACGACGCTAACTCCCCAACAGCAATGGCAAGCCGCCGTGCTCGACTATGCCCGACAGGTCAATCGCTATGTCGAACAGGGTCTCAGCCAAGGCTGGGACGGCCTGAAGGAACCGCAACTGGCAGCGACCGAGCACCTGCTGCCGGCCCTGCTGGAGGCGTTGCAGGCCGCCAACGAGACGAATGCGGATGACGCCAGCCACGCCAACTTCCGTACCGACTGGCCACCGGCCCATCTGCCACTGGTGCCCCTGCTGGATGCCCAGGCCCAGGCGATAAGCGCCCTCGCCCTGCTCGACGACGGCAGCCTGCTGGCCCGCGTCGGCAGCGCCTACGAGCGTGGACGCCTGGTGCATATTCACGGCAACCAATGGCACGACGTGATCGGCATCGACTTTTTCGGACGCTGCCCGGCACGCCGTTATTTCGCCTTTGCCAGGGCATCGGGCATCAGCGTGCACGATGGCTGGGCTGGCCCGCAGGTCGCCCAGTTCGCCTGGCCCACGGGGCTGGAAGGCTTGCCTGAGGATGCCGGACTCGAGGCGCTGGAACACCCTCCAACGCCGACCGCGCTGATTCCCTTTCCGGATGGTCAGCGTGTGCTGCTGGTCAGTTCGGATGGCATCTTCGTGCTCGCCAGTGAGGCAACCACGCGCCTGCTGCCGCGCCCGGCGGATATCTGCGACGACCTGCACAAAGGCACCGCCGCCGACGACATCGTTCTGGGGCTGTCCATGGAGCACGGCGCCGTATCAGCGGATGGCCGCTGGATCGCGGTGGGCGAGCAATGTGGCAGTCATCTGGTGTTCGACAGCGCCCTGCAGCAGGTCGCCGAAGTAGGCCCGGCAGGCGAGTATCCGCATTTCGCCCTGTTCAATCGCCGCAGTGACCGCCTGATACTCAATGCCTGCCATTTCTACAACGGCGCGACCCTGAGCGTCGCCGTGGCGGACCTGCCCGGCATGCAGACCGACTTCTACAGCGACGATGAACGCACCCCGGTCGTGCAGGACGGTGCGCGGGTGTACGCCGGAGTCTCCCGTGGCGATACCTTCATCGTCGGAGATGCCTACGGCTATCTGCGGGCCTTCGACGAACAGGGCAACGAGCGCTGGCAGCATTTCATCGGCTCGACCATCTGCGCCATGGATCTGTCGGACGACGGCAGCACCCTGGCCGTGTCCAGCTATGCCGGTTTCGTCTGCCTGATCGATCTGGACGCCGGTCGCCCGGCCTGGCAGATCGGTACCGGCGAGCATCAGGAACGGCAGCGCTGGCTGTTCTGGAAAGGCCAGAGCAAACCGCTGCTCTGGTGAGCCACGCCCCGTCACCAGCGTTCGAACCTCGATCAGGAGACCCGGCCATGCCCGCCACCCTCACCGCTCTGCAGGGCGACATCACCAGACTGGACGTGGATGCCATCGTCAACGCGGCCAACTCCTCGCTGCTCGGTGGTGGCGGCGTCGACGGGGCGATCCATCGCGCCGCCGGCAGCGAGCTGGTGCACGAGTGTCGGCTACTCGGTGGCTGCAAGACCGGTGAAGCCAAACTGACCAGGGGTTACCGCCTGCCTGCCCGCTTCATCATCCACACGGTCGGCCCGGTCTGGCGCTCCGGCAGTCAGGGCGAGGCGCAGCTGCTCGCGTCCTGCTACCGCAATGCCCTGCGCCTGGCCGCGCAGCAGCGACTGAGCAGCATCGCGTTCCCCAGCATCAGTACCGGCATATACGGCTACCCGATCGAGCAGGCGGCGCGGATCGCCATCACCACGCTGCGGACCGAACTGGCCAGCCATCCAGATATCGCTCAGGTGGTGTTCTGCTGCTTTTCGGCCGGTGATCTGGCGGTGTATGAGCGGGCTCTTGCAGAGCCGAACGCCTGAGCATCCTCATGGGCCTAACCGGCGCGAGCGAAGCCGTGCACACGGGCCATGAAGATGACCAGCCATGCCAGCAATCCCAGACCCGCGGCGCCCCATGGCAGTGCTGCGGCGCCCAGGCTCTGCAGGAACAAGCCACCGCATAAGCCGCCCCCGGCAATGCCGAGGTTCCAGGCGGTCACGCACATCGATTGCGCGATATCGGCCTCCTTGCCCGCTGCGCGAATCGAGGCGGTCTGAAACAGCGTGGGTACACCGCCGAATGCCAGCCCCCAGGCGGCCACACCGGTATACACCAGCAACGCAGAAGAACCGCTCACAGCCAGCATCACGCAAGCCAGCGCCAGCAAGGCCGCACTCGACAGGCTCAGCAAGCGCAACCAGCGGTCGATCAGCATGCCGGTCAGCCAGATGCCCAGCAGCGCTGCCAGACCGAACGCCAGCAGCACCCGATCGACTTCCGCGCGCATGCCGAGGGGAGCCAGGAATGCGGCGATATAGGTGTAGAACAGGTTGTGGGCCAGCACGTAGATGAGGATGGCGAGGAGTACCGGACGGACGCCGGGCAGGCGCAATACCCGCGCAATCGGCAGCGGACCGGCACTGCGCTGCCCGGCAAAGTCCGGCAGGATGATGCGCCCCCAGACCAGCAGAATCAGGGTCAGCAAGCTCATCAGCAAGAAGGTGTAGCGCCAGCCGATCGCATTGCCGAGAAAGGTGCCTGCCGGTATGCCGAGCGATAGCGCCAGCGGCGTGCCGACCATGGCCACGGCGATGGCCCGCCCCTGAAGATGGGGCGCCACCATACGCGCCGCGTACCCGGCGACCAGCGCCCACAGCAGGCCAGCGAACACCCCGGCGAAAAACCGCGCCACCAGGGTCAGGGGGTAATGGCTGGACAGCGCAGTGACCAGATTGACTACGGCAAACCCGCCGATGGCGATCAGCAACAGCGGTCGCCGCCGCCAGCTACGCGTCAGCATCACCAGCGGTATGGCCGCCAACAGTGAGCCCAGCGCGTAGAGCGTGACCATCTGCCCGACCATGGCCTGGCTGACGCCCAGGTCCGCGCTCAGTTGCGGTAAAAGTCCTGCTGGCAATGCCTCGGTAAGGATGGTGATGAAGCCAGCGCCCGCCAGCACCAGCAAGCCGTTCAGCGGCAAACGCTCGCGCTCGTTGGCCACCAGGCTTGCAGGCAGCGGATGTTCGTCTGTGTACATGGAAAGCGCCTGTAGAAGGGCTTGGCGCAGCGGAAAGCGGCCAATCGACCCGAGCGGCAGGTTAGGCAGCGGCGTTCTCGAGAAAAACAGGCTAAGGTTCGCAACTTAGCGGACATTTCTGTCCTCAATCCAATGCCCTTGCAGTCTGGGCCCGTGATGGAGTCCCGCATGGACAACCTCAGCGGTATCGGCGTGTTCGTACAGGTGGCTAACACCCGCAGCTTCACCGAAAGCGGCCGCCTGCTTGGCATCTCCTCTTCGGCAGTCGGCAAGAGCATCGCGCGACTGGAGCAGCGGCTGGGCATCCGCTTGCTGCACCGCAGCACCCGCAGTATGACGCTGACCGCCGAGGGTCAGCGCTTTCTCGAGCGCTGCCGGCGCGTGCTGTGCGAGCTGGAAGCCGCGCAACTGGAGCTCAGCAGCGCCGCCCTGGGGCCCAGCGGGCGCCTGCGCATCAGCATGCCGCGTGTGGGTGAACTGGTCATGCCGGTGCTGATCGACTTCATGCAGCGCTATCCGCAGATCGAACTGGATATCGACCTCTCCAACCGCATGGTGGACGTCTTCGAGGAAGGCTTCGATGCGGTGATCCGCACCGGCCCCATGCAGGACTCGCGGCTGACCGCCCGGCAGCTCGGCAGCTTTGCCCAGCAACTGGTGGCCAGCCCGGATTATCTGCATAGCCACGGCACGCCCCAGCAACCGGCGGACCTGCTCGAACATGCCTGCCTGATGTACCGCTTCCACGCCAGCGGCAAGCTTGATCGCTGGCCGCTGCGCGGCGCCAATGCGGAGCTGGAAGGTGCGCTCAGGCAGCGGGTGATCTGCAACACTCTAGACAGCTTGCTGCGGGTCACCCGCTCAGGCCTGGGAATCGCCTGCTTGCCGGACTTCCTGATCGCCGAAGACATTGCCGCTGGCCGCCTGCGGCCGGTGCTCGCCGATCACATGGAGCATGGTGGCGCGTTCTGGATGCTCTGGCCCAACAGCAAATATGCGCTGCCCAAGCTGCGTGTGTTCATCGATCATATGAGCACCACGCTATTCAGCAAGCCCTGAACGTGGCGAGTGGGTGACTGAAACGGAGGCTCGTCATGGCCAGCGAATGGTGACCACTGGTGGGCTGAAGCCCACCCTACCCCCAGAGGCATGAACCGTAGAATGGTTACCGCTGGTGGGCTGAAGCCCACCCTACTCCCGGGGCATGAACCGTAAAATGGTGACCGCTGGTGGGCTGAAGCCCACCCTACTCCCGGGGCATGAACCGTAGAATGGTGACCGCTGGTGGGCTGAAGCCCACCCTACCCCCAGAGGCATGAACCGTAGAATGGTTACCGCTGGTGGGCTGAAGCCCACCCTACTCCCGGGGCATGAACCGTAAAATGGTGACCGCTGGTGGGCTGAAGCCCACCCTACTCGGGGGCATGAACCGTAGGGTGGGCTTTAGCCCACCAAAACCATTCAACCCGACGGTGGCTGTACGTTCCAGGCATGCGGTTCGGAACTTCAGCCCAGCAAAGGCTCCTTCAGTACAAGGCGCATTCTTTGCGGCTGATCGCGGTGCCCGGCCGGTAGCTGGCAGACCGGCAAGTCGTCGACCCAGACGAAGCCGTATAACCGATAAAGGGCCAGGGCTGCCCGATTGGACTTGAACACGTTCAATTCGATGCAGCGCATGCCCTGCTCGCGGCAATGCTCGATGACCTTTTCCAGCAAGCGCCGGCCCAACCCCTGGCGTCGCCAGCTGGCATGCACCTGCATGCCAAGGATGCCTACGGTCGCATCGCCCTCGGGCCGGCAGTAGCTGTCCGGGTAGGCTTCGGCGGTAGCGACGATGCGTCCTGCTTGCTCGATCACATAGACCGCCCAGCCGTTGTCGTCCGCCCGCTCCAGCGCACGTGCGATGACGGCTTTGGGCGGTGCCTGGGGGCGAGTCGAGTACAGCCCTTCCGCTGCCACCTGGCCGAACAGCTCATGAAAGGCGTCGAGGTCGTCCATGCGGATCTTGCGCGGCTGCATGCCCGGGTCATCCTGAAAATCGTCGCCCATGCTACTCCAGAGCGCATCCGCGTAACCAGAACAATGTAAAGCCAACTTGACTAACGAAAGGTCTCCCTCTAATGTAAAGCACACTTTCCATAGAAGGGATGCGTTATGAGCCAGAACCGTTTTCTCGTCCACTTCGCCCTGGCGATGGTTGCCTATGTAATCGCGGTGATCATCAGCAGCCTGTTGCTCGGCACGGTTGAGCACGGCGCGCTGCGTACCCTATGCGCGCTGATTCCCATTGCCCCGCTGATCGCCGTCGCCATCACGGTGATTCGCCAGGTTCGTCAGCTCGATGAACTGGCCCGCGCCATCCATCTGGAAGCGTTGGCCATGGCCTTCGTGGGTACAGCCCTGATCACCTTCAGCTACGGCTTTCTGGAGACTGCCGGCTTCCCGCGCCTGTCGATGTTCTTCGTGTGGCCAGTACTGGCCTGCCTGTGGGCACTGGGTTCGGTGATCGCCTGGAGACGCTACCGGTGATCAACCATGTACGTGAACGGCGCACCGAACGAGGCTGGTCACAGGCTGACCTCGGCGCGCAACTGGGCGTCTCGCGGCAGACCATCAACGCCATCGAGACCGGCCGCTATGACCCCAGCCTGCCCCTCGCCTTCAAGATCGCCCGGCTGTTCGAGTCACGCATCGAAGACCTGTTCCAGGCACCCGAGGAGTGAGCATGCCGACAGCGGAACACTCGCCCCTGCAGCGTTATCTGCATGCCGTCGAGCACCAGGGCTTCGCTGCCGACGCTGCCCAGTTGCAGGCCGCGCACCTGCTCCAGGCCTGCCATGAAGCCCTGCATGCAGCACCAGCGCGAACGCCACCAGGGGTCTATCTGTGGGGTCCGGTGGGGCGCGGCAAGACCTGGCTGATGGACAGTTTCTACCACTCGCTGCAGGTTCCAGCTCGGCGTCAGCACTTCCACCATTTCATGCGCTGGGTGCACCGGCGCCTGTTCGAATTGACGGGCACCGCCGAGCCCCTCGCGATGCTGGCTCGCGAGCTGGGTACGGAGATTCGTGTGCTGTGCTTCGATGAGCTGTTCGTCAGCGACATCGGCGACGCGATCCTGCTCGGTCGCCTGTTCGGCTCGCTGTTCGATGAAGGCGTGGTACTGGTTGCCACGTCCAACCAGCCACCGGATCAGTTGTACGCCGGTGGCCACAATCGCGAGCGCTTTCTCCCGGCGATAGCCGCGCTGCAAAGACACATGCAGGTGGTCGCCGTGGATGGCAACCAGGATCATCGTCAGCACCCAGGCCAGCACTGCCAGCGCTACTGGGTTCGCGAGCCGGGCCAGCCCAGCGCCCTGCCCGCGCTGTTCGATTCGCTGAGTGGCGGCGAAACCGCCAGCCACGAAGCGTTGGCCCTCAACCACCGATTGATTGGCGTACAACGTCACAGCGACAAGGTGCTGCATTGCAGCTTCGATCAACTTTGCGTGGAGCCTCTCTGCGCCCAGGATTTCATCCTGCTGTGCGACCGTTTCACGGCCATCCTGCTCGGAGACGTGCCGGCCCTCAGTGCGCAGCAACGCCCCTCGAAGATCGCCCGCGGCACCGAAGATGCCGCCGAGCGGGTGGTGGCCGGTGACCGTCATCTGCCCGCCCTGTCGATCCACGACAACGCCGTGCGGCGCTTCATCGCCCTGGTGGACGAGTGCTACGACCGCCGCGTGCCGCTGTATCTGGAAGCCGAAGTGGCGCTTGAAGCGCTGTACACCGAAGGCTATCTGTCCTTCGCCTTCCGCCGCACCCTGAGCCGGCTGCAGGAAATGCAGATGCAGCGCTTCGGGTGACCGCGGGTGCGCCAGATACTGACTTGGTGGGTTGCAGGCTGGGCCGGGCGGCGATCCGCTTTACCCCACCCGGTCTATAGCTCCCAGGCTCCAGCATGGGAGTTCGGGCCAGGGTGCTCCGTGCCCTATCCCTGCGCGGCCGTTGGCTCGATGCCGAGGAAAGTACATAGCTCGGCCTTCTTGGCCATGGCGTCCTGGTAGCCCAGCTCGATCAGTTCGCTGCAGTAGCCGGGTTCGAACAGCAGGTAGCTCAGCACCCCGCCACCGCCATCGCGGGTCGCGCCGGGGCCGCGCAGGAACAGGCGCAACGCGGCAGGCATTTCGCGACGATGGCGGGCGGCGATCACGTCCAGTGGCTGGCTGGGGGAAATCACCAGCACCTCGACCGGCGTCAGGCCATAGGCACGGCTGCGCTGCTCGGCGGGCACCAGCCGACCCAGCTGGTTGAGGCGCCCCAGCAGCTCGACATCGCTCTCGACGTTATCGATGAAAGTGCTGTTGAGCATGTGCCCGGCGATCTGCGCCAAGCTGGGCATGCTGCCTGCCGGCCGTGGGCTCGGTGCACCGGCGTTGGCCTGATCAGCCACCGGGTTGCCACTCACCCCCACCACCAGCACCCGGGTGGCGCCAAGGTGCAGCGCCGGGCTGATCGGTGCCATCTGCCGCACCGCGCCGTCGCCGAAATACTCGCGATTGATCTTCACGGGCTCGAAGATCAGCGGAATGGCGGTACTGGCCAGCAGATGGGGCAGCGCCAGACGGGTCGGTACGCCGACACGACGATGGCGAAACCAGGGATCGATGGCCGCCCGCCCCTGATAGAAGGTCACCGCCTGGGCCGACTCGTAACCAAAGGCCGTGACCGCCACCGCACGCAACTGGCGATGACGTATCGCGGCAGCGATGCCGGAGAAGTCCAGTTCGCGTTCGAGCAACCCGGCCAGCGGCGAACTGTCGAGCAGCGCCACCGGCACCTGCTTGCCGAGGCCAAGCATGCTGTGGCCGACGAAACGGCTGGCCTGGCGCAGCACGCCGGGCCAGTCGCTGCGATACACCTGATCGGTGTGAAAGCTGCGCCACACGGTGCTCAGTCGGCGCACCGCCTCGCGGAAATGCAGAGCACCGCAGGCCAGGCTGACCGCATTGATGGCTCCGGCCGAGGTGCCGACGATGACCGGAAACGGATTGCCTGACGAATCAGGCAGCAGATCGGCAATCGCCGACAGCACGCCGACCTGATAGGCAGCGCGAGCGCCACCACCGGAGAGAATGAGGCCAGTGGTGGACGGCTCGCTGCGGGCATCCTGCGTCATCGGGTCGATTCCAATTCGAGGTTGTCAGTAGAGCTTGGGCTCGCCTGGTGGACGGGTCTTGAAGCGGCGATGCGCCCACAGGTACTGCGTCGGACAGGTGGCGATGGCTTCCTCGACCCAGGCATTGACGCGCAGGCAATCGGCCAACTCGGTCTCGCCGGGAAAGTCTGCGAGCGGCGGGTGAATGGTCAGGCGATAGCCCTGGCCGTCCGGCAAACGCTGCTGGGTGAACGGCAGCACGATGGCGCGGCCCAGGCGGGCGAACTTGGTGGTCGCAGTGACCGTCGCGGCCTGCACGCCGAACAGCGGCGCGAACAGGCTCTGCTTGGGACCGTAATCCTGATCCGGCGCGTACCAGATCGCCCGGCCGCCACGCAGCACCTTGATCATGGCGCGCACGTCTTCACGCTCGATGGCGGTGGCATCCAGATTGTGACGCTCGCGCCCGCGCCGCTGCACGAAGTCGAACAGCGGATTGCGATGCTCGCGGTACATGCCGTCGATGGTGTGCACCTGGCCGAGCAACGCGGCGCCGATCTCCAGGGTGGTGAAATGTATCGCCATGAGGATCACGCCCTGCCCTTGGGCCTGGGCATGCTGCAGGTGTTCGATACCTTCAATATGGGCCAGTTGCGCGAGCTTTTCGCGGGGCCACCACCAACTCATGGCCATCTCGAAAAAGGCAATGCCGGTGGAGGCGAAATTTTCCTTCAGCAGTCGCTCGCGCTCGGCGGCGGACATCTGTGGAAAGCACAGTTGCAGGTTACGCGTGGCAATGCGTCGCCGGGAACCGGCCACACGGTACATCAGCCAGCCAAGGCCACGCCCCAGGCGCAGCAAGGCGCCATAAGGCAATTGCACGATCAGCCACAAAAGACCCAGCCCCAGCCATAACGGCCAGAAGCGTGGGTGAAGGAAGGAGCGACGAAATACGGGACGATCCATTGACGATCCTGGACAGCGTTCAAAGCCGCTTAGTCTAACAGCTCGGTCGGCGATGGTGCCCCACCGCCATTCAACGCCGCCAGCTGATCTGCAGCGTTTCTCCGGCGACCATGCGCTGCATGTGATCGGCCACCACGGGCTCCAGCTGCTCCAGCGTGGCCGCGTCCGGTGCCTCGATGAGCACCTCCAGGCCGCCCTCCACCACCGCCAGGGTGCAACGCGCCGGGTCGAAGAAGATCTCGCCACGGGTTTCGTCGAAGCTCACCTGAAACTTGTGGCTCCAGTGCCGACACAAACGGGTCACGCAGCGCACGGCATGTTCGGTGGTAACCGTCGCACGGGATTCGGGCATGGCAGGGCTCCTGATCGATAGGCTGTTGGCGAGGCGGGAAATCTAGCACGCCGCCTCGCTGCTCGGCATGCGGCATTGTTGATCCATACGATCGAAAAGCCTGGACTTGCATGCAGGTCGACCCGGCGTCAGGATCGTAGCCAGCCAATAACAATATCCGTCCCATCACGGCTAGGAGAACCCCATGCAAGATGTCGTCATCGTCGCCGCCACCCGCACCGCCATCGGCAGTTTCCAGGGGGCACTGGCGGATGTTCCGGCTACCGAACTGGGCGCGGCGGTGATCCGTCGCCTGCTCGAGCAGACTGGTCTGGATGGCAATCAGGTCGATGAAGTGATCCTCGGCCACGTGCTCACCGCTGGTGCCGGGCAGAACACCGCCCGCCAGGCGGCCATCATTGCCGGCCTGCCCCATGCCGTACCGGCCCTGACGCTCAACAAGGTCTGCGGCTCCGGCCTCAAGGCGCTGCATCTCGGTGCCCAGGCGATTCGCTGCGGCGACGCCGAGGTGATCATCGCCGGCGGCATGGAAAACATGAGCCTGGCGCCCTACGTGCTGCCCAAGGCACGCACCGGATTGCGCATGGGCCATGGCCAACTGATCGACAGCATGATCAGCGACGGCCTCTGGGATGCCTTCAACGATTACCACATGGGCATCACCGCCGAGAACCTGGTGGACAAGTACGCGATCAGCCGTGAGGCCCAGGATGCCTTCGCGGCAGCCTCCCAGCAGAAAGCCCTGGCAGCCATCGAGTCCGGGCGTTTCGCCGACGAGATCACGCCGATCCTGATTGCCCAGCGCAAAGGCGAGCCCATCGCCTTTGCCACCGACGAGCAACCCCGCGCGGGCACCACGGCAGAAACCCTGGCCAAGCTGAAACCGGCCTTCAAGAAAGACGGCAGCGTCACCGCCGGCAATGCCTCGAGCCTCAATGACGGCGCGGCCGCGGTGCTGCTGATGAGCGCAAGCAAAGCGCAGAGTCTGGGCCTGCCGGTACTGGCGCGGATCAAGGAGTACGCCAACGCCGGCGTCGACCCGGCGATCATGGGCATCGGCCCGGTATCGGCCACCCGCCGCAGCCTGGACAAGGCTGGCTGGTCTCTCGATCAGCTCGACCTGATCGAAGCCAACGAAGCCTTCGCCGCCCAGGCGCTTTCGGTGGGGAAAGAACTCGGCTGGGATGCCAGCAAGGTCAACGTCAATGGCGGTGCCATAGCCCTCGGCCACCCGATCGGCGCCTCCGGTTGCCGCGTGCTGGTTACTCTGCTGCACGAGATGCTCAAGCGTGACGCCAAGAAAGGTCTGGCCACCCTGTGCATCGGTGGCGGTCAGGGCGTGGCGCTGCTGCTCGAGCGGGATTGAACACGGTGAGCGGTTGGGCCTGCCACTTCAGGGCCGGTTCGCGATACGATCAGGCTCCATCCCGACGAATCTGCCCATGAACGATTTCCCGACCCTCCACTATCTGTTCGCCGAATGCCGCAAAACCTGCCCGCAGCGCCCGGAAGTCACGGCCATCGTGCTCTTCGCCCTGCTCTGCGAGGATGACGACGTGGTGTACCTGGAAATCAGATACACCGACTACGCCAGCGGCCAGTCCGAAGGTGACCACCTCTGGCTGTCGTTGGAGGAGGCAATGGACTCCGCTCTGGAGGATCACGGCATTGCCGAGGATGACTGGCGAGCGCTGTCGACCCGGGAGATCGCCCGCATAGACCGCACCATCGAGTAACGGACAAGGCTCACAACTACCGGCAGATTGCCGCGCGGCCCAACGGTGGTCGACGCTAGCGTCGGCAGCCGTCCCACAGTTTCATGATCTGACCGACCGCAGCATCGAGCGCCGCATGTTCGATGCCGTCGCGAGCCAGGGTAGAAAGCCCCAGCAGAAAGCTGTCGAACGCCGACGTCAGTGCCTGTACATCGGTATCGGCCGCCAGCTCACCGTCGGCGATTGCCCGCTCGATACAGGCACGTAATCCCTTGCGCGTGCGATCGCGAACTTCGCTCAGCACCGTCGTCCCCTGCTCCGGCGTGCATACCCCGATCACCCCCAGGGCCACCATGCAGCCTCGCGGATGCCCCGTCTCGCATTGCATGCTGGCCGAGCGGCGCAGCGTCAGCTCGACGGCATCGCGTGCCGACAGATCGCTGTCGAAGAGACTCTCGGTAACCCGCCCGTGAGTGCTCATGTACCGCTCAACCACCTCATCGAACAGCGCCTCCTTGGAACCGAAGGCCGCATAGAAACTGGGTGCTGAGATACCACCACCGATCCCGGCCTTGAGCTGGCTCAGGGATGTAGCCTGATAGCCATGCTCCCAGAAAAGGTGCATTGCCTGAACGATTGCCGCATCGCGGTCGAATGTGCGTGGGCGCCCCATCTGTGCCATGTCTCTTCCTCCTGCCTGATGACATAAATACTAATCGATACAAAAGTCGTTGACCATGGGTCTCTGCCAGCCTACATTTGTACCAATCGTTATATATATGAGAAGCAGCCCATGACCGATTCCCCGAAAACCGATTCACTTCCCGTTTCAGCGCTTTTGGCCCTGGCGATGACAGGCTTCATCTGCATCCTCACCGAAACCCTGCCAGCAGGTCTGCTACCTGAAATCAGCGCGGGCCTCGAGGTTTCCCCGGCCCTGGCCGGGCAGTTGGTCACCCTCTATGCCCTGGGTTCGCTGCTGGCCGCGATCCCACTGACCATCGCCACCCAGGGCTGGCGGCGGCGCAATGTATTGCTGCTGTCGATCATCGGCTTTCTAGTGTTCAACTCGATCACCGCCTGGTCATCGGACTATGTACTGACACTGGTCGCGCGCTTCTTCGCCGGCATGGCCGCGGGGCTGGCCTGGAGCCTGATCGCCGGTTACGCCCGTCGTATGGTCGCTCCGCACCAGCAGGGCCGAGCCCTGGCCTTGGCCATGGTGGGCACGCCCATCGCCCTTTCCCTGGGCGTACCGATCGGCACCTGGCTCGGCGGAATAGTGGGTTGGCGCACCGCCTTCGGGCTGATGTCCCTGCTCAGCGTCGGGCTGATCGTCTGGGTGCTCGCCAAGGTGCCGGACTACCCCGGGCAATCGCGAACCCAGCGCATTGCCTTGCGTTCGGTGCTGCTGACGCCCGGTGTGCGCCCCGTTCTCGCCGTGGTGCTGACCTGGATGCTCGCCCACAACATGCTCTACACCTACATCGCCCCCTTCGTCGCCCCTGCCGGGCTGGACAATCAGATCGATGTCGTCCTGCTGACCTTTGGCGTCGCCGCCCTGGCGGGCATCTGGATTACCGGTCGCCTGGTCGACCGCCATCTGCGCCAGGCAGTGCTCACCAGCCTTGCCACCTTCGCCCTGGTCGCCCTGCTGTTCGGCCTGCACGCCGATTCGGTCGCCGTGCTGTACGTCGGTGTGTTCGTCTGGGGGCTGACCTTCGGGGGTGCGGCCACCCTGCTGCAAACGGCTCTGGCCGACGCCGCCGGCCCTGGCGCCGACGTGGCGATGTCGATGAACGTGGTGATCTGGAACAGCGCCATCGCCGGTGCGGGGCTGACCGGCGGCGTGCTGCTCGGCCAGTTCGGCGTCGGCGCCTTCCCTTGGGTGATGCTGGCCCTGCTGTTGATCGCCCTGTGGATCGCTTCGGCGGCCAGCCGCCACGGTTTCCCGTCCGGGCAACGACGCAGCGACGTAATCGTCGCCGGACACTGATCACCCACCTTCGCCAATCAGGAGATAACCATCATGTCCCATTCAGATCGCAAATCCGTTCTGGTCCTCGGCGGCAGCCGCGGTATTGGTGCCGCCATCGTGCGCCGCTTCGCCAGCGATGGCGCGCAGGTAACCTTCACTTACGCCAACTCGGCGGCACCGGCACGGCAGTTGGCAGAAGAAACGAGTAGCCGCGCCGTGCAAGTGGACAGCGCTGATCGTGCCGCCCTGACTACCCTGATCGACAGCCTCGGCGCCATCGACGTGCTGGTGGTCAACGCCGGCGTGTTCGTCGCGGGTGACCCGCTGGGGCTGGATGCCGATAGCATCGACCAGCTCTTCACCATCAATATCAACGCGCCCTACCATGCAGCGGTCAGTGCGGCGCGGCAGATGCCAGCCGGCGGCCGGATCATCCTGATCGGCTCGAACATTGCCGACCGCGCAGCGATGCCGGGCATGGCCGCCTATGGCGCCAGCAAGGCGGCATTGAGTGGCATGGTCAAGGGACTGGCAAGGGATTTCGGCGCGCGTGGCATCACCGTCAACGTCGTGCAACCAGGCCCGACCGATACCGAGATGAACCCGGCCGACGGCCCGCTGAACGAGCTGATGCACAGTTTCATGGCGATCAAGCGGCACGCCCGCAGCGATGAGATCGCCAGCATGGTGGCCTGGCTGGCGGGTGCCGAAGCCGGGCTGGTGACCGGAACGGCGCTGACCATCGACGGTGGTTTCTCGGCCTGACGGTCACTGGCGCCATTCGGTGCCTGTTCGGGTGACTGCTCGCTCAGGTCACCCGCTCGGCCACCGGCAGCTTGGCGATGGCATCGCGGGTTTCGCGGTCCTGGGCATCGCGCCAGGTACGAAAGGCGTCCAGTTCGCCGCCCCAGGTTTTCATGACCCAGGCGAGCACGGCCAGATCGTCCACCAGGCCCAGGCCGGGAATGAAGTCCGGGATGGCGTCCAGCGGCGACACGAAATACAGCAGGCCGGCCACGATGGCGAGTAGCGCCTGCGGGTTGATCGCCCGATAGCTGCCCCGCCACCAGGCCACGCACAGTTCCTGCAGCAGGCTCAGATCGCCCCTCAGCGAGGACAGGCTGCGGCCGCCACCGCTGCTCTTGCGTGTCACTGCCAGCAGCAATGCCGGCAAGCGACCGCGCTTCAGGAAACGCTGCGCGATGGGCAGGTAACGGGCAAAATTCCACGGTGCTTTCATGACCACTCCTCGTCAGCCCGCGTGTTCGCTGGGCTGTCTGTGGTTATCCACCATAGCTGTGGATAACCTTGTGAACAGTTATGGGATTAGCTTACCAAACGCCCTTGCCATGCGGCCTTGCCACAGATCGGACATTTTTTATCCAGCGGATAAAATCCTGCTAAATCAATTAGTTAAAAAAATCAAAAGATTTCGTAAAAAACCTGACCAAGTAAATAAGAACCTTTGTCGCAGTGTGCATAACCGTAACGCGGTGGTTGCATTCAGAGCGCTTTGCGGCTAGGCAAAAGCTCCAGAAACGACAACGCCCCGTAGAACGGGGCGTTGTTTCGAAACGAACAGCGCTTACTGAGCCGGAGCGGCCTCAGGTGCTGCTTGTTCCTGAGCGGCCTGATCCTTGATCGCGATCAGTTCCAGATCGAACACCAGTACCGAGTTGGCCGGAATGGCCGGGCTCGGGCTCTGGGCGCCGTAAGCGAGTTCGGCAGGGATGTACAGCTTGTACTTCTCGCCAACGTGCATCAGTTGCAGGCCTTCGACCCAACCCGGGATCACGCCGCCAACCGGCAGGTTGATCGGGGTGCCACGCTCGACGGAGCTGTCGAATACGGTGCCGTCGGTGAGCTTGCCTTCGTAGTGAACGGTGACCACGTCATCAGCCTTGGGCTGAGGGCCGTCGGCCTTCTTGACCACTTCATACTGCAGACCCGAGGCGGTAGTGGTGACGCCGTCACGCTTGCCGTTCTCTTCCAGGAACTTCTTGCCGGCCTGGGCCGCTTCTTCGTTGGCTTTGGTCATGCGCTCTTCGGCACGCTTTTGCAGCGAAGAGAAGGCTTCGATCAGCTCTTCGTCTTTCAGGCGCTGCTCTTTCTTGCCGATGGCGTCCTCGATACCTTGAGCGACAGCATTCGGATCCAGATCGTCCATGCCTTCCTGAGCCAGGCTTTTGCCCATGTTCAGGCCGATACCGTAGGAAGCCTTCTGAGCCGGGGTTTCCAGTTTCACTTCGCTGGTTTGCGAATCACAACCGGCGAGCACCAGGCCCACCAGGGCGATCGCTGCTGCCAAACGATGCTGTTTCATGCTGATTCCTTGTCCGCTGCGCCCTAGGGCAATCGAGTGAAGGCGCGAGCTTAGGGGGTGTGGGTGTGTCAACGCAAGCCGCGTTGCTGTGAATTGTCCAGGCAGATCACGCATGCTCTGCGGGAAATGGCGAGATGAAGCAGAAAGCTGACCGGATCGCTCAGTTCGCCGCGCCGATTTGCCAAGGCAGCCGCGTAACTGACTAGCCGGTATGAGTTTTTTTGCACGAAGAAGTTCAGTGGTGACCGGGTGAGCGGGCATCACCGAAGCGCTGCCCGCGCTCTCGCCACCCGTGAAGCCGACTCGCGTCCCAGCACCTTGCTGATATGCGACCCGGCGTCGATCAAACGCGCCAGATCGACGCCGGTTTCGATGCCCAACCCCTGCAACAGGTAGAGCACGTCCTCACTGGCGACGTTACCGGTCGCGCCCCTGGCGTAAGGGCAGCCGCCCAGCCCGGCGACCGAACTGTCGAACACCGCGACGCCCTCCAGCAGGCTGGCGTAGATATTGGCCAGCGCCTGGCCGTAGGTATCGTGGTAGTGCCCGGCCAGTTGCTCCCGTGGCACGTCACGGCCTACCACCTCGATCAGTTGCCGCACGCCGCCAGCGGTACCGACGCCGATGGTGTCGCCCAGGGAGATTTCATGGCAGCCCATGGCATGCAGCTCCCGGCAGACGGCGGCGACCTGATGGGGCGAGACAGCGCCATCATAGGGACAGCCCAGCACGCAGGAGACGTAGCCGCGCACGCGGATACCGCGCTGCTGGGCCATCTCCAGCACCGGCAGAAAGCGCAACAGGCTGTCGGCGATGGAGCAGTTGATGTTGCGCTGCGAGAAGGATTCCGACGCGGCTGCGAACACGGCGACTTCCTTCACACCGGCATCGATTGCCGCCTGCAGCCCTTTCAGATTGGGAGTCAACGCCGCGTAAGTGACACCGGGGTGCCGCTCGATACCAGCAAACACCTCGGTGCTGCCGGCCATCTGCGGCACCCATTTGGGCGATACGAAACTGCCGACTTCTATGTAGGCCAGCCCGGCGGCACTGAGGTCATTCACCAGACGCACCTTGTCGGTCACGCGGATCGGCTGCTTCTCGTTCTGCAGACCGTCACGTGGGCCGACTTCCACCAGGCGCACGTAACGGGGCAGGCTCATGGCTGCGTCTCCAATTCGACCAGTACCGCGCCCTCGCCAATCATTTCGCCCTCGGCACAATGGATCGCCTTGATCGTCCCCGCCTCGGGCGCCCGAATGCTGTGTTCCATCTTCATGGCTTCCAACACCACCAGTGCAGCGCCCGCTTCGACATGCTGACCCGGCTCGACCAGCACGCGAACGATGCTGCCGTTCATGGGCGCGGTGAGCCCACCCTGATGAACGTTGCCCGCCTCGGCAGCGGCAATCGGGTCGAAGCGGCGCACGGCCAGCCACTCCACGCCCCAGCGCAGATAAAGGTTGTCGCCCTGGCGCACGACCTGTGACTGGCGTACCGCGCTGGCGGGGCGCGTCTGAAGCACCAGGCTGTGGCTGGCGTCGCCGCACACCAGCGCCATACTCACCTCGGCCGGCAAACCACTCCGCCAGGCACTGCGTGACGCCCAGGGCGAGTACGGATCGTCCTGCCGCTGCCGCTCGCCATCGGTGGCTAGGAATGCCGCGCCAGCCTGCAGCCAGAACGCCTCCGGCAGCTCCGTGACCGGTGGCAGCAGCTGCGCCTGGTGACGGTCGATGAAGCCGGTGTCCAGCTGTGCGGCAGCGAACGCCGGGTTGGCCAGAATTCGCTGCAGGAACGCCAGATTGGTCTTGAAACCGCCGACCACGGTCTCTCCCAGCATGGCCAGAAGGCGCTGACGGGCCTCCTCACGGTTCTCACCCCAGGCGATCAGCTTGGCCAGCATCGGATCATAGAACGGCGACACGTCATCGCCCTGCTCCACCCCGCTGTCGACCCGACGCCCCGGCCCGGCTGCCGGCTCGCGGTACAGGTCGAGGTGGCCACTGGCGGGCAGGAAGCCGCCTTCAGGATCTTCGGCGTACAGACGCACTTCGATGGCATGACCGACGAGGGGCACCTGATCCTGACGAATCGGCAGCGGCTCACCGCGCGCCACGCGAACCTGCCAGGCCACCAGGTCGAGATTGGTGATCGCCTCGGTCACCGGGTGCTCGACCTGCAAACGGGTATTCATCTCCATGAAGAAGAACTCGCCCCGGGCATCGAGGAGAAACTCCACGGTTCCGGCGCCGACATAGCCGATGGCCTGGGCAGCGCGCACCGCGGACTCTCCCATCGCACGCCGCAGCTCCGGCAACAGGCCCGGCGCCGGGGCTTCTTCGACCACTTTCTGATGACGGCGCTGGATCGAACAGTCACGCTCGTTGAGGTACAGGCAGTTGCCGTGCTGATCGGCGAAGACCTGGATCTCCACGTGGCGCGGCTGCAGCAGGTATTTCTCCACCAGCATGCGCCCGTCCCCGAACGCCGACTGCGCTTCACGCTGCGCCGACGCCAGGGCTTCAGCCAGCTGGCTTTCGCTCTCGACCACCTTCATGCCCTTGCCACCACCACCGGCAGTCGCCTTGAGCAGCACCGGATAACCGATCCCTGCGGCTGCGCTGCGGAAGGTTTGCAGATCCTGAGCCTCGCCGTGGTAACCCGGTACCAGCGGCACGCCGGCCGCCTCCATCAGCGCCTTGGCCGCGGACTTGCTGCCCATGGCATCGATGGCACTGGCGGGAGGACCGAGAAAGATCAGCCCGGCCGCCTCGAGTTTGCGGGCAAAGGTGGCGTTTTCGGAGAGGAATCCATAACCGGGATGAATGGCCTGGGCGCCGCTGGCCTGCGCAGCCTCGATGATCCTGTCCATCAGCAGGTAGCTGTCGCCTGGTTTGGCGCCGCCGAGATCGATGGCGATATCCGCCTCGCGCACGTGCCGGGCACTGCGGTCGATGGTGCTGTGGACCGCCACCGTGGTCAGTCCGAGGGCCTTGGCGGTGCGCATCACCCGGCAGGCGATCTCGCCGCGGTTGGCGATCAGAAGGGTATCGATGGTTTTCATGGCTGGGCCTGCCAGGCGGAGGGGCGTTTCTGCAGAAAGGCAGCGAGGCCTTCCTGCCCTTCTTCGCTGACGCGAATGCCAGCGATCACGCTCTCGGTACGCTGGCGCAGGGCGTCGCTGAGTACCCCGCTACCGACGCCGTGCAGCAACGCCTTGCTCTCGCGCATGGCCTGCGGGCTGTTGAGCAGCAGATTGGCAATCCACTGCTCGACCTCGCTCTCCAGCTCGGCCGCGGGATAGCACTCGGCGAGCAGCCCCAGTTCCCGCGCTCGCTCACCATTGAAGCGCTCGGCACTGAGCGCGTAGCGTCGGGTGGCGCGCTCGCCGATGGCCTGCACCACGTAGGGGCTGATCACCGCGGGAACCAGGCCGATGCGCACCTCGGACAGGCTGAACGATGCCTCGCTGGCACCGATAGCGATGTCGCAGCAGGCCGTCAGCCCGACCGCACCGCCGAACGCGGCGCCCTGCACCACTGCCAATGTCGGGCACGGCAAGTGGTAGAGCAGGCTCATCAACTCGCCGAGTTGGTGGGCGTCGCGCAGGTTGCTGGCGTAGTCGAGCTGCGCCGAAGCCTGCATCCAGGCCAGATCGGCACCGGCGCAGAAGTGCCGCCCCTGGCCGCGCAGGACGAGAAACCGCAGGCTGTCGTCAGCCGCGACCTGGCGCAATGCCTGGATCAGCTCCTCGATCATCTCGGCGTTGAAGGCGTTGTGCTTGTCCGGGCGGTTCAGCCACAGGGTGGCGACCCCGCGCGGGTCGGTGTGCAATTGGAGGGTGCTGAAATCGGTCATCGGTATGTCCTCGGCCAGGCTACATGCGGAACACGCCGAAGCGTGTCGGCTCGATGGGCGCGTTGAGGCTGGCGGAAATTGCCAGGGCCAGCACCTCGCGGGTCTGTGCCGGGTCGATCACGCCATCGTCCCAGAGTCGCGCACTGGAATAGAAGGCGTGGGCCTGGCGCTCGTACTGCTCGACGATAGGCTGCTTGAGGCGCTGCTCGTCCTCGGCGGAAAACACCTGGCCGGCGCGCTGCGCCTGCTCGTGCTTGACCTGCACCAGCACCCCGGCAGCCTGCTGCGCGCCCATCACGCCAATGCGCGCGTTGGGCCACATCCACAGAAAGCGCGGATCGAAGGCTCGCCCGCACATGCCGTAGTTGCCCGCGCCGAAGCTGCCGCCGATGATCACCGTGAACTTGGGCACACGGGCGCAGGCCACCGCGGTGACCAGCTTGGCGCCGTGCTTGGCGATACCGCCCTCTTCGTATTTCTTGCCGACCATGAAGCCGGTGATGTTCTGCAGGAACAGCAACGGAATGCCGCGCTGGCAGGCCAGCTCGATGAAGTGCGCGCCCTTCTGCGCGGCTTCCGCGAAGAGGATGCCGTTGTTGGCCAGGATGGCGACCGGATAACCATTGAGGTGCGCGAAACCGCAGACCAGGGTGGTACCGAACAGCGCCTTGAACTCGTCGAGCTGCGAGTCATCGACGATCCGCGCGATCACCTCCCGCACATCGAACGGCTGCTTGGAATCGGCGGGAATGATGCCGTACAGCTCATCGGCGCAGTAACGCGGCGCGATGGGCTGGCGCGCTTGCACGTCACCGAGCTTGCGCCAGTTGAGGTTGGCAATGCAGCGGCGCGCCAGGGCCAGGGCGTGCCGGTCGTTTTCCGCATAGTGATCGGCCACGCCACTGGTCTTGCAGTGCACGTCGGCGCCACCAAGCTCCTCGGCGCTGACCACTTCACCGGTGGCGGCCTTCACCAGCGGCGGGCCGGCGAGAAAGATGGTCGCCTGCTCACGCACCATGATGGTCTCGTCGCTCATCGCCGGCACATAGGCGCCGCCGGCGGTGCACGAGCCCATCACCACGGCGATCTGGGGGATGCCCTGGGCGCTCATGGTGGCCTGGTTGAAGAAGATCCGGCCGAAGTGCTCGCGATCGGGAAACACCTCGTCCTGACGCGGCAGGTTGGCACCACCGGAATCCACCAGGTAGATGCATGGCAGGCGGTTCTGACTGGCGATGGCCTGGGCGCGCAGGTGTTTCTTCACGGTCAGCGGATAATAACTACCGCCCTTCACCGTGGCGTCGTTGGCGATGATCATGCATTCGACGCCTTCGACACGGCCAATTCCGGCGATCACCCCGGCGGCGGCAACCTCTTCGTCGTAGACCTGATAAGCGGCGAGCTGACCGATTTCCAGAAACGGCGAGCCCGGATCGAGCAGCCAGTCGATGCGCTCGCGAGGCAGCAGCTTGCCGCGCGAGCGGTGCCGTTCCTGCGCCTTGGCACCTCCGCCTTCGCGGGTACGGGCGAGCACGCCGTGCAACTCATCGACCTGGGCCAGCATCGCTTCTCGGTTGACGGCGTACTCGGGGGAACGGGTGTTCAGTTTTGTACACACAATGGCCATGACATTGGCTCCGACTGGCAGCGTGGGACTCTGATCACGCCGTTTCGTTGAACAGCTCGCGACCGATCAGCATGCGGCGAATTTCACTGGTGCCGGCGCCGATCTCGTAGAGTTTGGCGTCGCGCCACAGACGCCCGACCGGATACTCGTTGATGTAGCCATTGCCGCCGAGAATCTGGATCGCCTCACCGGCCAGCCAGGTGGCTTTTTCCGCTGCATAGAGGATGACCCCGGCGCAGTCCTTGCGGACCTGACGCACATGGCCGCTGCCCAGGGCGTCGAGCTGCCGGCCGACCGCGTAGAGGTACGCGCGGCAGGCCTGCTGGGTGGTGTACATGTCGGCCAGCTTGCCCTGGATCAGCTGGAACTCGCCGATGCTCTGGCCGAACTGCTTGCGGTCGTGGATGTAGGGCACCACCACGTCCATCGCCGCCTGCATCAGCCCCAGCGGGCCGCCAGAAAGCACCGCACGCTCGTAATCCAGGCCGCTCATCAGCACTCGTGCGCCTTCACCGACGCCGCCCAGTACGTTCTCCTGCGCCACTTCGACATCCTGGAATACCAGCTCGCCGGTGTGCGAACCGCGCATGCCGAGCTTGTCGAGCTTCTGGGCGACGCTGAAGCCTGGCGCGCCCTTCTCGACGATGAACGCGGTCATGCCCTTGGCGCCCGCGCTCGAGTCGGTCTTTGCATAGACCACCAGCACGTCGCAATCCGGGCCGTTGGTGATCCACATCTTGGTGCCGTTGAGCAGGTAACGGTCGCCCTTGCGATCGGCGCGCATCTTCATCGACACCACGTCGGATCCGGCATTGGGCTCGCTCATGGCCAGTGCCCCAATGTGTTCACCACTGATCAGCCTCGGCAGAAAGCGGCGCTTCTGGGCCTCGCTGCCATTACGGTTGATCTGGTTCACGCACAGGTTGGAATGGGCGCCATAGGACAGGCCGATACCGCCCGCTGCCCGGGAGATTTCCTCCATGGCGATCATGTGCGCCAGGTAGCCCATGCCGGCGCCACCGTATTCCTCGCTGACGGTCAGGCCGAGCAGGCCCATGTCCCCGAACTTGCGCCACAGGTCCATGGGGAACTGGTCACTGCGATCGGCTTCGGCAGCCCGTGGGGCGATTTCCTTGGCGGCAAAACCGGCGACCGCGTCGCGAAGCATGTCGATTTCCTCGCCGAGGAAGAAATTCAGACCTGGCAGCGTGATGCTCATGTAACGACTCTCCATTGTTGTAGTTGTTGGATGCGCTAAACGATGGGGCAGCGGCAGATCAAGAAGCGGCGGGCATCTCCTGCATGGCGGTCAGGCAGCGCTGTTCGGCGGTGTCCAGCTCACGTTGCATCTGCTGGATGTCGAGCAACTGGCGGGCGAGATGCTCGCGGCGCTCGGCGATCTTTTCCAGGAAATGGTCGAGCTGCTTGCGATTGCCGCCAGCGGGGTCATAGAGGTCGATCAATTCCTTGCACTCGGCGAGGGAAAAACCGATGCGCTTGCCACGCAGGATGAGCATCAGCGTCACCCGATCGCGGGCGCTGTAGATACGCTCCTGCCCCTTGCGCTCAGGCATGAGCATGCCCTGCTCTTCATAGAAACGAATGGTACGGGTGGTGACGCCGAGTTCGTGGGCCAGCTGGGAAATGCTGTAGGAATGACTCATGGTGCGAGCGACCTGCGCAGATTACCTTTACGTAAACGTAAGCTTGTAATTACACAGCTGTCAAATTGACGAGAAAGCCGCAGCGCATTGTGTGGGGTACGTGCATGGCCGTTGCGGCCATGCACGTCAACGAGGCATCAGGTGTTCGGCTTGCCGTCCCAAGGCTCGCCATCCAGCGGACGCTTTTTGGCCAGTTCGGCTTCGTCTAGCCCTGAACCGCCGCCGATATCGCCTTCGCCGACGACGCTCAGATCGCGGTCAGCGGGCTCGTCACCGCCACGCTCCCGCGGCGAGCGTGCGCCGGTATCGTCGATCAGGTTCTCGGGGCTCAGATCGTCGAGGCTGACACCGTCTTCATGACGGCCCTCTTTCAGCGTTTCACCGCCACTCTGCCCTGCGTCGCGCACGCGCTCATCCGGGTATTCGTGCTGCACCTCGTCCGCTGGACGGCGGTCGCCGATGCGCCCCTCGCGCTCATCCTTGCTATCGCTGAAATCCAGTTGCTCGATCGAGCCCATGCGATCCTCGGTATCGTCGATCTCACGAGGGGTGGCTGGCTGCTTGGGTGTGCTCATGACGTTCTCCAGTATGGGTCTGTTCGGTTGACTCGACCCCTACCGGGAAAATTCAGGGAAAGTGACGGGTTGCGGTGTGCAGTTCAGCCCTCCCCCACCAACTGTTCAAGGGCTTCTTCCAGCGGGCTGACGCTGGTGGGGCGAATCAGTCGGGTGACCTCCACGCCGTCGCGCAAGAACACCAGGGTCGGCCACAGCTTGACGTTGAAGGCGCGCCCCAGTGGTCGACCGCTGCCGTCCTCGATCTTCAGGTGGGTGACTTCGGGATAGTCCGGCATCACCTTGGCCAGCAACGGCTGCGCCGCCTGGCAATGGCCGCACCAGTCGGTGCCGAATTCGATGAGGGTCATACCAGGCTTGGCCCGTACTTCGGCGGCTGTCGGCGCCGTGCTGCTGTATTCGCTGCTCATGCTATATCTCCGCTCGTGAGCCAAACGCAACCGGCCCGCGCATGGCGGGCCGATTCGTGTTCTCAGCGTATCAGACGCCGTCAGTGACTTTCTTGACGACGGGCTTTACCCGCTCAGCGATTTCGCTTTCCAGCCGGGTGACGGTTTCTGCGATGCGATCCACGTCGGGGCGCATGGAACGGGCGTCTTCCACGAAGCCTTTGAGTCGGCAATGGCCGCTCAGGCCACGGGCAACCAGCAGGCCACCGAACGCTGCGCGAGCAAGGCCGAGTACACCGCCGCGCTTCAGGCCGCCACGGGCCATGGCGATACCACTGCCGATGGAAAGCGCACGCTCCCAACCCTGCACGTTACTGCCGCCTTGCTTATCGAATGTGGACATATCGCTAGCTCCAGTCTGTCTGTGATTCACAACGGACAGGCCGGAAGCAGCCGATGTTCGACCACTCCGACAAGCGGATGAGCGGCATTCAGAGATAACGCAGCCAGGTCAGGTCGCGGCGACGGGCCTTGAGTGCCGCGAACCAGCGCACCGGAGGAAACAGCACCACGGCGAGCAGAATCGAGCAGAGCCACACCGGACCGATCGAGTCGAAACCGAAGTAATCGCCCTGGTTGGTGCCCCAGATGGCCACCGCCGCCAGGTACAGCAGCTTGAGCACGTAGAGGTGCAGCAGGTAGAAGAACATCGGCGCGCCACCGTAAACGGTCAGCACCTTCAGCCAGCGGTTGCCTTGGGCCCGCTCGAAGGCCAGCAACAGCAGCAGCCCCAGCCCCAGGGTCAGCGACAGGAAGGCCAGCGACGGTGGGTACTTGGTGATATTGAGAATGCTCATCAGGGTTTCCAGCCAGTTGCTGCCCATGATCCAGCTCTTCTCGCCGTAGCCGTTGCCTGCACGAACCACGATGAACACCAGCAGGGAAGCTAATCCCCAACCGAGCAACAGGCGCTGCCGGCCGGCGGCGTCTGCAGCACGGCCGAACCACGAACCAGCGGCATAACCCAGGGCGATCACGCCGATCCACGGCAACAGCGGATACGAGGTGCGCAGACGCAGGTTTTCGGAGACCTGCAGCCAGCCGCGATCATGCAGGATGGCCCATGGCACGTGCATCGCCGAATCGGCCGCGAAGTGCAGGCCATCGAGCAGGTTGTGACCGCATACCAGCACCAGCCCCAGCACGATCAGCACGCCGCGCGGCAGCCATACCAGCAGCGACAGTGCCAGCATGCTCAGGCCGATGGCCCAGATCACCTGCAGGTAGATCACCGTCGGCGGCACCTGAAAGGTCCAGGCGAAGTTCACCAGCGTGAATTCCAGTACGACCAGAAACAGCCCGCGCTTGAACAGGAAAGCGCTGACCGCGGCCCGGCCATTGGCCTTCTCGCCATACAGGAATGCCGACAGGCCGGTCAGGAAGATGAATACCGGCGCACAGAGGTGAGCCAGAGTGCGACTGAAGAACAGAGAAGGCTCGGTACTGCTCACATCCATGGGGTCGAGCACCTGTCGGTGCAGGAAAAACGTCTCGCGCACATGGTCGAGCAGCATGAACAGGATGACGAGCCCGCGCAGGGCGTCGATGGAAGTAAGGCGTGAGGTAACGGAATGGGTGGTGGCGGCAGTGGTCATAGCATATCCAGGACAGGAAGCCGGGCAGACAGAGGGTCTACCGGGCACAGCGAATGGTTATGATATAACAAACCTTAACTACCAGCCCAGCCCCATCGTCCATACGAGCATCAACCCTCTCCCACCAGCAGCGGGCGGCTGGGAACACCCGTCCCAGCGCGCCTTCATGCACTCAGACCAGAAATGAAATGGCCCCGGTCAATACCGCCACCAGGGTGATTCCCAGCGACAGCAGCACGGCCCACTTCACCGTGGATTTCTGAAAGTCGCCGATGTCCTTGTCCACCATGCCGACCAGCAACAGGGTCGAAGCCACCAAGGGGCTCATCAGGTGAACCGGCTGCCCGAGGATCGAAGCGCGGGCGATTTCCACCGGGTCGATGCCATAGGCCGCTGCAGCCTTGGCGAGAATGGGTACCACACCGAAATAGTAGGCATCGTTAGACAGCACGAAGGTCAACGGCATGCTGGTAACTGCCACCACCAGCGGGAACAGGTGGCCCCAGGACGGCGGGATCATGTTGACGATGCTTTGCGCCAGGGCATCGACCATCTTGGTGCCCGAGAAGATCCCCGCGAACACGCCGGCCGCGAAGACCAGCAGCACCACCGTCATGGCATTTCCCGAGTGGGAAAGTATCCGTTCCTTCTGAATGTCGAGCTGCGGGTAATTGATCATCAGGGCGACCACGAAACCGATCAAAAAAAGCACGGCAGCATGCGCGACGCCCATCACCAGCGCCGTCATCACGGCGATCACCAGAAACAGGTTCACCCAGACGAAGCGAGGACGCTTGTAGGGCTGGTCGCCGAGAATCTCCTCGATATAGCAGTTGCCGCCGCCGGTCTGCAGTTCGGTGTTGCCGATGCGGCTGCGCTCCTTGCGGCCAAGCACGTAGGCGATCAGCACCACGAAGGCAGCGCCGGCCACCATGGTCGGCAGCAAGGGAATGAAGTATTCGGAGGCATCGAGACCCAGTGCGGCGATGGCGCGCGTCGCCGGTCCGCCCCAGGGCGTCATGCCACTCATGATACTGAGCGACAGCATGGAAACCGTGGCGAGCACCATGGGGTTCATGCCGATGCGCCGGTACAGCGGCAACATCGCCGCGCAGGTGATCATGTAGGTGGTGGTGCCATCGCCGTCCAGGGCAACGGTCAGGGACAGCAGCGCCGTGCCCACGGCGATCTTCACGGGATCTCCGTTGACCTTGCGCAGGATCTTGCGAATCAGCGGATCGAACAGCCCCGTGTCGATCATCAGCCCGAAGAACAGGATCGCGAACAGCAGCAATGCCGCCGAGGGCGCGACCATCTTCAGGCCGTCGAGAATCATCTTGCCGGTCGAATCGCCGAAGCCTCCTGCGACGGCGAAAACGATCGGAATGAAGGTGAGCGCCACGATGGGCGACATGCGCTTCGACATGATCATGTAGGTGAACACGACCACCATCGCCAACCCGAGTAAAGCGAGCATAGAGTTCTCTCTTTTTGTTTTTGGAGACGAGCATCTCGTGGCGATCCGCGACAAGCGGATTTGCCCAAGTTACATGCTTCGTTTGCTGCAGTGACGGCTCTCTGCGTAGAACCTTTGCCAGGAGACCAGTGCCTCACTGGACGGCAATGTCACCCGGCCAGCAGGCGCTCCTCCGGAGCGTGCACCTCACCGGAAAACAGCCGCCTGGCGGTGCGTACCACGGACGCGCGAATGGTCTTGCCCTGCTCGCCCACGTAAGCCAGCGCCACCTCGATCGAACCGCTTGGATGTTCGATGCGTACCTGAGTCATGCGCTCTTCGCTGGCATCGAGACCGAGCATTTGCGCCGCCACGGTTCCCTGACTGACGCACGCGGTGGCCAGACCGATGGAGCCGGTGATGGCCAATGCGCGGTGGCAGTTGTGGGGCATGAAATACCTGACCTGAATCGTTCCGCCGGATGAGGCCGGTGCCAGCAGCACCGGTTTCGGAATGACTTTCTGGCTGACATCACCCAGCCCCATGGCCAGGCCCGCCTGCAGACGAATGGCGTCGAGCCGGGCGAGAAAGTCGAGGTCGGCATCGAGCTCGGCAGGTGACTCGCGGCCGGTCTTGCCCAGGCTGGCGGCATCGATCAGCACCATCGGCATGGCCATGTCGATACAGGTGGTTTCGACGCCATCGAAGCGGTCGCGGGTATTGCCAGTGGGAAACAGCTTGCCGGTCTTGCTGCCGGCAGCATCCAGAAAGGTCAGCTCGATAGGCGCGGCGACACCTGGTACGCCATCGATGCGGGTCGCGCCCGCATAGGTGACTGCACCGCCCGGCGTCTGCACCTTGGAACTGACGAAAGTGCCGGTATTGAGATTCCTGATGCGCACCTCAGTGGTAGCGGGCCCCGCCTTGACCAGGCCCTGCTCGACCGCGAACGGCCCCACGGCGCAGAGCATGTTGCCGCAATTGGGCGCCGTGTCGACCCGCCGCTGGGAGACCATGACCTGCACGAACAGGTAGTCGACGTCTGCATCCGGGTGGCTGGACGGGCTGACGATGGCGACCTTGCTGGTCTGCGGGCTGCCACCGCCTATGCCGTCGATCTCCAGCTCATGCCCTGCGCCCATGACCGACAGCAGGACTTCATTTCTCTCCTCTACCGACTCAGGCAAGTCGCTGGCGAGAAAAACCGGGCCTTTGGAGGTGCCTCCGCGCATGAGCACACAGGGAATTCGCTGCATGATTCTTACTCTTGTACTGATCAATCAGGCCGATTGATGTCTTGAGCAAAAGAGTTACACGCACCGACAATTCCATCAAATGCAAATATTTAAGCGATTGATGCGTTTTACGCATCATTAAGCATGGCATTTCCGGATGGCTGAAAAACGCAACATCGCCGTGTGAGGTTACGCCGGCTTGTCACCGCCCAACGCGGTATAGCCCGGCCACTGTCGCAGCAAGGTATCGACGAATTGCTCCGCAGCCGGCGACAGCGACGAGCCATGGCGCCGTACCAGGCCCAGGGTGCGGCTGATCACCGGGTCCACCAGGGGGCGCTGCACCAGCGTAGGGTGATCTTCGGCAGGCATCGCCAGGCTGGGCATGGCGGCGATGCCCAGGCCTGCCTCGACCATCCCCAGAGACGTGGACAGGTGCTGAACCTCGTAGAACCAGCTGGGCCGCCAGTCGAGGTGAGCCAGGCCATGGTCGAGCAGCACGCGGTTGCCGCTCAAGCGCCCCACGCCGATCAGGCGGTAATCACTCAACTCCCGCCACGCCACCTGAGGCTGCTCCGCCAGGGGATGGTCACGTCGACAGGCAAGCACGAAGGGCTCGTTGACCAGCGGGGTGAAATCGATCTCCGCGTTCTGCCCGCTGAGCATGTTGATGCCGAAATCCGCCTCGCCGCGCAGCACGGCTTCGAGGCCTTCATGGGCGCTCAGGTCGAGGATACGGATGCGAATTTTCGGGTACTGCCGATTGAACTCACGGATCACCGTGGGCAGAAAGTAGAACGCCGCAGTTGGAATGCACGCCAGGGTGACCTGCCCGGACTGACGCTCGGCCAGTTCTCGAATGCCCAGAATCGAACGCTCGAAATCATCCAGCAAGCGCCGAGCCTTGGGCAGGAAGTCACGGCCCACGGCGGTCAGGCTGACCCGCCGCGTGGTGCGATCGAGCAGTTGGGTGCCCAAGCCCTCCTCCAGCTTCTGCATGCGTCGGGTGAGCGCCGGCTGGGACAGATGAATGGCGTTGGCCGCCTCGTGAAAATTGCCGAACTCAGCAATTTTGACGAAGGCACGAAGATCCTGAAGCTCGTAATTCATGCATAAAACCTATCAATGACGACTTTTATTATGGGAGGCAGATTAGTCCATTAATCAGAACGCGGCGACCACCCGTGAAAATGCCACATCCGAAGCCTCTAGCCAGCGCATTAATGCACTAAAAGCATTAGTTCTTGAAATATATGCAATTTACAAAACAAAACACACTCACCACCATTTAAGGAAAGCAACAATAAGCGAATTTATTGCACTGGAGACATCATGCAAGCCATTCCCTGCGTCCTGATGCGCGGCGGCACTTCTCGTGGTCCGGTTTTTCTGGCCAATCACCTGCCTTCAGATATTGCCCAACGAGACGAGCTGCTGCTCAAAGTCATGGGCTCGGGTCACGAGCTGGAGATAGACGGTATCGGCGGCGGCAATCCGCAGACCAGCAAGGTCGCCATCGTGAGCACCTCCCCTCACCCGGATGCCGATGTCGACTACCTGTTCGTGCAAGTCATGGTCGCCCAGCGCCGGGTCGACACGGCCCCCAACTGCGGCAACATGCTCTGCGCCGTCGGCCCATTCGCCATCGAACACGGCCTGGTCAACGCCTGCGCACCAGTGACCCGGGTACGCATTCGCAACCTCAACACCAACACGTTGATCGACTCGGAAGTGCAGACGCCCAAGGGCAAGGTTCGCTACGAGGGAGAAACCAGCATCGATGGTGTTCCCGGCAGCGCTGCGCCAATCAAGCTGACCTTTCTCGATGCTGCAGGGGCGAAGACCGGAACACTGTTGCCTACCGGCAATGTTCGCGACCGCTTCGACGGCGTCGACACCACCTGCATCGACATGGCCATGCCCATGGTCATCATGCACGCCGAAGCGCTGGGCAAGACAGGCCACGAGACAGCTGCACAATTGGACGCCGACAGCGCGTTGCTGGAGCGCCTGGAGCGCATCCGCCTGCAGGCAGGAAAGGCCATGGGCCTGGGTGACGTCAGCCAGATGGTGATCCCCAAACCGGTGCTGCTTGCACCACCTCGCACTGGCGGCACTCTGTCGACCCGCTACTTCATGCCCCACAGCTGCCATCGATCCATCGCCGCCACCGGCGCCATCGGCCTGGCCAGTGCCTGTGCCCTGCCGGGAAGCGTCGCGTTCGACATTGCCCCGATAACCGGTGCGGCCCTGGTACGCCTGGAACATCCGGGCGGGCAGATAGAAGTCTCACTCGAGCCTGGCGAAGACAGCCAGCCGCACCACATGCAGGCCTCCCTGATACGCACCGCGCGGCGCCTTTTCGCCGGCGATGTCTACGTGCCGCTGACGGCAAGAGGCACACAGAAAAACTGACGTCACCCGCGCCCCCGAGAGAACACAATAATGACAAGAAAGAATCTGCTCTATGTATCCCTCGCCCCCGCTTTCCTGACAGGCCTGCCGTTGGCGGTGGGCAATGCCCAGGCGGCCGGATTCATCGAAGACAGCAAGGCCAACCTGGAACTGCGCAACTTCTACCTCAATCGCGATTTTCGTGACGGCCCAGGGCAGAACAAGCGTGAGGAATGGGCCCAGGGTTTCATCCTCGACATGGAATCCGGCTACACCCCGGGCACCGTCGGTTTTGGCGTGGACGCCCTGGCCATGCTTGGCCTCAAGCTCGATTCATCCCCGGATCGCTCGGGTACCGACCTGCTGCCACGCAACGGCGATCGGCGCGCCGAGGACGACTACAGCAAGCTTGGCCTGACCGCCAAGGTGCGTTTCGCCGACAGCGTCCTCAAGGCAGGCACCCTGCTGCCGAAGATGCCGACCCTGCAGTTCAGCAACAGCCGCCTGCTGCCTCAGACCTTCGAGGGCTGGCAGCTGCAGAGCAAGGACATCGACCGACTGACGGCCTCGTTCGGCGAAATATCACGGGTGGTGCAGCGCGATGTCTCGGGCTCCAGCAAGCTGGCACTGAACAACAAGAACGGTCGCTTCGGCGCCAGCCCGAGCAGTGATCATCTGCGCTTCGCCAGCCTCGACTATGCCCTGACGCCGACCACTCAGGTGAGTTACCACCAGGGGGAGCTGAGGGACATCTACCGCCAGCACTTCCTCGGCCTGCAGCACACCCTGGCTCTGGGCCCGGGCAAGCTGAAAAGCGACCTGCGCTACTTCAACAACAGCGAGACAGGTCAGGCACGCGTCGGTGATATCGACAACCAGGTATTCAACGCCATGTTCACCTACAGCCTGGCTGGCCACGCGCTGGGCGTTGCCTACCAGCGCATGCATGGTGACGACGGCTTCGCCTATGTCGACGGCGCAACGCCCTACCTGACCAATTTTCTGCAGATCAACGACTTTGCCGGGCCCGATGAGCGCTCCTGGCAGGTTCGCTATGACTATGACTTCAGCAAAGTGGGCATCCCCGGCCTGACCTTCATGACGCGCTACGTGCGCGGTAACGGCATCGACCTGGCGAATGGCGACAGCGGCAGCGGCAGCGGCAGCGGCAGCGAGTGGGAACGCAACACCGACCTGGCCTATGAATTCGCCGAAGGACCGCTGAAGAACCTCAAAGTCACCTGGCGCAATGCCGCCTACCGCGCCAATTTCACCCGCGGCATGGATGAAAACCGCCTGATCCTGAGTTACGCCCTGCCGATCTGGTGAGACGGCGCCACGTGAAAAACCTGCCAATAAATCCAATACAGGTAAACACCATGAAAGCCTTCAAGAACTGCCTTCTTCTCCCCCTCGCCGGTGCACTGCTGCTGACCACCCTGCAGGCCAGCGCCGACCAGCCGCACCGGCCAGAATGCATCGCGCCAAGCAAACCGGGCGGCGGCTTCGACCTCACCTGCAAGCTTGCCCAGGCGGGCCTGAAAGACAATGCCGTGCTCAAGTCGCCGATGCGCGTCACCTACATGCCAGGCGGTATCGGCGCGGTCGCCTACAACTCGGTGGCCGCCAATCGGCGTAACGAGCCAGGCACCCTGATCGCATTTTCCGGTGCTTCGCTGTTGAACCTGGCCTTGGGCAAGTACGGCCAGTTCGACGAAAACGCCGTGCAGTGGCTGACCACCATCGGTACCGATTACGGCACCCTGGCAGTGCGTGACGACTCGCCCTACAAGAACCTCGACGAGGTCGTGCAGGCGCTCAAGAAAGACCCGAAGAGCGTCGTCGTCGGCGGTGGCGGCAGCATCGGCGGCCAGGGCTGGATGAAGATCGCGCTACTCGCCAAGGCAGCAGGCATCGACCCCAGCGAACTGCGCTATGCGGCCTTCGAAGGCGGCTCCGAGCACTACATGGCGCTGATGGGCAAACACGTCGATCTGGTCACCGGCAGCGCCAGCGAGATCGCCTCCCAGAAGGGCAACGACATCCGCACCCTGGCGGTATTCAGCGAAGAGCGTCTGCCCGGTGACCTGGCTTCCATTCCCACCGCCCGCGAACAGGGCTACGAGATCCAGTGGCCATTGATCCGCGGCTACTTCCTCGGCCCGGACGTTCCCGAAGAACACGTGCAATGGTGGCGCGAGGCCTTCGCCAAACTGGAGTCGTCCCCCGAGTTCGAGCGCTACATGGTCGACCGTGACGTACTGCCGATGTATGTCGCCGGTGCGGACCTGCAAGCCCTGGTACACAAGCAGGTGCAGCAGTACCGCGAGCTGGGCCGCGAATTCGGGCTGGTCGAATAACCTCCTTCCGGGGGGCGCCGTTAGGCTCTCCCCATGCCCCCAATGCAAGACCGTATCTTCGCGGGCGTCTGCTTGGTCTCGCCCCACCATTGGCGACCTGATGGAAAAGAACCTGCACCGCGCCCTGTCGCTCTCCAACGAAGACCTGAGCATCCTGTGGAACGGCTCGATCAGCCGGCCGTATGGGCACTGCTGGCATTGATGATAGCCTTGCCCAACTGGCGTATCTGGCGGGCTCGCCGCAGGGCAGCGGCCCAGAGCGTCGGCTGATACATTACCGAATCAGGCTCCCCATGGAGCCTGAACCGCCTGGGAGCCTGCCATGCATATCGTCATTCCGGATGACTACCAGAACGTCATCCTCACCCTCGATTGTTTCGCCACCTTGAAAGGCCATCAGGTCAGCATTTATCACGATGCCGTCGACGACATTCGACTGCTGGCCGAGCGCTTCGCCGATGCCGATGCACTGGTGCTGACCCGAGAGCGCACGCGCATCGACGACGCACTGCTCGCCCATTTACCGAAGCTCAAATTGATCAGCCAGACCGGCAAGGTATCCAGCCATATCGATGTGGATGCCTGTACCCGTCATGGTGTGGCGGTGATGGAGGGGCGCGCCTCACCCATCGCACCGGCCGAACTCACCTGGGCACTGATCATCAATGCCAGGCGGCAGTTGTTCCCGGCCATGCAGGGCATGTACGACGGGTTGTGGCAGGTCAACCTCGGGCAACGCCTGGCCGGGCAGACGCTGGGCATCTGGGGCTACGGCAAGATCGGCCAGCGCCTGGCCCGTTATGCCCAGGCGTTCGAGATGCCCGTAATGGTCTGGGGCAGCGATGCGTCGCGCCAGGCCGCGGTCGCCGATGGGCACCGTGCGGCGCCATCACGGGAAGCGTTCTTCGCCGAATCCGACGTGTTGACCCTGCACCTGCGTCTCGCCGAGAGCACTCGGCATCTGGTCACCGCCAAAGATCTGTCACTCATGAAAACCAACGCATTGCTGGTCAATACCAGCCGAGCGGAACTGATCGCCCCCGGCGCCCTACTCGAGGCACTGAACCTTGGCAGGCCGGGCGCTGCAGCGCTGGATGTGTTCGAGCAGGAACCCATCTTCGACCCTGCGCACCCGCTTTTGAATCACCCTGCCGTGCTCTGCACGCCGCACCTCGGTTATGTGGAGCGAGCAGGTTACGAGCTGTATTTCGGCGATGCCTTCGCCAATGCCCGGGCGTTTTTCAACGGAGAAGAATGCGTACTGGCCAATCCCGAGGTACGACCGCCAAGGGAATGACAGAAATTCTTCAACATTGTGAAATACGCCACAAAGCCCGCTCCAGAGGGTTCAACGCGTCGATTCGCGCGGGCTCCAGCGGTGCTTGAATCGTTTCGAGCAGGAACTGACCGGGCCTTCTCGATCACAAAAACCTGACCATAAAAACAGAAAATAAATATTAATAATTAAAAATCAATAACTTAACGATGCTAAAACCACTCATCAGATAAACGAGCATTTTTCTGACGCAGGAATACTATCAGCCGAACGATGGATACCGCCCCAACCCGTGGGCGGTCATTGCAAAGGAAGGCTCGATGAGAATTCTCGTACTGGGAAACATGGGCTATGTGGGCCCTGCAGTCATCCGCGAACTGACCACTCGCCATCCCTCAGCCATCGTGCATGGCTTCGATAACGCCTATTTCGCCCATTGCCTTACCCATGCTCAGGTACTGCCCGAGCAGCGCCTGGCGCAGCAGCTGTTCGGCGATGTGCGGGACCTCTCGCCGCAGATGCTGGAAGGCTACGATGCCGTGGTGCAGCTGGCGGCCGTTTCCAACGACCCCATGGGTGATCGTTTTGCCGGCGTGACCGAAACGATCAATCAGCACGCCACCGTCGCCATCGCCAAGGCAGCCGCACGTGCCGGGGTACGCAACTTCGTTTTCGCCTCCAGTTGCAGCGTGTACGGCGTGGCCCAGGGCAGCCCGCGCACGGAGAGCGATCCCGTCTCCCCCATGACCGCTTACGCCCGCTCCAAGATCGGCAGTGAAGACGCGCTCTCCGACATCGCTGGCGACATGGTTATCACCAGCCTGCGCTTCGCCACGGCCTGCGGCATGTCCGACCGACTGCGCCTGGACCTGGTACTCAATGACTTCGTCGCCGGCGCGCTCAGCGAAGGCCGTATCACGGTGCTCAGCGATGGCTCGCCATGGCGCCCGCTGATCGATGTCGCCGACATGGCGCGGGCCATCGACTGGGCCATCCAGCGCAACGCCGACAACGGCGGGCGCGTTTTGCGGGTGAATACCGGCAGTGACGAGCGCAACCATCAGGTCCGCGACCTCGCTGCAGCGGTAGCCAATGCCCTGCCCGGCACCGAGGTCAGCATCAATACCGAAGCCCCCGTCGACAGCCGCTCCTATCAGGTCGATTTCAGCCTGTTCGCCAGCCTTGCTCCCGCTCATCAGCCACAGATGACCTTATCGAAGTCGATCAGCGGGCTGGTAGAGGGCCTCAAGGGCATGAACTTCAGCGACAGCCAGTTCCGCACCTCGCCGCTCGTGCGCCTGCGGGTTCTGCAAGGCCATATCGACAGTGGCCGCCTGAGCGAGGACCTGCGCTGGCAATCACGCTAGGCATAGCGGCCACATAGCCAGAGCACGCATGACTCATTGATACAGCGTCCATTCACCACGGGGGAACACCATCATGAAGGTTGCAATCTTTGCGGGTGGCTTCGGCACCCGCCTGAGCGAAGAGACGGCGATCCGTCCCAAGCCAATGGTCGAGATCGGTGGCCGACCGATCATCTGGCACATCATGAAGATGTACGCGCACCACGGCTTCAATGATTTCGTGGTACTCGGTGGCTACAAGGTCGATTACATCCGCGACTACTTCCTCAACTACCGCGCGCAACGCACCGATTACACCATCGACCTGAAGACCGGCAACATCGATTGGCTGGAGAGCGTCAGCGAGGACTGGCGCGTCACCGTGCTCGATACCGGCGCCGACTCGATGACCGGCGGGCGCCTCAAACGTGCCGTGCCACTGCTGTGCAACGAGCCGTTCTGCCTGACCTACGGCGATGGCGTCAGCGATGTGAACATCGGCGAACTGGTCAAGACGCACAAGGCCTCCAAACGCTGGTGCACCCTTACCGCCGTGACCCAGCCCGGGCGTTACGGCGCACTGCGTCTGAACGAGGACCTCAATCGCGTCGAAGCCTTCCGCGAGAAAGGCGCTGCCGATGGCGGCCTGATCAACGGCGGCTTCTTCGTCTGCCAACCGGAAGTCTTCGAGCTGATCGACGACGACCAGACCACCTGGGAAAACGAACCCATGGATCGCCTGGTCGAGCGCGACATGCTTGGCAGCTACCACCATCAGGGCTACTGGCAGAGCATGGACTCGCTGCGCGACAAGATCACCCTGGAAACCGCCTGGGCCAGTGGCGCGCCGTGGAAACAGTGGAACGACTGAAGGAGCAGCATCGATGATCATCGTTGACACGGCCCTGGCCAAACGCGAAGCCGAAGGCCGCCCCATTCGCGTGGGCATGATCGGCGCCGGCTTCCAGGGCAGCGGCATCGCCCTGCAGATCCTCACGGCGACCACCGGCATGCGCCTGTGCGCCGTGGCCAATCGCACTGTCGGCGGTGCGGTCGGCGTGTACGACCAGGCCGGCATAGAGCCGCTGCAGTGCAACACGCAAGCCGAGCTGGAGCGAGCCATCGCCAGTAGCACACCAGCCGTCACCGAAGATGCTCTGGCCCTCGCTCGTGCCGAAGGATTGGATGCGATCATCGAAGTCACCGGCTCCATCGAATACGCAGCGGGCGCGGTGCTCGCCGCACTGCAAGCCGGCAAGCACGTGGTGCAAATGAACGCCGAGCTGGACGGCACCATCGGCCCGATCCTCAAGCACAAGGCCGACCAGGCTGGGGTCATCTACACCTTTTCCGATGGCGATCAGCCAGGCGTGCAGATGAATCTCTACCGCTTCGTGGCGGGGCTAGGCATCAAGCCGGTGCTGTGCGGCAACATCAAAGGCTTGCACGATCCGTATCGCAACCCGACCACGCAGCAGGAGTTCGCGCGTCGCTGGGGGCAAAAAGCGGCGATGGTCGCGTCTTTCGCCGATGGCACCAAGATTTCCTTCGAGCAGGCCATCGTGGCCAACGCCACCGGCATGCGCGTAGCTCGCCGCGGCATGCTCGGCCCGGACTTTTCCGGCGGCAATCCGGGCGCACCACTGGTGCCCATCGAGGACACCATTTGCGCGTTCGAAGCGCACTTGAATGCAAACGAACCCGGCCTGGTCGATTACGTCGTGGGCGCCCGCCCGGGCCCCGGAGTGTTCGTCATCGGTACGCTGGAAAATCCGCGGCAGCGCCATTACCTGGAGCTCTACAAGCTCGGCAAGGGCCCCTATTACAGCTTTTATACGCCTTACCACCTGTGCCACTTCGAGGTGCCCAACTCGGTCGCCCGCGCGGTGCTGTTCGGCGATCCGGTCCTGACGCCCAGTGGCGGGCCAAGCGTGGGGGTGATCACGGTGGCCAAGAAGGATCTGCGGCCAGGCGACAGCATTGACGACTTCGGCGGTTACGAGACCTACGGCATGGCCGAGAACATCGCCGCCATCCGCGATGAAAACCTGCTGCCCATCGGCCTGGCACTCGGCTGCACGCTGAAGCGCGCAGTGGCCAAGGATAGCGCGCTGACCTTCGACGACGTGCAATTTCCGAGCGGGCGACTCGTCGACCGCCTTTACGCCGAGCAGGAATGCCTGTTCGCAGCAGACGCCGCCAGCACTCGACGCTTTCGCGATTTTCTCGATCAGGAGCAGCCATGATCTTTCACAGCACGACACTCAACGACGCCTGGCTGATCGAACTGCAACCGCGCGGTGACGAACGCGGCTACTTTGCGCGAACCTTCTGTGCGGATGAGTTCGAGCGCCATGGACTGATCAGCCACTTCGTGCAACAGAACACCTCACGCTCGGCACGACGCGGCACCCTGCGCGGCCTGCATTATCAGGTGCAGCCCCATGGCGAAGCCAAGCTGGTGCGCTGCACCCGCGGCGTCATCGTCGACGTGATCGTCGATCTGCGCGAGCAGTCCTCGACCTATCTGCAGCACGAGGCGTTCGAGCTGAGCGCCGACAACCAACGGCAGCTTTACGTGCCGCCAGGCTTCGCTCACTCGTTCCAGACCCTGAGCGATGACGTTGAAGTCAGTTACCTGGTGTCGAGCGCCTATACGCCGACTGCCGAACGCGGTCTGCGCTACAACGACGAGCGCCTGAGCATCGATTGGCCACTGGCAGTGACCACCATTTCGGAAAAGGATGCGGCCTGGCCCCTGCTGGCCGACCGCACCGACCGCCTCTACTGAGCGGGCATCATCTCCGGCTGCAGGAAGCTGGAGGCCGGCTCGATATCCAGCGACATCACCGGTAACGTCATCTCGAATGCCGGAACCACGGCTCGGCGAATCTGCACCCGCAGGCTGTCCAGCGGTGCATCGGCGGACTCGACCCGCGGCGAGAACGCCAGGGCTTCCAGCAACCCCTGCAGAACGATGCGGGCTTTGTAGAATTCACCGCCGCGCAACAATCTGAACATTCCCCACAGCCGGTGGCTCAAGGTCGTCAGCAACCGGCGACGATTGGCGTACTTGCGGGTGATGAACAACTCGTTGCGCACGAAGTGGCGGTGATAGCGGATCCGCGCAGGGCTCTTCTCGGTGCGGATGTTGATCGCCCCACCACCCTCCTGGCGCAGATGCAGCACCTTGCTCGCGCCCACCAGATACCCCGGGGTATTACGAGTGACGCGCAAGGTGAACTCGGTGTCCTCGCCCCAGATGAACATCGAGGAAATCGGCACGCCGAACTCGGTCAGCGTGGCGCGAGGTACCAGAATCGACACGAAGGTCGCCCGGGAAACCGGCACCACGCCCAGATCCACGGTAGCAGGCCAGCACTCGTAATCGATCCGGTTGCGCCGCTGATCCAGCGACGGCGCATTGTTGACCAGCCCCTCCTGGGTGTAGGCACCCGACAACAGGAAGGTGCGCTTGATATTCCGTGCAGCCAGCGATTCATCCGCCTCGATCAGCCGCTGCAGGGCATCGGCACTGGGAATCACATCATCGTCCATCATCCAGATGAAATCGGCGCCACGCTGGTAAGCCATGCGGAACCCGGCATTGAAACCACCGGATGCTCCGACGTTATCCGACAGCACATACAACTCCAGACCGGGCAATGCCAGATCCAGCACCATTTGCTCCGTACCATCATTACTGGCGTTATCGATCACGATAACGCCATCACAGGGTCTTGTTTGCGCGTATACGGCATCCAGGCAACGCTCGAGCAAATCCTTGCGGTTATAAGTAAGAACCACTGCGTATATGTGCGTCATGATTCATCATCCTTAATCAGAGTTGATATCTATTGGCCACCATGGCTCCAATCTTTTTTTCTTCGGCTGATCCGTTATGCAGATGCGTTATCACCGGCTCCGTTCAGGGCATCCGACAACGCGTAACAGGCAAGACGAAACCATCAAAAAACAGGCGCCATAAAATCGATTGCAACTTACCGGGGAACTTTCCTTGATACGGGTAACACGCAACCAATATGCACCTTTCCGGCAACTAAAAATCAAAATGACAGCACAATTACGGCAGCCACTTGTCGGATTTTTCAGCTCATGAAATAACTCGCCACTCGTCGCGCAATTACACCTAATGAAGTGTGGAAGGCCTACTATCGACGCTCTGCCAGAACAGCGATTGATGGCACTTCGCAAGCATGGAAAGCTGAGGCCTATGAGCATCGACGTGAAGTTTTCGGAAGCCGCCTGGTACCTGATCCAGTGCAAGCCCCGACACGACGACAAGGCCTGGGAACACCTGAACAGACAGGGTTTCGAGTGCTTTTGCCCGCGCACCAGAACGCAGGCGACCAGGGCAGGCAAACGCGTCCAAATCACCCAACCACTCTTTCCCGGCTACCTGTTTCTGCATATGCAGGAACAGGGTAACTGGGCAGCGTTGCGCTCGACACGAGGCGTCAGCAGGGTCGTTGCCTTCTGCGGAGTTCCTTGCCGAATAGATGATTCAATTATCGAGCAATTGAAAGCGCGCAGCCTGCAGAGCGTGCAAGCGAAAGCACTGACTGCCGGAGACAGAGTGCATATAAACAGTGGTCCACTGGCCGATATGGATGCGATCTTCCTGGCCATGGACGGCGAACAGCGAGTGATGCTGCTGCTTCGCTTACTTAATCGAGAAAAGCGCATAAAAGTCCCGCTCTCTCAACTTTCAATTTTACAGGCATGAATATTGCTCAACCTCTTAACATGCCTGTAACGCAAAACTTCTACTATCCGGGCTGAACCCAGAGCCTCAGCCACTGCATCCCATCCGACATCGCATCATTGCCCTCAAGAACGATGGCCTTGGGGCGGTAGCGTATTTTTCAGAACCGAGCACGCTGCCCCCGATTGCAGCACTGGCGGCAGGAGCGAACCATTAAAGCGCATGAAAAGTTCCGTGTTTTTTTATCGAGGCGCCTGTGATGAGTTTCACGGCCAACGGGGAACTTCTTCCCTGAGCCGACAACCAATGACTCATGAAAAATGGCCGCAAGTCAACGCGATAGGTGACTGAACAGAGGCTGCCGGGCCATCGTCCCGCAGCGTAGTCACCCGGCCACTCCACTCAAGCGATCGACCCCGGGAAGGGATTTGGCACGATGAAACTCACCAAGATATTGACGGCTTCGCTAGCAGGTACGCTGTCTACGACCAGCTGGGCAACCGACCCGGCGAGCATCGACCTGGCTGGTTTCGAGTTCACGCCTACCCTCGACGTTACCGAGAGCTACGACGACAACTACCGCGGCCTGCGTGACGGCGCCGGTTCTTCCTGGATCACCAGCATCAACCCGAAGTTTCTGCTCAGCGCCGAGACGCGCAACAGCGGTTACCAGCTCGAATACGAATTCGACGACCAGACCTACCACTCTGACGATCGGGCCAGTCATACCGACCATCACCTGCGCTTTCGCAGCATTCTCGAATTCAACTCGCGCAATCGCCTGCGCTGGAATCTCGGCTATCACCGCGTCGAGGAGACCATCGACCTGGCGGATCCCGATGACAATGAAAACGACAAGTACGACCGCACCGTCGCTGGCGCCACCTACAGCTACGGTACGCTCAGCGGATTGAACCAGCTGGACTTCGGCGTCAATCGCGAGGGTATCCGCTACCGCAACAGCGGCGAACTCAACGCCGACGAAGAACGCGACAGCACCATGTTCAACACCGTGTGGTACCACCGCCTCGGTGGCAGCACGCGATCGCTGGTCGAACTGCGCCACACCGATCATGACTACATCCGCAGCGGCAGCAACCGCGACAGTACCAATGACGCCGCACTGTTCGGCGCCACCTGGGAAGCCACCGCCAAGACCTCCGGCACCCTGCGCCTCGGTGCCGAACGCAAGAACTTCGACAGCAACACGCGTGAGGATTACACCAGCCCGATGTGGGAAGTCGGTGTGGCCTGGGAACCGCGCACCTACTCTGTCGTCAAACTCAACACACGCCGTGCCTTCGACGAAGGCGACGACGGTGCGAGCACGGTTCAGGACACCACCACCCGCCTGAGCTGGGAACACGAATGGTCGGCCTTCATCCGTACGGATCTTGACTACCGCTTCTCCGATCGCGACTACAAGGCGATCGAGCGCAAGGACGAGCGCACCAGTTACGGCCTGGGAGTCACCTACTCCCCGGATCGCTGGGTCGATGTATCACTGGGTTATCGCCACACCGAAAACGATTCGAGCGTGCGGGAGAAATCCTATGACCGGAACATCTATCAGCTGTCGTTGAGTTTGAGCCTCTAGCACCGGGGCCCTCCTCAACAGGGTGACGACCAACGTCACCAACCCTATCAACCTTTTCCCGTTCGCCTCTGCAGGCGAGCGGTGGCGCCCTTTTTTCCGCGCCACAGACGAATCAACCACAAGGAGTAAGCGGATGTCAGTCCACCATCTGTTCAAAGCCTTCTCGCTGCTGCTGATGCTCGCATTCGCAGCGACTGCCCAGGCCAATCCACAGTATCGGCTGAGCTCTGGCGACGTGATCAAGATCAGTGTCTTCGGCGAGCCGGATCTGTCGTTCGAGGAAATCCGCCTCAATGACGCAGGCACTTTCTCCTACCCCTTCCTGGGGTCGATCGAAGCCAGTGACAAGACTGCCGGCGACATCGAACGCATCATCACCGACAGATTGAAGGCCGACGGCTATCTGGTCGATCCCCGCGTCTCCGTGAGCGTGACCACCTACCGCGAGTTCTACATCAGCGGCGAAGTGAAGGCGCCCGGCGGCTATCCGTATCAACCCGGCCTGACCCTGGACCGCGCCATCGCGCTGGCCGGCGGCCTGACCGAACGCGCTTCCACCAAACGCATCACCATCGCGCGCGGTTCAGGCGAAGCCCGAGCTTCGGAAAAGGCCGCGCTCGACACCCTGGTCAAGCCGGGTGACACCATCACCATCGATCAAGGGTTCTTCTGAATATGAACAGTCCTGCACGAACGATCCGACAGTGGCAGCCATCGCCGTCGGAAGCAGATAGCGATTACATCGACCTGCGGCGTATCTGGAACGCCATCTGGATGCGCAAGTGGGCCATCGTGCTGTTCGTGGTCGTGATCACGCTGGTCACCGCCCTCGCCGTGTCCCGTATGACGCCCGTCTACAGAGCGGTATCGACGGTGATGATCGAGACCAAAGGCACCCAACTGGTGTCCTTTCAGCAGGTCTACGACACCACCGGCGCAGTGAACGAATACCTGCAAACCCAGCTCGGCCTGATCAAGAGCCGCGGCGTTGCAGAGAAAGTGGTTCGCGAACTCAACCTCACCGAGCACCCGGACTTCGACCCGCGCCAGCAGCCCAAGCCGCTGATCAACGTCGGTGGGTTCGTGCGTAGCGTGCAGGGCATGCTGTCGGTGACCGGGCTGGTCGATGAGCCCGAGCCGGCCACACCGATGACCGAAGCCGAGCTGCTGGATATCGTCACCAAGATGCTGATGGACCGCACCAGCATCTGGGTAGAAGGCAAGAGCCAGCTGGTGAGCATTTCCGTCGAACTGCCGGACCGCCTGACCGCAGCGCAGATCGCCAACTCCCTGGCCAGCAACTACATCGATAGCCAGCTCGAAGCGCAGATGGAAATGTCGCTGTCCGCTACCACCTGGATGAACACTCGCCTGACCGAGCTGCGCAGCTCGCTGCAGGAAGCCGAGAACCGCCTGCAAGCCTATCGAGAGGCCGAAGGCCTGGTCGATGTGAACGGCGTGGCGACCATCAGCAACAACGAACTGTCGCTGACCGGTGATCGCATGATCGACGCCCGTCGCCAGCGCGCCGAAGCCGAAAGCCAGTTCCGCCAGGTCGAGTCCATGGGCTCCACCGACTGGCGCCGTCTGTCCAGCGTGCCTGCCGTGCTGGGCAACCCGCTGATCCAGCAATTCAAGGCGGAAGAAGCCCGCGCTCGCGCCAAGGTCGAAGAGCTGTCGCGCCGTTACGGCGAGCGCCACCCGGCCATGGCCGCTGCCAAGTCCGACCTCAGCGCTGCCTCGGCTAGCCTGCGCGCTCAGGTCGAGCAGGTCGTGGCGAGCATCGAGCGCAACTACCAGCTGGCTGTCGCCAACGAGAACTCCCTGAATGCCTCGTTCAACAAGAACAAGGAACAGATCCAGGACATCTCGCGCAAGGAGTTCAAGGTACGTGAGCTGACCCGCGACGTGGAAAGCAACCGTTCGCTGTACGAAACCTTCATGACCCGTCTGCGCGAAACCGCAGCCACTCAGGACGTCAATTCCAGCAACGCGCGGATCATCGATCAGGCCATCGCGCCCATTCAGGCCGCTGCGCCGAACAAGAAGTTGCTGATCGTCCTGGCTGCCGGCCTGGCGCTGATTTTCGGTATCGCCCTGGCGGTGATCCGCGACATCCTCAACAACACCTTCAAGAGCGCCGACGACGTCGAGAACAAGCTGAACCTGCCGGTGCTCGGCATCGTCCCGCTGATTTCCACCAACACCAAGTACACCGCAGCGCACCTCTTCGAGCATGGTGAGGACGCGCGCTTCTGCGAGTCGATCCGCACCATTCGGACCAGCCTGATGCTGGCCGATACCTCGCGCTCGCAGAAGGTTCTGGTGGTCACCTCCTCGTCACCTGGCGAGGGCAAGAGCACCCTGGTGGCCAACATGGCATTCGCCCTCAGCCAGCTGCAACGCGTGCTGCTGATCGATGCCGACCTGCGCCGCCCTACCCTGGCCAAGAGCTTCGACTTCCCGGTCGGTACGCCTGGCCTGGCCAACCTGATCACCGGCAGCGCCAAGGTCGAAGACTGCATCCACAACATGGGCAACAACCTGGACATGCTGCCAGCCGGTGCGGTACCGCCGAACCCGCTGGAACTGCTGGCATCGCCACGTTTCGCCAAGTTCCTGGAAATGATCAAGGAGCGCTACGACCACATCATCATCGATTCGCCGCCAAGCCAGGCGGTCAGCGATGCCTCGCTGCTGTCGACCTTCGCCGACTCGGTCATCTACGTGATCAAGTCCGAGGCGACCTCGATCCCGCTGGCACAGCGTGGCGTGGGCCACCTGCTGCAGAGCGGTGCCTCGGTGATGGGCGTGGTACTCAACCAGGTGGACGTGGAAAAAGCGGCCCGCTCCGGCGATTACAGCGGCTACTACGACCACTACGGTTACAGCGACCGCAAGGCCTGATGCAACCATGAAAATCCAGCGCATGACAGCGGGAGGTATCTGATGATCGATCTGCATAACCACTTGCTGCCGGGCATCGACGACGGCCCGGCAGACCTGCCGACCGCGCTGGAAATGGCCCGCATGGCCGTGGCCAACGGCATCAGCCACATCGTCTGCACGCCGCACATCCATGCCGGCCGCTACGAGAACGACAGCGAGAGCATTCGCGCAGCCTGCAACAGCTTCAACGAGGCGCTGCAGGCGGCCGGTATCGACCTCAAGGTCGGCGCGGCCGCAGAAGTTCGTTTCTCTGGCGAGCTGATGACCCGCGTGAAGGACGGCAGCATTCCGTTTCTCGGTCAGTGGGAAGGCAAGAAGGCGCTGCTGCTGGAATTTCCTCACGGGGAAATGCCCTTCGGCGCCGAACGGCTGACCCAATGGCTGCTGGAAAACGGCGTGGTACCGATCATCGCGCACCCGGAACGCAACAAGGCGCTGATGCACACGCCGAGCAAGCTCAAGCCCTTCATCGAGCAGGGCTGCCTGCTTCAGGTGACCGCCGCGTCTGCCGCTGGTCGCTTTGGTGAACGAGCAATGCACCTGGCTCACGAACTGCTGAGACATCGCGTGGTCAGCATTATGGCGACTGATGCTCACAACCTGGATCACCGCCCCCCCCAATTACAAGAAGGTCTCCTGCAAGCCGCCCGGATCCTGGGCGAGAGAGAGGCCGAACGTCTGGTCATCGACACGCCCTGGCGCATCGCACACCAGCATTTCGCTTAGTTGACTGCCTGATAACGCGTGCCTGTCGGTTCAGGCCGCTGGATTCGTATTTGTTGGAGGTTGGAAAACCATGCGTCGAGAACTCAGCAACAAGACGCACCGCAGCTACCGACTGGCGCGAAAGCGCGGTGAGGCAGTGGGTTCGCCCAGTGGCTCGTCATACGTATCGCATACGAACAGGTCGCCTCTCGTGTCGTTTCCGGGGGCATCACACTTCATCGAAGATTTGCACGAGGATCGCCGCAAATGATTTCCAAACGGATCAATCCTGCCGAAAACCGCAGGGGGCTGACGTTCTGGGGTCAATGGACCTGTGCCATTACTCTGGTCAGCATGCTGCTCTGCTATCTGGTCATCCAGCGTTATGGCGATGTGCCGACCGAGTACCGTCTGCTGATCGTACTCACGGTACTGGGTTCGGTGCCTGCCTATGGTCTGCTGCGCGTTTACCACAAACGCTTCAGCTACCTGACCGGTCTGGCGCATTTGCTGGCAGGGTGGCTGACCCTCCTCGCCGGCCTGCTGTTCGTCGCCTACTTCAGCCAGAGCCTGGAGCGTTTCTCCTTCGAAATCATGCGTGAGTGGGCGCTGCTTGGCTTCCTCGCCCAGGCGATCGCCTTCATACCGCTGCGCTATTTCGCCAGGCTTCATTCGGAAAAGCTGCGCAACGATCGCGTCTCGCTGATCATCGGTTCCGGTGAGAAAGCTCACGAACTGGCCGAGCGCCTGGCTGCCTCCAACCGCGTTCCGCTGATCGGCATGCTCGCGTCGAGCGACGATGCGCACACCCAGGACGGCCGCTTCCCGATTCTCGGCGCCCTGCATCAGTTGCGTGAAGTGACCGAGCAGCATGGCGTACGCCGGGTGTACATCGCCCTGACCCTGGACGAGATCTCGCACATCGAGAAGCTCTACATCGACCTGCTCGACATGAGCGTCGACGTGGTCTGGGTACCGGACTTCGGCAGCATGCCGCTGCTCAACCAGTCGATATCGCAGATCGAACAGTTGCCAGCCATCTACCTCAACGAAAGCCCGATCAGTTCGCACCCTGCTGCCGTGTTCAGCAAGGAGCTGATGGATCGCACCCTGGCCTTCCTCGCCCTGGTCGCCCTGAGCCCGGTGTTCATTACCGCAGCCATCGCGGTGAAGCTGTCGTCCCCCGGCCCGGTGTTCTTCCTGCAACCGCGCCACGGCTGGAACGGTGGCGTGATCCTGGTGTGGAAATTCCGCTCCATGCGCATGCACGACGACCAGAAGGTCAAGCAGGCGACCCGTGAAGATCCACGCATCACGCCTGTCGGCCGCTTCCTGCGACGCACCTCGATCGACGAACTGCCGCAGCTGCTCAACGTGCTGCGCGGCGAGATGTCCCTGGTTGGTCCACGCCCCCACGCGGTGGCCCACAACAACTACTACAGCGACAAGATTCTTGCCTACATGGCCCGTCATCGCCTCAAGCCGGGTATCACCGGTCTGGCTCAGGTGACCGGTCATCGCGGTGAAACCGAAACCCTGGAAAAGATGCAGCAACGCGTGGAACAGGATCTGGCCTACATCAACAACTGGTCGCTGTGGCTGGACATCAAGATTCTGGTGAAGACGCCCTTCACCCTGTTCTCGCGCGACATTTATTGAACGATGCCCCTTTGGCGTCACGTAACGATTAACGCTCACTCAAGGAATTTTTATCCATGAATATCACTGTCGTTGGAACCGGCTACGTCGGCCTCGTCACCGGCGCCTGTATCGCCGAGATGGGCAACACGGTTGTCTGCGTGGATGTCGATCCGAAGAAGATCGAAAACCTCAAGCGCGGTGTGCTGCCGATCTACGAGCCGGGTCTGGAGACCGTCGTGGAAGAGAACTTCGAGGCCGGTCGCCTGCAGTTCACCACTGCCCTGCCGGAAGCGATGGAGCAGTCGGACATCATCTTCATCGCCGTCGGCACGCCGCCCGGTGAAGACGGTTCCGCCGACCTGCGATACGTGGTGGAGGTGGCCCGCCAGATCGGCAGCCTGATGACTCGCCACACCACCGTGATCAACAAATCCACGGTGCCGGTTGGCACCGCCGACCTGGTTCGCGCCGAGATCCTCGAACAGCTGGAACTGCGCGGCAAGGACATCAGTTTCGACGTGGTCTCCAACCCGGAATTCCTCAAGGAAGGTGCCGCAGTCGACGACTTCATGCACCCGGATCGGATCATCATCGGTACCGACAGCGAGCGTGCTCGCAAGGCCATGAGCGAGCTCTACGCCCCGTTCATCCGCAACAACCCGCGCATCAAGTTCATGGGCGTGCGGGACGCGGAAATGACCAAGTACGCGGCCAACGCCATGCTGGCCACCAAGATCTCGTTCATGAACGAAATCGCCGGCCTCTGCGACCGCCTCGACGTGGACATCGAGAACGTGCGCCTGGGCATCGGCTCGGACCAGCGTATCGGCTACCACTTCATCTACGCCGGCTGTGGCTACGGCGGTTCGTGCTTCCCGAAAGACGTCAAGGCGCTGATCAGCATCGCGCACCAGAACGATTTCGAACCCAAGGTGCTGCAAGCCGTGGAGGCACGCAACGAGCAGCAGAAGCAGTCGCTGTTCAACAAGCTGGCCGCGCATTTCGAGGGTGACATCAAGGGCCGCACCTTCGCTGTCTGGGGGCTGGCGTTCAAGCCGGGTACCGACGACATGCGCGAAGCGCCGAGCGTGGTGCTGATCAACAGCCTGATCAACGCCGGTGCCAAGGTCAAGGCATTCGACCCGATCGCCCGTGAAACCGCCGCGCGCGAGTTCCCCGAGCACTGGTTCAGCGAAGGTCGTCTGCAGATCGTCGACGGCCAGTACGAAGCCGCCATCGATGCCGATGCGCTGGTACTGGTCACCGAGTGGAAGCCATTCCGCCGTCCTGACTTCAAGGCCCTCAAGAAGCTCCTCAAACAGCCGGTGATCATCGACGGTCGCAACCAGTACGACCTCGACCAGGTAGATCGCGAAGGCTTCGACTACTACGGCATCGGCCGCAAGCAAGTGAACGGCTGAGACCCTCCTGACAATGGACGTCATCGAACCTGAAGTCACAGCCCCCGCCGCCCTCTGGACCCGCTTGAGCGTGTCCGGCAGAGCGGCGCTGCGCAGCCCCGTGCTGCGCAATATCGCGACCGTCGCGTCTGGCACAGCCGGCGCGCAGGTCATCACCCTGGCCCTGATGCCGGTCATCACCCGGATCTACGGCCCGGAAACCTACGGGATACTCGGGGTATTCATGAGCCTGGCGTTCATGCTCATCCCCGTCGCTGCCCTCACCTATCCAGTCGCCATCGTGCTGCCCAAGCGCGATGCCGATGCCCGCGGCCTGATTCGATTGTCCCTGCTGATCGCCTGCGCCTTCGCAGCGCTCGCGGCTGCCGTCATCGCCCTGTTCGGCGAAAGACTGGCCGACCTGGCAGGCGTCACGCAGATCGCACCTTTTCTGATGCTGCTGCCGCTCGTGCTGCTGGCCGGTGCTGCGCTCGAAGTCACCCAGCAATGGCTGATTCGCCAGCAGCGCTATCGCCTCACCGCTGGCGTGGCCGTGCAGCAGGCCATCGCCCATAACGGTCTACGCATCGCTGTCGGCCTGCTGCATGCGAGTCCTGCGGCACTGCTGCTGAGCACCGCTGTCGGCCCGCTGCTGCATACCCTGATGCTCAACTGGGGGCTGCGCCGCAACCCTGGTGCAGTCGCCCAGAGCGAGGCTCCCGCGGTGCAACTGAGCACTCGCGAGCTGGCCTTGCAATACCATGATTTTCCGCTGTTTCGCGCACCGCAGATGCTCATCAACGCGGTGTCGCAGAACCTGCCGACACTGGTCCTCGCGGTGTTCTTCGGCCCGGTGGCAGCCGGCTTCTTCGCCCTCTGCAAACAGGCGCTGAACGTGCCAACGCAACTGGTCGGCAAGTCGGTGGCGGATGTCTATTACCCGCGCATCAGCACGGCAGTACAGGATCACCAGCCGATCGCCGGCATGCTCGCCAAGGCGACGGCGGCATTGGCGCTGGTAGGCCTGCTGCCCTTCGCCCTAGTGTTCTGTTTCGGCCCCCAATTGTTCGCCCTGGTATTCGGTGAGCAGTGGGCGGTGGCGGGTGAATATGCACGCTGGCTGGCCTTGGCCGAGTACATGATTTTCGTCAGCCGCCCCTGCACGGTCGCCGTCCCGGCACTCGCCCTGCAAGGCCGTTTCCTGATTTTCGAGGTGCTCAGCACCGTACTGCGCATCGCGGCCCTGATGGCAGGCGCCCTGTTTCTGGAACAGGCCGAACAGACCGTCATGGCCTTTACCGCGGCCAGCATCCTGATCTACCTGAGCCTGATCGCCAGCGTGCTGCTCGCCGCACGCCACTGGTACGGCAAGGCTGATCGGCAGACGCGCCGCGATCGCCCCTAAACACTTTCATCAGAGACTGGCTTCGATCCTATGACCGCACAATTGCCCACTATCGTCGTCATCGGCTACAACCGGCCGAAGAGCCTCAGTCGCCTGCTCGGCTCACTGATCAAGGCTCGCTATCCGCAAGGCGATGTTCGCCTGGTGATCAGCCTGGACAACTCCGGCAACCCGCAGCCACGTCAGGTCGCCGAAGCCTTCGACTGGCCGCACGGCGAGAAACGCATCATCGCCCATCCCGAGCGCCTCGGCCTACGCCAGCACGTGCTGAGCTGCGGCGACCTGACCGAACAGTACGGCGACGTGATCATTCTCGAAGACGATCTGTTCGTCTCGCCGTTCTTCTACGAGTACACCTCGCGGGCGCTGCAGGCCTATGCCGACGATGCCGGCGTGGCCGGTATCAGCCTGTACAGCGTGCAGTTCAACCAGACCGCCAACCTGCCCTTCACGCCGATCGACGACGGCGACTCTGACGTGCATTTCATTCAGATGGCCGCGTCCTGGGGGCAGGCCTGGTCACGTCGCCACTGGCAGAGCTTCCGCCAGTGGCTGGAAAGCCACGGCACCGACATCAGTCATATCGACGGCATCCCGGCGGATATCCGCGGCTGGCCCGAGTCCTCGTGGCTCAAGCTGTTCACCGCGTACATCATTTCCCGGGATCTGTATTTCGTGTACCCGTTCCGTTCGCTGAGCACCAACTTCGGCGATCCGGGTCAGCATTTCAACATCGCCTCGTCGCGCTTCCAGGTGCCGATCCAGCAACAGCCGATCGACTACCAGTTCGCAAAACGCGAAGAAAGCGTGTCGGTCTACGACGCCTTCTGCGAACTGCTGCCGGCCTGCGTAAAACGCCAGAACCCGGTGCTCGAGCCCTACGATTTCACGGTCAACCTGTATGGCTGCAAGACCTGCAAAAAGGGCCTGCAACTGACCCGTACCGAAGCCCGTGGGTTACACAATTTCAGCCTTTCCATGAAGCCCATGGAACTGAGCATCCTGCATAACATCGAAGGTGAGGGCCTAGCCCTGATCGACTCGGCCGACATAGACGGCGCCAGCCTGTCGCGGCCCAAAACGGAGTACGACATCTACCGTTTCTTTTACAAGTTTCCGTCGGTACGGATCATTCTTTTTGGCGTTATGGAACGCCTCCAGTTGCTGCTCAAGCGTACGTCCTAACGGACCGCGTTCAGCAACCGAACACAGACCCTCTATCAATTGAACATCGCAGGTATCGCAATGGAACAGAAAAAAGCGCTCATCACTGGTATCACGGGTCAAGACGGCTCCTACCTGGCCGAGTTCCTGCTCGAGAAGGGTTACCAGGTGCATGGCATCAAGCGTCGTGCCTCGTCGTTCAACACCCAGCGCGTGGACCACATCTACCAGGATCCGCACGTCGACAACCAGAACTTCATCCTGCACTACGGCGACCTCAACGACTCGTCCAACCTGACCCGCATCATTCAGGAAGTGCAGCCTGACGAGGTCTACAACCTCGGCGCGCAATCCCACGTCGCGGTGAGCTTCGAAGCACCGGAATACACCGCCGACGTCGACGCCATGGGTACCCTGCGCATCCTCGAAGCCATCCGCCTGCTGGGCCTGGAAAAGAAGACCCGTTTCTATCAGGCCTCGACCTCCGAGCTCTACGGCCTGGTGCAGGAAACCCCGCAGAAGGAAACCACTCCCTTCTACCCGCGTTCGCCCTACGCGGTCGCCAAGCTGTACGCCTACTGGATCACCGTCAACTACCGCGAAGCCTATGGCATGTACGCGTGCAACGGCATCCTCTTCAACCACGAGTCGCCACGTCGCGGCGAGACCTTCGTGACCCGCAAGATCACCCGCGGCATGGCCAACATCGCCCAGGGTCTCGAGCCTTGCCTGTACATGGGCAACATCGACTCGCTGCGTGACTGGGGCCATGCCAAGGACTACGTCCGCATGCAGTGGATGATGCTGCAACAGGATCAGCCAGACGACTTCGTGATCGCCACCGGCGTGCAGTACTCGGTACGTGAATTCATCACCTGGTCCGCTGCCGAGCTGGGCGTGCACCTGCGCTTCGAAGGCACGGGCGTGGACGAGCAAGGCATCGTCGAGCGCATCGAAGGCAACAACGCGCCGGCCCTGAAGGTTGGCGATGTAGTGGTACGCATCGACCCGCGCTACTTCCGCCCTGCCGAAGTGGAAACCCTGCTGGGCGACCCTACCAAGGCCAAGACCAAGCTGGGCTGGACGCCGGAAATCACCGTTCAGGAAATGTGCGCCGAGATGGTTCGTGAGGACCTCAAGGTCGCCAAGCGCCACGCGCTGCTGCGTGAGCACGGCCACGATCTGCCGGTATCCGTGGAGAACTGAGGATGACAGCGACTTCTCTCGATCAGCGCATTTTCGTCGCCGGCCATCGCGGGATGGTCGGTTCGGCGATCGTGCGTCACTTGCAGAGCCTGGGGCACCAGAACATCATCACGGCGCCCCGTGAAAGCGTGGACCTGGTCGACGCCGCCAGCGTGCAGCGCTTCTTCGCCGACCAGCGCATCGACCAGGTTTACCTGGCCGCTGCCAAGGTCGGCGGCATCCACGCCAACAACCAGTACCCGGCCGACTTCATCTATCAGAACCTGATGATCGAAGCCAACGTCATCAACGCCGCGCACAATGCCGGCGTGAACCGCCTGCTGTCGCTCGGCAGCTCGTGCATCTACCCCAAGCATGCCGAGCAGCCGATGCGTGAAGAAGCGCTGCTGACGGGCGTACTGGAGCCGACCAACGAGCCCTACGCGATCGCCAAGATCGCCGGGATCAAGCTGTGCGAAAGCTACAACCGCCAGCACGGTCGCGACTACCGCAGCGTGATGCCGACCAACCTGTACGGCCCTCACGACAACTACCACCCGGAAAACAGTCACGTCATCCCTGCCCTGCTGCGCCGCTTCCACGAAGCGACCCTGCGTGGCGACGATGAGGTGGTGATCTGGGGCAGCGGCACGCCGATGCGCGAGTTCCTGCATGTCGACGACATGGCGGCCGCCAGCGTGCACGTGATGAATCTGGATGACGCCACCTACCAGGCGCACACCCAGCCGATGCTCTCGCACATCAACGTCGGCACCGGGCAGGACTGCACCATCCGCGAGTTGGCCGAAACCATCGCTCGGGTCACCGAGTTCCAGGGTCGCCTGACGTTCGACAGCAGCAAGCCCGACGGTACGCCACGCAAGCTGATGGACGTATCGCGCCTGGCCAAGCTCGGCTGGACGGCGAGCATCGATCTGGAAACCGGCCTGCGTGACGCCTACCGCTGGTTCGTCGAACACATCGACGATGTGCGCAGTTGATGTTTCTGCCGACCGAGACCTTCAAGACCGTGGTCGCCAGCACACCGCTGGTGTCCATCGATCTGCTGGTTCGCAATGCAGAGGGCGAGCTGCTGCTGGGCGAGCGTCTCAACCGCCCCGCCCAGGGCAGCTGGTTCGCTCCAGGTGGGCGCATTCTCAAGAATGAAACCCTGGATGCCGCTTTCGAACGCCTGACCCGGGAAGAACTGGGCCAGGCATTCGAGCGCGACCAGGGCAGGCTGCTCGGCGTCTACGAGCACTTTTACGACGACAGCGTGTTTGGCGAAACACCGGATACCCACTACGTGGTGATCGCCTACGCACTGGAGCTTGGCGCTCGGCAGAGCCTGCAACCGCCAAGCGTGCAACACGGTCGCTACCGCTGGTGGCCGATCGAGCAGATGCGCGATGAACCGCGCATCCACCGCAATACGCGGGACTACCTGCAGGCGTTGTACTAGACCTCTCGCAAGCCACTCAACGCGGCGTCGGCTTGCGAGCCACGACAATTTCGATATGGGAACGCGAGCTTGTTCAAGCAATTCCTGGCATACCGCAACCTGCTGCTGATCCTGTTTGTCCTGAACTCGGCCTGTTTCTTTCTGACCGACGACAAGAAGGCCGGCATCCCCTACCTGCGCGAGCTTTATCTGCTCGGCGTAGTAGGTAGCGCTGCGGCCCTGTTCCTGGTGTGGAAGCGCGTTTACCAGTCCAAGACCAGCCTGTGGATCATCTTCATGGGCCTGGTGCTGCCGGTCACCTCGGCGATCATGGCGGAACTCAACTTCGATCAGCCGTTCATCTATGGCCTGCTCGAAGAACGTCGCAGCTTCGCTTATCTGGTGTTCTTCCCGGCCCTGTTCCTGCTGATCAAGACCGCTCCGACGCAAAAGCACCTGGAGACCTTCTTTCTCTATTCGGGCCTGGCGTGCGCCTTCGTCGGCTACTGCTACTACTTCGGGATCATCCCGGAAAACGCCGGCGTGTCGTTCACCGTGGATGCCAAGGACGCCGGCGAAGTGCTGCTGCGCCCGAACCGCTTCCGTATCGGTTCGAGCTACGTGACCATCTGCGCCTTCATGCTCATGTACAGCATGAAAGAGCGTATCTCGCTGCTCAAGGTAGTCACCCTGCTGTTCTTCGCCTCGTACCTGTGGCTGGTGCTGCAGACCCGTCAGACCATGATCATCTGGTGCCTGGCTGGCCTGTGGATCTTCCGTGACCGCATCGACTCGCTGATCAAGCTCGGTCTGCTGGCGGCCACCATCCTGGTCGCGTCGTACTTCATCTTTCCGGAGTTCTACTACGAGCAGTTCGCCAAGTTCGAAGCCCTGCTCGACGAGGCCACCACCGGCCCCGGCGTGCGCGATACCACCACGGCGATCATCATCGGCGCGGTCGCCGACAACTGGTACATCGGCATGGGCTCGCTGTCACTGCAATGGAAAGGCGGCTTCGGAGCACTCTACAACCCGCATTTCTACCTGTCGGACGTGGGCATCTTCGGCGTGTACTACCGCTACGGATTCCTGACTCCGCTGATCGCCTTGATCTTCTACGCCGGTTACCTGCGCATCATGAAACGCTGCCCGCAAAAGGGCCCGCTGCTCAATGCCTTCCAGCTGGTGTTCTGGTTCCAGATGCTCAACATGTTCCTGTCCAACTCGCTGATGTACGGCGGTGATGTGCTGGGCATCGGCGCCGCCTGTTTCCTGTACTTCTCCCGCGCCTACGCGACGGAGAAATCCCCGACTCGAGAGCTCAGAGGCACACGCCATGACAAACTTCAGTATCGTGACCATCAACTGGAATAATCTGGAAGGCCTCAAACAGACCTACCAGAGTGTGGCTGCCCAGACCTATCGGAATTTCCGCTGGATCGTCGTCGACGGTGCCTCCAACGACGGTGGCGCCGAATGGCTGGCGACCATCGACGAGCCCTACGCCGAGATCACTTCGGAGCGCGACAAGGGCCTCTACGACGCCATGAACAAGGGCCTGATCAAGGGCTCGGCCACCGAGGGCTACACCCTGTTCCTGAACAGCGGTGATTCGTTCTACGACGAGAACGTGTTGCAGAAGGTTGCCGATGCGATCGAGCAGGCACCCAGCAAGCCGCGTTACGTCTATGGCGACTACTACCTGCAGAACGCCGAAGGCCGCCTCACGCCACAGAACGCCAAGAAGATCGAGCACCTGGTACTGGGCATGCCGTCCAGCCACCAGGCGATGTATTTCGAGAATGAAAGGCTGCGCAACGTGCGCTTCCGTGAGGATTTCAAGCTCTCGGCGGACTACTGCATGATCGTCGAATTCCTGCAGGGCCAGGACCACAAGCGCGACGTGCTGAAGATCGCCTCGCCGCTGTGCATCTTCGACACCACCGGTGTTTCCACCAGCCGTCGCTTCGATGCATTGAAAGAAGATATGCGCATCCGTCGGGAGGTCATGAAACTATCGCCGCTGCACAGTATCTCTTTGTATGTCCTGCACTACGTTCACACTCATAGCAAGTTGTTGAAAGCGGCACTGGGCAAATGAATCACGAGCAACGACAACCGTTGCCCATCCGCAATTCGCGCAAGTGGCGCAAAGAGGTGTTGATGAAAGCCTTTGACATCGAGTTCTACGCTGGCTCCAAGGATCGCCTGGTCGAGGACTTGGTCGAGCACAGCACCGACAGGTACAGCTACGTCGTGACACCCAACGTGAATCACATCGTGCAGCTGGAAACCGACCACGACCTCAAACGCTCTTACGCGGTGGCCCGCCACCGCATCTGCGACAGCCGTGTATTGCTGCCCCTGCTGCGCATGCTCAGAGTTCCCGTGGAAGATGCCATTCCCGGCAGCACGCTCACCGAAGAGCTGATCGACATCGCCGAGCAGCGCGCCTGGAACGTCACCGTGATCGGTTGCGAGGATGAAGACATCCAGCATCTGCGAGCACGCTACCCACACATCACCTTTCACCATCACAACCCACCGATGGGTTTCATCAACAGCGAAGAAGCGATCCAGGCGTGCCTGTCCTTCGTCATCGAACACCCATCCAATCTGGTGGTGCTCTCGGTGGGCTGCCCGCGCCAGGAAATCCTCGCGCAGAAAATCTTCGAAACCGATCAGGCTGTCGGCATCGGTCTGTGCGTGGGTGCCTCGATCAACTTCCTGTCCGGAAGAATTCGTCGCGCTCCGCTGTGGATGCAACGCTACTCGCTGGAGTGGCTGCACCGCGCTTTCACCGAACCTCGTCGACTGGTAGGGCGCTACGCGCACGACGCGTTCCGCATCCTGCCGATCCTGCTCAGGGAATTCAAACTTAGGCAATCACTCTTCATGGGAGGAGCTCCACGATGATTCCTGTCATTCTTTCTGGTGGTAACGGCTCGCGCCTCTGGCCGCTTTCGCGCCAACTCAACCCCAAGCAGTTCCTGCCCATCGCCGACGATTCGTTGTCCATGCTGCAGGCGACCATTCGCCGTCTGGAAGGCTTGCAGGTCAGCCAGCCATGCCTGATCTGCAACGAGGAACATCGCTTCCTCGCCGCCGAACAGCTGCGCGCTCTGGGCATCGAGAACGCCAGCATCCTGCTCGAGCCGGTCGGTCGCAACACCGCGCCAGCGGTCGCCCTGGCGGCTATCAAGGCGCTGGAAAAGGAGCACGACCCGGTACTGCTGGTGCTGGCTGCCGACCATCTGATCAAGGATGTCAGCGCCTTCCACCGCGCCGTCGAAACCGCCCTGCCCTTCGCCCAGGCCGGCAAGCTGGTGACCTTCGGCATCGTGCCGACCCATGCGGAAACCGGCTACGGCTACGTGCAAAAGGGTGCATCGGCCGGTGAAGGTGGCTTCACCGTACAGAGCTTCGTGGAGAAGCCGGACAGCGAGACCGCCGAGCGCTACCTGGCTTCCGGCGAGCACTTCTGGAACAGCGGGATGTTCATGTTCCGTGCCAGCCGTTACCTGGAAGAGCTGCAGCGCTGGCAGCCGGAAATCCTCGACGCCTGCCGCCGTGCTACCGCGCAGAGCGAGCAGGACATGCACTTCGTGCGTATCGGCAAGGAGGCATTCGCCGCCTGCCCGGAAGACTCCATCGACTACGCCGTGATGGAACGAACCGAAGACGCGGTGATGGTGCCACTGGATGCCGGCTGGAGCGATATCGGCTCCTGGTCAGCGCTGTGGGACGTCAGCGACAAGGACGAACAGGGCAACGTGCACAAGGGCGACGTGCTCAGCCACGATAGCCACAACAACTACGTGCATGCCGACTATCGCCTGGTCACTACCGTGGGCGTCGAGAACCTGATCATCGTCGAAACCAAGGACACGATCATGGTCGCCCACAAGGACAAGGCCCAGGAGGTCAAACGTATCGTCGAGCAGCTCAAGCGCGACGAGCGTGGCGAGCATCTCAACAATCGTGAAGTGTACCGCCCGTGGGGCATGTACGACTCCATCGATCACGGTGCGCGCTATCAGGTCAAACGCATCACCGTGAAACCGGGCGCCAAGCTGTCGGTGCAGATGCACCACCACCGTGCCGAGCACTGGATCGTGGTCAGCGGCACCGCGCAGGTGACCAATGGTGACGAGACCTATATGGTCACCGAGAACCAGTCGACCTACATTCCCATCGGCCAGATTCACGCCCTGGAAAACCCGGGCATGATTCCGCTGGAGCTGATCGAGGTGCAGTCGGGGACCTACCTCGGCGAGGACGACATCATCCGCTTCTCCGACAACTACGGTCGGGTGAAGGAACTCAAGGTTTCTGCAGCCTGATGGGCTTCCAGCGCCGCGCCGTTGCGGGCGGCGCTGGCTCATCGAAGATAGCAAGTTGTTGAAAAAGGTAAGCGCTGCAGCGACAACGCCGGTAGTTCTTTTCAGCCGCATGCAAGGGCCCGAGTCGAGCCCAGCAGGAGGTGTGATTCGCGACCTTTGGGATCACCAATCACGACTAACAGGGCGACGGATAGCTCCTTCATTTCGCTGAGAAAATGGATATTTACAAGAATAAGCAAAGCGCGAAGCCCACTTGAACAGATACCGGATAACTCCATCACTTTCCGACAACGAGGCTCGCCTGTGAAAACTTCACAACTGAAACTGCACGATCCTTTGATCCATAAACTGAAGTTGTTGGAAGAAGACGACGTGACTCCACTGCTCGACGAACTGAGCACGCCGAAGAAGCCAACGATCCTCGGCTTCCTCAATCAGCACGGCTACAACATCGTCCAGAACGATACGGAAGCACGCCGTCACTTCCTCAAGGTCAATTACCTGCTGCGCGACGGCATCGGTGTAAAACTGGCCTGCTCGCTCAATGGCCTGGCGCCAGGTGCCAACCTCAACGGCACCGATTTCATTCCCAGCCTGATCCGTCACCTGCTCGAAAGCGAACACAGCGACAGCTACCAGCTGTTCGCCATGGGCACCAGCGAGCCCTGGGTCAACCTGGGTGCCAGCGCGCTATTCGGCGATCGTACGTTTCACGCGATCGACGGCTTCCAGCCGACCGAGCGCTACCTCGAATTCGTGCGTGAGCACCTGCAACCGGAAAAGATCCCCTTGATCGTCATGGGCATGGGCATGCCTCGCCAGGAAGAAGTCGCTGTGAGCCTGCAGCGTGACCTCGGCCGCCCTGCTCTGATGATCTGCGGTGGCGCGATTCTCGACTTCGCGGCGCAGCGCTTCAGTCGTGCGCCGGCGGTAGTTCGCAAGTTCGGTATGGAGTGGGCGTATCGCCTGCTGATGGAGCCGCGTCGCCTGTTCAGCCGTTACATCATCGGTATCCCGCGGTTCTTCTACTACATCATGCGTAACGGTATAGACCGCAAGGTAGCGGTTACCGAGCAAGGCGCCTACGACCGCAAGTCCTGACGCCCTCGCGTTAGAACGGAAAACGCCCCGACTGAGTGATCAGCCGGGGCGTTTTTCGTTGCAGCGCATCAACGTTCGGGGCTTAGGGTGCGGCCCGACGCAGAGCGGGCCGGCCCTTATCGATCCTAGCGCCCCGTGGCCACCGCCAGCGGTTTCTCGCTGCGCACGCCATGGCTCTGCGCGATCAAGGCGAACACCTCATCCCACATGGCCTGAGTGCGGGTCTTGAGTTCTGCGGAATGCGCGTGCAGACGAGTGGAGAGCGCCTGCATCTGAGCCGGATCAGTGAGGTAATCGAGGGCACTGGAAAGCTCCTCGTCGCTCAGGTTGATGTTCAGCACGCCTTCGGCAAACCCGTAGTCGGCGAACAGCATCTGGTACTTGTGGCTCCACCCCGTGGCCAGCGATGGCACACCTTGCGACAGCGAACTGACCAAACCGTGGAAACGGCTACCCAAGGTGCCGCGACAGGCGCCGAGAATGCCCTTGATCGCCAGCGGATCGGTCTCGCGCAGGATCGGCAGCCCACCCACGGCCTGCGACACCTGCTCGGCGACCCGGGCATCGCCCTCGCCTTCGTGAATCAGCAGGAACGGCTTGGCGCCGCGCTCGACCAGCATCTTGGTCGCGCGCTGCAGGAACGGCACATAGCCCTTGGCGACGCTGTCACCGGTCTTGTCGAGCATGCGGCAGTTGGGCACCACACAGACCTGATGAACGTCAGGATCGAAATAGGACGGTAGCGTGCCACTGATCAGATTGGTGAAATCGGGTGCTATCTTGATGTTGTCACGCTCGCCAACGACCTCGGTGAGGTAGTCGTAGGACACCTGTTCGCGGGCGAAAACCAGATCGCAGTTGTCGAGGAACGCCCTGACCGCATCCTTGCTCTTCTGATCGCGGAACGGGCCGAATGCCTGCGGCAGCAGAATCACCTTGCTGCCGTTCTTCTTCCAGCGCTTGCTGGAACGCGCCAGCTCTTCGGAAAGGTCCGGGCCCCACTGATCGCTGTAGGCGAAGCCAGCGGCATCGAGCACCACGTTCACTTCCTTGTCGAGCACCACACCGTACTGCTCGCGAATACCGGCCGGCACCAGTGCCGCCAGGTCGCCGAAGGGGATGCCGGCGCGCCACAGCCAGGCTTTCTGATACAGGCCCAGGGATGCACGGTTGACGTAGGGATAAGGGCTCTTGGCACGGCCAGGCTCCATCACCACCTTGGCGCTGGGAAGGTTCTTCTGTACCTGCTGCAGGGCAGCGTGCAGCATCAGTGCAGCCCCCTTGTTGACGAAACCGGCTTTGCGAATCTCGACGTACATATCACGTTCTCCTGAATTCACGAATCAACTGGGGCACGCTAATGAACACGTGCAGGAAAATACTCTTGGTCATCATGATGAACAGCGGCCGTGTCTTGCGTGACAGCAGCAGGCTCACGTAACCGGCGATGGAATAGGAAATCAGCGTCGCCCAGGCCGAGCCGACGACACCATGGCTCTGGATGAGGAAGTAATTGAGCACGATGTTGCTCACGGCTCCCAGGCCCTGGGTGACCAGGGAAAAGATGAAGGCCTCTTCGATGATGATCCACTTGCTGAACAGCGCGCGCATGAACACGAAGGTCGCCGCGAAGATATGGATAGCCAGCACCGGACCGGCATCGGCGTACTGCTCGCCATAGAGCGTCAGGATGATCCAGTCGGAGAGAAAGAACACCACGACCGCCAGGCCGAACGCCATGAAGAACAACACATCCAGCGACACCTGCATGAAACGGTTGTAGCCCGCCGTATCGGTCTTGCTGAGGTCGATCATCTTCGGGAAGACCGACGCCATGAGGATGGTCGGAATCAGGTACCAGGCTTCCGACAGCCGCGAAGCCGCCGAATACACACCCACCGAGTACTCGCCGAGCATGTACTGCAGCATGATCTGATCGACCTTGAGGTAGATCACCGCCGACAGCGAACCGAGGAAGATCAGCAGGCTTTTCTTGAGCAGGGTCTTGCCCAGGGTCCAGGAAAAGTCGAAGCGGAACTCGCGCTTGAGCATCACCGCATAGCAGACCAGGATCGCCGAGGTGACCATCACCACCACCACGTGGGCCAGGGCGATATACACCAAACCGGCACCGGCGATGGCCAGGATCATCTTCAGGCCGTTGCCACCGAGCTGCCCGACGAAGCCGGCCACTGCTGCATACTTGGCCTGAACCCGCGCCTGGAACCAGTCGATGAGCATCTCGAACGGCGTGAAGAACAGCGCCAGAGCGGTGAACAGCAGCACCAGGAAATTCTGGTCGTTGCCGATCAGGTAGGTGCCCATCATGATCGCGAAGGCGATCACCGAGCAGCCCACCTTGATCACGAATACCGTCGAGAGAATCTGGTCTTCGTTATCCGGGTTGCTGCGCAGTTCCTTGACCACCAGGCCGGTCAACCCCAGGTGCACCACGATGCTGAGCAGCCCCAGCAGCGCGAGTGCGTAATTGAGGTAACCGAAATCTTCGGGCCCCAGGTAACGGGCCAGTACCACGGTGGTCGCCAGGCCGATGGCCAGCATCAAGAACTTCTCGGCCAGCATCCAGCCAGAGTTGAGGAGGTACTTCATGCCCTCCTGGACACGCGTGGCACTCATCGGCTGGACGTCTCCAGGTGCCCGTAGCTGCGGGCTTCATCCAGCGACAGCTTCTGCGAGTACGGCACCAGACCGGTGTCCGCCGCATAGCCCAGAGAGATGAACATGACGATGCGCTCGTCCGGGTCGAGCTTGAGCAGCTTGGCCGCCGCTTGCTCGCGCTCGGGAATGTCCGGCCAGTTGATCGAACAGGACGACACGCCCTGCGTCTCCAGCGCGAACATGAAGGACATCGCGGCCAGCGCGCCGTCGATGTAGATCACATGGCGATCACGCACGTGCGGGTAGGCACGCAGACGCCCCACCACGGCAACGATGGCCGGGAAGTTGTGATCGAAACCGGCAACGCCCATCGGCAGACGCGACGCCTGCGCCACGGAAGCGGCGTCATCGAAGATCAGGAAGCGGTACGGCTGACGGTTACAGGCACTCGGCGACTGCACGGCGACTTCCACGGCCTTGTCGATCACCTCGCGCGGAACCGGACGATCCTGATACCAGCGAACCGAGCGGCGCTTCATCGACAGTTTACGCATGGCGGTGTAATCGACGCTCGGCGTGCTCACGTCAGCGGCGAAAGGTACCCGCTCGGTATCGGGATTGCGCAAGCTGCCTGGCGAGCTGACCGGGCGCTCGAGGCGAGCGAATTTCTCGCGGGCCCTGTTGATCACCGGGTGTTCGCCGGTCACGGTGAAGTACTCGGCGAGCACATCGTGAGCCCAGCTGACTTCGTCGCGATCCACGTTGCCGTTGAGCGAGGCGATGTAGCTGTCCACGGTGTCGCCGATGTAGTCCAGGGCGAACACTTCGCGCCGGGGCTGCATGATCAGGCCCTTCTCAATACGGTGCACGGCACGGCGCAGGAAGTAGTTGACCGGCTCGGCACCGGATAGATTTTCCTCGTGCTGCAGGTGCCCGACCACCACGGCATACGCTTCACGATCGAACGCCGACGAGAAGAACGAATAGTGGAAGCGCCGCAGTGTGGCCGACCGTGACAGCGCACGGATCCAGCCCATGGACAGTTTCTTCTGCAACCCTTTCAGGTTATCGATGCTGTCGCGGGGCAATACCTTCTTGAGGGATTCCTTCAACATTTTCATAGGCTGTGATTACCGTTCAATGGTTAATATCTCCCCCACAATCGCCATAGTGGTACGGCGACATTGAATTGATAGACGCAGGCAGTTATCAGCCCAACCGCAAGCGCCTGCACGCCACCAGAAGCCGATCATGGCTGGCGCATACAGCAAGCATCCCTACCCTGACGCAATCACCGGATCCCCTCTGCCCGCTCACCGGGAGCACGCAGGGAAAATGGCATTGGTACTGCAAACGGATCGACGTCCAGACCAGCACTTCAAGAGGCTGGAGGTGGCGATATGGGCTACCGCCTTTTCGTTGTCAGGGTTTAGGACTACGGAGCAACGCTTTGATTCCGCGCGGCGATGCTTTCCTGGGAAAAAGTTGCCGAGAGGCCGCCAAGCCTGGCAACAGAGCGGTCGAGACGGAGCCTGACAACCGGAAAGTGATGGGCGACAGGCGGCTTCGCCAAGGCAAAGCCGCCATCAACCTTTACGGCTGAAAGCACTGCACCGAGCCTAGCGCCTACCTGGCAAAAGGTCGTGCAGGGTTTCACTCAACTCACGTATGGAGAAGGGCTTGCCGATGGTTCTTACGCCCTGCCCCAGAATGGCCGATTCGGCATTCACCTCAGCGAAGATCAACAACACCGGCAAATCTGGCCGATAGCCGCGAGCGATATCCGCCAGCTCCGAGCCGGTCATCCCTGCGAGGCTTGCGTCCGAGACCAACAGATCGAATGAGGCACCCGCGCTCAGCAGGTCGATGGCGGCCTGCGGCTCGGTGGCGTTGACGACTTCATGACCCATCTCGCCAAGCACTTCGCAAACCAGCAGACGCACCGCGGAGTCACTCTCGACCAGCAAAACCCGATGACCCGCTTTGCGCACAGGCGCCACCACCGCCTGGTGGTCGACCGCCTCACAAGCAGGCAGAAACAGGCGCACCGTGGTACCAACACCTGGCTCACTGTGGATGGTCGCCTGGCCGCCGCTCTGCCGTGCGAAACCGTGCACCATGGAAAGACCGAGACCGCTGCCCTGGCCAACGGACTTGGTGGTGAAGAACGGATCGAAAACCTTCTCAAGCGTATCGCTGCTCATGCCGGAACCGGTATCCGCAAGCGCGATGACCAGATAGCGCCCTGGCGAAAGGTCAGGCAGCGCCGCCCTATCTCCCTCGGCCAGATCGACCAGTGAAGTATGCAACCTCAACTGCCCGCCACCGGGCATGGCGTCACGGGCGTTGACGGCAAGGTCGAGAATGGCATTTTCCAGCTGCCGGGCATCGGCCAGGACGCGAGCATCGGCGTGCTGATAGTCGCCCTGCAGCGAGATGCCGTCACTGACCGTACGCCGGATGAGTGACTCCAGCGAATCGATCAATGAACTCACCGCCACCGGTCGGGCATCCAGAGGCTGGCGAAGAGAAAAGGTCAGCAATCTCTGAGTCAGGGCGCTCGCTCGGTCCGCGGAAACGCTGGCAGCCTCGATGAAACGTTCGATCCCTTCCAGACGACCGCTCACCACGCGGCGCTTCATGATGTCGAGCGCGCCGATGATACCGGTGAGCATGTTATTGAAATCATGGGCGATGCCACCGGTCAACGAGCCGACAGCGTCCATCTTCTGACTTTGCAGCAGGGCCAGTTCACCCGCGCTGCGATCGCCGACCAGAAGCGCGCCACGCGCACGCTCGGTCAAAACGGACAGGCAACTGCAAAGCGAACGCGAGGTGAATGGGCGCTCCAGCAATACGGCACCATAACCATCGACCGCTGTTGGCTGCTGCGCAGGGTTGGCCGCTGCCAGTAAGATGACGGGAGTGGACGACTGGAGGATTTGCTCTAACGCATGCCCCTGATCGTGGACCGCCTCTTCGGCGATCAATACGGCGCTGATATCGCTGGCCAGGGATTCGCTCAGCCTCCCCAGACCAGGGCAGACCTCGAAGGTGAAGCCCAGAGGTGCGAGCAGTGGCAGCAACAGATCCGATTCATCACTGCAGATCAATATGCGCATGGGGACCATCCGCGGGCAACCAACGTGTGTCGCCGAGAGAAAACTTTTGCAGGTTCCATTCGCGCAAATCCACACGAGCCCACGCCGCGATCGGCGTTATCCAGCAGCGGCAGGAAAACGGCCAGACCGGCGCTCGGCTCCCGGGCGCCATTGGCAACCCGTACTACAACCTCATCCATGGATAACCGCTCTCGACGCAATGGACTGCCGCAGGCTCGACTCGAGAGCCACGGCGCATAACAGCCTTCGACACCGGTGCACGAGCCATGTTCCAGAAAGAGGGGCGTTATAAAAGCGAGGTGGTCAGCGCAACTGGGGGGCGGTATTGATCAGCTCGGGCCGATCAGTTCCTTGACCTTGGCGATGACCTGATTGATATCGAAGGGCTTGTCGAACACCGCAGCGAAGAGTTCCGGGCTGGCCCGTCCGACACTGCCCTGGGCGCCGCTCATGAGAATGATCGGCAGGTCGCCGGATGCGGGCCGCGCCCGAATTGCACGGGCGAATTCGAGGCCATCCATGATTGGCATCATGAAATCGGTAATGACCAGTTCGGGGCGTTCGCGGTCGAGCACCTCCAACCCCTTGCGACCGTTGCTCGCCTTCACCACCATGTAGCCTTCGTCTTCCATGGCATAGCCGAGAATATCCGCAATCAGGTATTCATCGTCGACTATCAGGATGGTTGTCATAGTCAATAGGCTCGATCAGGCGTCTTGCGCCGGCACGGCGTTCCCCGACAAGGCGCCTGCCGCATTCTTGAATGCCTTGCTGAGTTCAATACCATGATCGCTGATGACCACTTCCAGGAGGGAGGAATCGTAATAGCTATCCCTCATCTTAAGTATGGAAAGCAGGCGCTTTAGTTCAGCCTCCTTTTCCACGAAACGCATGAGAACCAGATTGTCGACGATGCTCGACAGCTCCGGGGCCGGCGCATTGATCTCGGCAGCGAACAGATCGCGCATTTCCCATGTGGCGAAAACCGTGACGCCCATCGCGCGCAGTTGGCTCATCAGCGCGCTGAAGAACTCGACAAGACGCGCGCTGCTGGTAGCTACACGCGCCATACCGCCGAGGCTGTCGATATGCAGCCGCTTGATGCCTTTGTCTCTGACGGCGTTGATCACCCGCGCGCCAAGGCCGTCGAGCAATCCTTCGGTGGTTGGCTGCCACATGATATGCAGCGCACCGGACTCTTCCATGGCGCGCAGATCGATGCCCAGTGCCGCCGCTTTGAGGCGCAGCCGCTGTGGCGTCTCGTAGAAGCCGAAATGCAGGCCTGGGGCCTCGACAGTGGACTGAGCGAGGAAATTCATGCCCAGAGTGGTCTTGCCGACGCCGGCGGGGCCCATGATCAAGGTGACCGAGGATTCCGACAGGCCTCCACCGATCAGGCTGTCCAGGCTTGGAATGCCACTGGAAATCCGCGCCAACGTCGCGCTGTCGTCCTGACTCGGCTTGCTGTACAGGCTCTCCAGGCGCGGGTGGATCACCAGGCCATCGTCGGTGATCTCGCACTCGTGCAGCCCAGACAGCGCACCGCTGCCTCGGGTCTTGCGCAAGTGAATGCGGCGTACCGAGCGTGCCCCGAACAGCTCTTCGCCCAGTTCGATCACGCCATCGACCATGGTGTGCTCCGGGCTACCGTCATCAAGGCGAGAACTGGTCAGAAACAGCACGGTGCAACCGGCGAAAGCCGCGTGCCCCTGCAACTCGGAAATGAATTTCTTGGTGTCGATCTGATTTTCCGCCTTGGAGCGGGCATTGAGCAGACCATCGACGATCAACAGCGTCGCTTTCTGGCGACTGATTTCACGACGCAACAGCTTGACGACCTCGTCCAGCCCCTCGTTCTCCAGCGTATCGAACGCACTGACGAACTGGATTTCCGCACCGACCTTGGTTGGGTCGAAGAAGGTCATCGTGGAGAGGAACTGAAAGAGCCTTTCATGGGATTCGGCCAGCAGAGTGGCCACCAGCACGCGGCCACCATCACGCACATGATTGAACGCGATCTGGTTGGCGAGAATGGTCTTGCCCGAACCTGGGCGCCCCTGAACGATATAGGATGCCCCGGCTACCAGTCCGCCCTTGAGCAGCGCGTCCAGTCCATCGATCCCACTTTGAAGGCGTTGTAGCTGTTCCAAGTTCTGGCCTGCCTCAATCGAAGTTACGCAACGGTAACCTAGGCTTTAATGTGCTCTTCCCAGGCGTTAACGCACTGATAGAAAAGGCGATTCGCAATACTAGCATGTTCACGCACGTTCATCTGTCGCTTGCTCGATGGCTGCCGGCAAGTAAAGCGTTACCCTTGCCCCCTGCCCCAGCGTGCTTTCCACATGTACACCGCCACCCGCCTGACGGGCAAAACCGTAGACCTGACTAAGCCCCAGTCCAGTTCCCTTGCCAACGTCCTTGGTGGTGAAAAAAGGTTCGAACAGCCGTGAACGGATCGCCGGGTCGATGCCTACGCCCTCGTCGATCACTGAAATCGACACGAACGCCCCGTGCAAATCGTCCAGCTCCCCTGAAAGCACACGATTCTGTGCCTGCAGCCTGATAACGCCTGTCGCGGACATGGCGTCGCGTGCATTGAGAATCAGATTGAGCAGCGCCATCTCCAACTGGCTGGGGTCCAGCTCGACCTGATGTAATCCTGGCGCGAACTGCATTTCCAGGCTCATCGTCTTCGGCAATGCCTGACTGACGAAGGTGTGTGCCGTGTCGAGTAACTCATCGAGATCGACGAGACGGCTGGGCATCTGCTCGCAACGGGCGAAGGTCAACAGGTTGCGGGTCATCTGCGCGCCACGCTCGCCTGCATCCTGAATGCTCGCCAGCAGGCTGGCCAGTCGTTCCGGACTAGCGGCACGGCTAGCCAGCTTGGCAGCACTGAGAATGATGGTCAGCAGATTGTTGAAATCGTGCGCCATACCGCCACTCAGCTGGCCCAGAGCCTCCAGCTTCTGCGCCTGGAAGAGCTGTGCGCGCAGACCGTCGTAGCGCAAATCCGCCTCGTGGCGCTCAGTGATGTCTCGGGTAATCTTGGCCAGCCCGATGATTTCACCGCGCTCATCGCGAATCGCATCGATGGCCACCAGGGCCCAGAAGCGCGTGCCGTCCTTGCGAACTCGCCAGCCTTCATCCTGGGAGCGCCCATCCTGAAGTGCCCTTTCCATGAGCAGCCTGGGCTTGCCCGCCTGCCGGTCCTCTTCGGTATAGAACAGGGACAGATGCTGGCCGACGGCCTCTGCGGCATCGTAGCCCTTGATGCGAGCAGCACCAGCATTCCAGGAGACGATGCGGCCATGCGTATCGAGCATGAAGATCGCGTAATCGACCACTGCCTGAACCAGCATCTCGTAGTGACGCTCGGTCAAGGTGCTTGCGGAGAGAGGGGCTAACTGGCTGTTCATGATGCAGCGTTCACAGCGGCGATGGACGTGCAGTGTAGTCCGCCAGCGGTGGCAAGGGACAGCATGTTGTGCGACCCCGTTCATCTCCTGCGGATTGTCAAACGAGAAGCGGCCTGATATCTGTATATAAAACCAGTATCCAGCTTTAGCTCATGTCAGCGTCGAACGATCCACGTTTCTATTATCTGCACAACTTCCACAAGGCGCTGACCTGGATTGGTGAACGCCATGCCGACCTGCTGAGCGCGAACGAACGTGAGTTCCTGCTCGGCTTCGGTGCGCTCGACGAATCGGCACAGGCCCTGCTGGTGCGCATGATCATGCGCAAAGGCGTGCATTTTCGTGCCAGCAAGCTGAACTATCAGGAGATTGGCTGCTGCCGCCAGGCCGCCACACCGCTGATCGCCAATGGCTGGATAATCGATAATGCCGCGCTGCAGCTGGACCAATTGCTGGCGTTGCTGCGCAAGGACGAAATCGTTATCTGTTTCGCCGGCAACCTCAGTGATCGACGTGCCCGCAAAGAGCACCTGCTGGAACAGCTCAGTGAGCACTTCGATGAGGCACGGGCTTTCGATGCCTGGTGCCCGACTCTCGACGATGCCCTTTACAGCCTGACCATCGATGACCTGAGCGAGCGCCTGCGGTTGATGTTCTTCGGCAACCTGCGTCAGGAATGGTCGGAGTTCGTGCTCGCCGATCTGGGTATATTTCGCTACGAAAGCGTCGATTTTCCGCCCGACTCGCGAGCACTGCGCTGTCGCGAGGATGTCGACGACTACCTCCACCTGCAGCGCTGCCGGGAGGCGTTCGAAGCCGGTGACGCCACGGCGGACCTGCTCGAACGTGTAGACACCCGCCGCTACGACAACCCTTATATCGCCGAGCGGCGTGCCAAGTTGCTGTTTCGCATCGGTCAGCATCTGGAACGTTGTGCCGAGTTCGAACTGGCGTTGCAGGTATACGCCAGCAGCCGTTACGGCGCCGCGCGGCAGCGACAGATTCGCGTACTGGAACGCACCCTGCGTTACAGCGAAGCCTTCGAACTGGCAGGCCAGGCCATCGCAGCGCCCAACAGCGATGGCGAACTGCAACTAGCCGAGCGAGCCCTGGTGCGCCTGACCCGGCAATTGGGCATGCCTGCGCAGAAACGCGCCAAGGCGCCAGCACCGCCACGCCTGGATCTGCAACTGCCCAGGCTGCCGTCGCTGGCGGTGGAGCAGCTCGTGCAACTGCACCTGCAGCGCAGCGAGGCCCCCGTGCATTACGTCGAGAACACGCTGATCTGCAGCCTGTTCGGCCTGCTCTGCTGGCCCGCGGTATTCGCCGCCGTACCTGGCGCCTTCTTCCATCCGTTCCAGCACGGCCCGGCCGACCTGCTCACCGCCGACTTCTACCCACGCCGGCGAGAACTGTTCGCCGCGTGCCTGGAGCAACTCGACGATGACCGTTACCGCCACAGCATTCGTCGCACCTACCGCGACAAGTTCGGCATTCAGTCACCTTTCGTGCACTGGGGCGTGCTCAGCGAAGCATTGCTGGACCAGGCCCTCGACTGCCTGCCGGCAGCCCATTTGCGCGCCTGGTTTCGGCGCCTGCTCGGCGATATCCAGGCCAATCGCGCCGGTATGCCCGACCTGATCCAGTTCTGGCCCGAGGAAAAACGCTACCGCATGATCGAGGTGAAAGGCCCGGGTGATCGGCTTCAGGACAACCAGCGCCGCTGGCTGGCGTTCTGTGCCGAGCACGGCATGCCGGTGGACGTCTGCTACGTGCAGTGGGCCGACGCATGAGCTACCGCGTGGCGGTGCGCGCGCTCTGCGAGTTCACCGCCAAATGTGGCGACCTCGACCTGCGTTTCACGCCCTCACCCACTGCCCAGGAGGGCGTGGCCGGCCACGCCACGGTAGTCAGCCGACGTGGCGAGCACTACGAAGCGGAAGTCCCGCTGGCAGGTGAATTCCGCTCCCTGCAGGTACGCGGCCGGGCCGACGGGTTCGATCCGCACAGCAACCTGCTCGAAGAAATAAAGACCCACCGTGGCGACATCAGCCGCATTCCCGACAATCACCGCCAACTGCACTGGGCGCAGGCGCGGGTATACGGCTGGCTGCTCTGCCAGAGCCGTGATTTGGCGAAAATCGATCTCGCGGTGGTGTACTTCAACGTCCTCACGCAGAAGGAAAGCGTGTTCCGCGAAACCCGCACGGCTGACGAGCTGCAGGCGTTCTTCGCGCAACTGTGCAGCCGCTTCATCACCTGGGCCGAGCAGGAACAGGCTCATCGCCAGCTACGCGACAGCGCGCTGGCCGAACTGCGCTTCCCCCATGCCGAGTTTCGCCTGGGCCAGCGGCAACTGGCCGAAGCCGTTTACCGGGCGGCCCGCGATGGCCATTGCCTGATGGCCCAGGCCACTACCGGAATCGGCAAGACGCTCGGCACGCTGTTCCCGCAGCTGAAGGCATTCGCGGAAAACGGCCTGGACCGGCTGTTCTTTCTCACCGCGAAAACGCCGGGTCGCCAGCTGGCACTGCACGCGCTACACATCCTGCGCGGCGAGACCCTGCCACTACGCGTACTCGAACATGTCGCCAGGGACAAGGCCTGCGAGCACCCCGACAAAGCCTGTCACGGCGAATCCTGCCCGCTGGCCCGTGGTTTCTACGACCGCCTGCCCGCCGCGCGCCAGGCCGCGGTCGAGTGCACCTGGCTGGATCAGGCCGCAGTGCGCGACATCGCCCTCCAGCATCAGGTCTGCCCCTATTACCTGAGCCAGGAGCTGACCCGCTGGGCCGACGTGGTGGTATGCGACTACAACTATTATTTCGACCTCAGTGCCCTGCTCTACAGCCTGACCCTGATCAACGAGTGGCGCGTGACGCTACTGGTCGACGAAGCCCACAACCTGATCGAACGGGCCCGGCGTATGTACAGCGCCGAGCTCGATCAGGGGCGCTTCGAAGCCATGCGCAGCAACGCGCCCAAGGGCCTGAGTGCCGTACTGACACGCATCAGCCGCCACTGGAAGCAGTTGCACAAGGAACTGTCCGAGGACTACCAGACCTATCCGCAACCACCGGACCTGCTGCTTCTTTCCCTGCAGAAGGCGGTCAGCGCGCTTACCGATCACCTGACCGACCAACCCACCGGCAATGATGGCGAACTGCTGCAGTTCTACCTCGACGCCATGGCCTTCTGCCGCCTGGCGGAAGCCTTCGGCCCCCACTCGCTGTTCGACATCAGTCGCAAGGCGGATCCTCGCGGGCGCAGCCATTCGGTGCTGTGCCTGCGCAATATCGTGCCGGCGCCCTTTCTCGCCCCGCGCTTCGAGAACAGCCACAGCACCACGCTGTTTTCCGCCACCCTGAGCCCGGCCGGCTACTACGCGGATCTGCTCGGCCTCCCGGAAGCGACACCCTGGCTGGATGTCGAGTCGCCGTTCCAGGCCGCGCAGTTGCAGGTCCAGGCGGTGAGCAACCTGTCGACCCGCTATCAGCACCGCGAGCGGTCATTGGCACCCATCGTCGCCCTGATGGCGCGGCAGTTCGCCGAACGCCCAGGCAATTATCTGGCCTTCTTCAGCAGCTATGCCTACCTGCAGCAAGTACTGGAACTGTTCGACCACGAGCACCCGCAGATCACCCGCTGGGTACAGGCCCGGCAGATGGACGAAACCGAACGCCAGCAGTTTCTCGAGCGCTTCCGGCCGGGTGGCCAGGGGATCGGCTTCGCGGTGCTGGGCGGGGTTTTCGGCGAAGGCATCGACCTGCCCGGGGACCGTTTGATCGGCGCCTTCATCGCCACTCTGGGGCTGCCGCAGATCAACCCGATCAACGAACAGATCAAGCAGCGCATGGCCGAGATGTTCGGCAGTGGCTACGACTACACCTACCTGTTTCCCGGCCTGCAGAAAGTGGTACAGGCCGCTGGCCGGGTCATCCGCACCCCACAGGACAGTGGTGTTGTGCATTTGATGGACGACCGCTTCACCCTGCCCGAAGTACGTGCCCTGCTACCAGGCTGGTGGCAGGTGCAACGCAGCCGTGTACCTCAGGTCCTGGGTGCGCAGGTCAGCCGTCAGTTGCAGGGGCGCAGCGCTCCCGCAGCACTGCCAGCGCCGCCGCCACCACAGCAAGGCCTGTTCGACCTGCCGAGCTGAGCGCCTCGCCATGGGCGGCAGCGGCTTGCCGTGAGCGGCAAGGGAATGCCCAGGGCACCCCGACGTGAAAAATAATTCCTTTGACAATCAATCGACTGGCAGTAACCGAGCGGCTGGCACAGGCCTTGCTGAAGTGATGATTCACAGCCAAGGAGGTCCGCCATGAGCAGCATCGGTTCGCTCACCCATTACGGAACGACAAGCCCCCTGCAGCGCAGCCGTGTCGACGCGCTGGATTTCAAACAAAGCCGTGAGGCTGCATCGCTCGCCAAGCACGAGAAGGCGCAGGAAGCCAGTGCGCCGCCCAGGGGATTCAAGGGCGATCAGACGGACTCCAGCCAGCAGGCCTACGACGAAGCCTTCGCGCGGATGATGGTCAATCTGTACAGCTCGGCTCAGGACTCGCAACAGGTGTCCGACAGCACAGGTGGCGACAGCTCGACCGGGAAACCGACCGCCGACAGTGCCCTCGCCCAGTTCATGGCCTACATGGACATGTCGCCTGCCGAGAAGATGCGCGACAAGATCCTCAAGGAAATCGGCATGAGCGAGGAAGAGCTCGAGAACCTGCCACCTGAGCAACGTGCTGCGGCCGAGAAGGAAATCGCCGAAAAGATGCAGACCCTGCAGGAGTTGCAGGCCGCGCAGGATGAGCAAGGCACCCTGCACGAGCATGCCTGATCAGCGCAGCCGATCGACCATCTCCGCCACCACGTCGAGCATCTCACCGGCCAGTTTCATCGAACGCTCGCCGTTCCAGCCCGTCAGCGGATCCGGCGTATCGTCGTGATCCTTGAAGGGCATCTCCAGGGTGAACGACAGGCAGTCGAACTCCTGGCCGACCGAGTTGCAGGCCAGTGCCGTATTGGCCTGGCCCGGTGCGCTGCGCGGGTATCCGAAGCGCGTCTGGAACTCGGCACCGCGCTCGACCAGACGGCTGCGGAACTCACTCTCCAGCGCTTCCAGTCGCGCGGAGAACCCGGGATTGCCTTCGCAGCCGGCAGTGAACACATGGGGGATTTCTTCGTCTCCGTGGATATCGAGAAACAGATCCACGCCCACCTCACGCATGGCCTGCTGCACGAAGAACACCTCCGGGCTGCGCTCGAGGCTGGCCGACTGCCAGGCACGATTGAGGTCCTGCCCCGCAGCGTTGGTGCGTAGATGGCCACGGAAGGCACCGTCCGGGTTCATGTTCGGCACCAGATAGAGATCGGCCTGCTGCAGAAGAGCATCCAGAATGACGTCGCTGCTGTCCTGCAGACGGCGGACGATGCCCTCCATGAACCACTCGGCCATGTGCTCGCCCGGATGCTGCTGGGCGATGATCCACACCTTGCGGCTCGCTTGCGGGTGGCGATGCACGCGCAGCAGCTCGATATCCCGCCCCTCGATGCTGCGCCCGCAGCCATGCAGCTCGACACCCGGCAAGGCCAGCGCCTGAGCGATCAGGTCACTGTGCCGCTCACGGCTGTAGGGCTCGAAGTAGGCGAACCAGATGTGTTCATGCTCGGGCTCCAGGCCGAAATGCAGAGCGCCATCCTCGAAGCGGCTAGGTACCCGGAACCAGGTGCGCTGATCGTAGGAGGCTACCGCGTTGTAGCCCGTCCAGGCATGGCTATAGGCCGACTGCCCGGCGTTGGTGATGCTGAAATCATGGCGCGCGCCTGGTGTCAGGCCCTCGACCTGGAAATGAAACCACTGGAAATGGTGGCTGTTGAGATCCGGGCGCATGGTCAGCAGCACCTTGTGCGGGTCGCTGGCGTCCTGCACGAGGATGTTGCCGCTGTCGAAATCCGAGCTGATCTTCATGGTTGTTCTCAATGCTGCTTCACGGTCGTACCAGCATCGCAGTTTCCACGCTCGGGGGAAATCGCACGTGGGTGATTGCAGGCCACCGTGGTGCGGCTCACACTGCACACCTCGATTCTTTCTGCTATTCGGAGCCAGCGTGTCCCTAATCGATGATCAACACCGCCAGCGCGTGCTGGATGCCGCCGAGTCACAGGACTGCACGGTCTATCGCCCGGATGAGGACGATAGCGACACTGAAGAACAGGACATGGGCGATGCCAAGGTCCTGTTCACCGGCCCGTTCGAGCCGCCTCAGGAATGGGACGCTGCCGAGCGTGACGACTATTTCGATGGCAGCGACCCGGCGCTGTTCTTCACCGCGCTGGTGGCCTGCGAAGCCAAGCCGGGCTCGAAGGCCTTCTTCATTCCACAGGCCGGCGATTACCTGGCAATCATGTCCGCTGGCGGCAAGGTGGACATGTACTTCGTCTGCGAGCGGCTCGACGACGAGCAGGGCCCCAGCTTCGTGCTGATTCGCGATGAAGAGACCGACTGAGCGATTCGATCCGGCGGCAGCACTGCATCGCTCGGCCGAATCGCCCGCAAGCGGGCTCCTACGGATAAGCCTCCTACCCTTGTCATGCCTGCCAGCGCCCCGTAGGGGCCGGCTTGCCGGCGATACTCGGTGAGTAGCTCACCTATTGCCCACAAGCGGTTTGCTGCACTACCGGGGTGCTCGCAAGACAGGGGCCTCGTTGACATGAAACCGCCTACGGATGCGGCACCCGCCACAGTCATGCCTGCCAGCGCCCCGTAGGAGCCGGCTTGCCGGCGATACTCGGTGAGTAGCTCACCTATTGCCCACAAGCGGTTTGCTGCACTACCGGGGTGCTCGCAAGACCGGGGCCTCGTTGACATGAAACCGCCTACGGATGCGGCACCCGCCACAGTCATGCCTGCCAGCGCCCCGTAGGAGCCGGCTTGCCGGCGATCGCTTCGGCAGAGGGCTGCCATTCTTGGTTGATTGCCAAGATCCCCGGAAAGCAGAAATGAAAAAGGCGGGCCATCAGGGCCCGCCTTTTGTACGTCTGACTCAGCGCATCAGCTACGGATCAGGTGATCGAAAGCGCTCAGCGAAGCTTTCGCGCCCTCGCCCACGGCGATGACGATCTGCTTGTACGGCACGGTGGTCACGTCACCTGCGGCGAAGATGCCGGGCAGCGAGGTTTCGCCGCGAGCGTCGACGATGATTTCGCCACGGTCCGACAGCTCCACCGAGCCCTTCAGCCACTCGGAGTTAGGCAGCAGACCGATCTGCACGAAGATGCCTTCCAGTGCTACCGAGACGAACTCGTCGGAGTTGCGATCCTTGTAGACCAGGCCGGTGACCTTCTGACCATCGCCTTTCACTTCGCTGGTCAGGGCGCTGGTGATCACCTTGACGTTGGGCAGGCTGTACAGTTTCTTCTGCAGTACGGCGTCAGCACGCAGCTTGCTGTCATATTCCAGCAGCGTGACTTCGGAGACGATACCAGCCAGGTCGATGGCCGCTTCCACACCGGAGTTGCCACCGCCGACCACCGCCACGCGCTTGCCCTTGAACAGCGGGCCATCGCAATGCGGGCAGTAAGCCACGCCCTTGTTGCGGTACTCCTTCTCGCCCGGCACGTTCATCTCTCTCCAGCGCGCGCCGGTGGACAGAATCACGGTCTTGGCTTTCAGGCTCGCACCGCTCTCGAACTTCACTTCGTGCAGACCGCCGGCGCTGGAGGCCGGAATCAGCGCGCTGGCACGCTGCAGGTTCATGATGTCGACTTCATACTGCTTGACGTGCTCTTCCAGGGCGCGGGCCAGTTTCGGGCCTTCGGTTTCCTGTACCGAGATGAAGTTCTCGATGGCCATGGTGTCGAGCACCTGACCGCCGAAGCGCTCGGCAGCAACGCCGGTGCGGATGCCTTTACGAGCGGCGTAGATGGCTGCCGCGGCACCGGCCGGACCACCACCGATGACCAGCACGTCGAAGGCTTCCTTGCCGTTCAGCTTGGCAGCGTCACGGGCGGAGGCGCCGGTATCGATCTTGGCGAGGATCTGCTCGGCATCCATACGGCCCTGGCCGAAGAGTTCGCCGTTCAGGTAGATGCTCGGTACCGACATGATCTGACGGGACTCGACCTCGTCCTGGAACAGCGCGCCGTCGATGGCGACGTGGCGGATGTTCGGGTTGAGCACGGCCATCAGGTTCAGCGCCTGGACCACGTCCGGGCAGTTCTGGCAGGACAGCGAGAAGTAGGTCTCGAAGTTGAATTCACCTTCGAGGCTGGCGATCTGCTCGATCACGTCGGCAGCCAGCTTCGACGGGTGGCCACCGACTTGCAGCAGGGCCAGCACCAGCGAAGTGAATTCGTGGCCCATCGGCAGGCCGGCGAAACGCAGGCTGATATTGCCATTCGGGCGATTCAGGGCGAACGACGGCACGCGGGCGTCGGTGCCATCGGTCTTCAGGGTGATCTTGTCGGTCAGGCTGACGATGTCGTCGAGCAAGCCTTTGAGCTCCTGAGATTTGTCGCTGTCATCGAGGGACGCGACGATCTCGAACGGCAGGCTGACCTTTTCCAGGTAGGCCTTCAACTGGGTTTTAAGCGTGGCGTCCAACATAAACGAGTCCTCAATGACAAAATTCGGGCAATAAAACGCCCGGACGGGTTACGCCCGGGCGTTCGGGCGCGCTTCCAAAATCAGTTGTTGATTTGATCAGCGCGTAAACGGATTGGGAAACGTAGCGAGCGGTGTTGAGGCAAGGCGAGATCAGGCTCGGGCGAGCAGTTTACGAGCTGTAAATGACGAGCCCGAGCCTGATTTCAACGCAGCATCAGCGACGCGCAGTGGTTTCCCGGCCGTTTTTAGATCTTGCCGACCAGGTCCAGGGAAGGAGCCAGAGTCTGAGCACCTTCTTTCCACTTGGCGGGGCAGACTTCGCCCGGGTGAGCAGCGGTGTACTGGGCGGCTTGCAGCTTGCGCAGGGTCTCGGCCACGTCACGAGCGATCTCGTTGGAGTGGATTTCGACGGTCTTGATCTGGCCTTCCGGGTTGATCACGAAGGTACCGCGCAGTGCCAGACCTTCTTCAGCGATGTGTACGCCGAACGCGTTGGTCAGCTGGTGAGTCGGGTCACCGATCAGCGGGAAGCGAGCCTTGCCAACGGCAGGCGAAGTTTCGTGCCATACCTTGTGCGAGAAGTGGGTGTCGGTGGTGACGATGTACACCTCGGCACCAGCCTTCTGGAAGGCTTCGTAGTTGTTGGCGGCGTCTTCGATTTCGGTCGGGCAGTTGAAGGTGAAGGCTGCCGGCATGAAGATCAGTACCGACCACTTGCCCTTCAGGCTCTCTTCGGTGACTTCGATGAATTTGCCGTTGTGAAATGCATTGACCTTGAACGGCTGGACTTGAGTGTTAATCAAAGACATCAGTGACTCCTTGGAGGGTTGAAAAATTTACAGGAGGGATAGTAGCCCCATATGGACCAAAGAGCCCATTGATTGAAACCATCAATCCAATAAGCTCAGTCAATCGACCCATATAAAAAGCCTTTTAAAACAATAATCTGAAGTTTTCGTCTACCGCAACCGATGATGGAGTCTCAACAGCATGCACCAGCAGCGCACCGGCTCCAGACGGCCTACGCTTTCCGACAACGCCCAATCCTCTCTGGTTCGTGCCATGTGCCCTCGTCTGTGTGCTGCAGTGCTTGCCCTGCTCAGCCTCTGCTGCAGCGCGCAGGAGCGCCCGCTACGCTTCTCGATCACCGAAAGCGGTGTCATGCCTCTGGTCGAGATCCGCAACGGCGAAGCAGTCGGCGGAATCCTCTACGATCTGCCCATGCGGCTGGCGGAAAAAGTCGGCCGCCGTGCCGAGCTGCTGGTATTGCCGCGCCTGCGTGTGCAACGCGCGCTGTTGCACAACGAAATAGACGTGCGCTGCTACGTGAACCCTGCGTGGCTGAGCGAAACCTATCCGCAGTACGTGTGGAGCATTCCCTTCATGGTGCAGCGTGATCTGCTGGTAGGTCGTACCCCCGAGACGGTCACCCCGGAAAAACTGCCCAAACAGTCCATCGGTACGGTGCTGGGGTTCTATTACCCGACCCTGCATCCACTGTTCATGAGCGGCCAACTGCTGCGCGACGACGGCCGCACACAAGGTCTGGTGCTGACCAAGCTCGCAGCCGGACGTTACGATTATGCGATCAGCAACGAACTGGCCCTGCATTGGTACAACCGCCATGTCGACCAGGCCGAGAAGCTCCACCAGGTGCACGAGTTGGCCAGTGACCTGGCCGCTTGCCTGGTCCGCGATGCCCCCGACGTACCCACCATGCAATTGCTGCGCGCCATGGTGCAGATGAAAGAGGACGGCGAGTTCGATGCCATCCTGCAGCGCTACCGCTGAAAGAGGTCGCGGAACAAAGCGGTTCTCTCGACGGCCCATTGCGTGAATAATGCCCCGCCTGATTCGCCGCACGTTATCGAGGTAAACACATGAGTGGCCCAGCCCACGACGCCACGCGCCTGAGCGCGGGGGCGATCCTGCTGATCGAACTGGCCCTGGCGCTTGGCGGTTTTGCCATCGGCACCAGTGAGTTCTCGATCATGGGCTTGATGCCCAATGTCGCCGAGGACCTGGGCGTCAGCGAGCCGCAGGTCGGTCACGTGATCAGCAGCTACGCGCTCGGCGTGGTGGTCGGTGCGCCGATCCTGGCGCTGCTCGGCGCACGCCTGCTGCGCAAGACGCTGCTGCTGTTGCTGATGGGCGTCTTCGCAGTCGGCAACCTCGCCAGTGCCCTGGCGCCCGACTACGCTTCGCTGCTGGTCTTTCGCTTCTTCGCCGGCCTGCCCCACGGTGCGTATTTCGGCGTCGCCATGTTGGTCGCCGCGTCCATGGCACCACCGCACAAGCGCGCCAAGGCGGTAAGCCGGGTGCTGATGGGCCTGAGCGTGGCCATTCTGGTCGGCAACCCACTGGCCACCTGGCTGGGCCAGAGCGTCAGCTGGCGCTATGCGTTCGCACTGGTCAGCGTGATCGCCCTGCTGACCGTGGCGATGGTCGCGATCTTCCTGCCGGTGGACCGCAACGAGGTGCGCAGCAGCCCGATCAACGAGCTGCGCGCCTTCAATCGCGCGCCCATCTGGCTGGCGCTGGGCATCGGTTCGATCGGCTTCGCCGGAATGTTCTGCGTGTTCAGCTACATGGCGCCGACGCTGCTGGAAGTCACCCAGGTCAACCCGGGAATGATTCCGGTCGCCATGGCGATATTCGGTGTCGGCTGCATCCTCGGCAACATGGCGGGCGGCTGGCTGTTCGACCGCCTGCAATTCAAGTCGGTGGCCTGGATTCTGCTGTGGAGTGCGCTGGTGCTGTTGCTTCTGCCCGCGGCTACCCATTCGATCTGGACGATACTGCCGGCGATCCTCGCCCTGGGCACCATCGCCGCCCTGTCACCGGCCCTGCAGACCCACCTGATGGACGTCGCCACCGGCGCCCAGACCCTGGCCGCCGCCTCCAACCACGCGGCATTCAACATCGCCAACGCACTGGGCCCGTGGCTCGGCGGCCTGGCGATCAGCGCCGGTTTCGGCTGGACATCGACGGGTTACATCGGCGCGATGACCGCGGTGGGCGGCCTGCTGATTTTCGTCTGGGCGTGGAAGGTACAACAGGCGCGGGGCGCCGCCTAACCGGAAGATGTCGGGGCGACTGGCTGCGCCGCTGACGTGCGCCAGGCGTACAACTCGGCGCCGCCCTTGCCGGACAACAACCATCCGGTACGCGCCCCGACCAGCGTGGAAACGGCATGCTGGCGCCCCATCGGCAGGTGCCGCGCCATGAACAGCGCAGTATCGCGCACGACCGCCAGCCAGGCACTGTCCGACTGGAACAAGGGCGTCAGCAAGCGGCTGGCCTGGCGGTAATAACGAAGATGAGCGCGGCGCAGATCCGCGTAGGCGGCGAAGCGCTCGGGAAAATTCGCCGCCTGCTTCCGGTCCACTGGCCCCAGTGCGCTGGCCAGCGCAACGGCATCGACCAGCGCCATGTTCGCCCCCTGCCCCAGTTGCGGGCTCATGGCGTGGGCACAGTCACCGATTGCCAGCACCCGACCGTCATGCCACCGGGACATGCGCACATCGGCATAGGTGGCGAACATCAAGCGCTGCGCCGAGTCGATCGATTGCAGAAAGGCTTCGGCCGGTTCACCGGCGAGCTGGCGTACCGAATCCTTCCAGGCAGGCAGGCCGGACTGCTGCCACGTACCATGGGTCGCGACAGGCAGACTCCAGAACAGGCTGCTCAGGCGCGTATTGCGGTCGGTGTGGGTAGCGCCGGTCGGCATGATGCCGAACATCTGCGAACAGCCTCGGTACCACTGGCGCAAATCGGTTGAATCGGCGCCATCCGGCGTCGGCACGATGCTCCATAGCGCACCCCAGGGATAGGGCTTGACCCACTGACGGACCTGCATCTGCGCCCGCAACTGCGAGCGGGTACCGTCGGCCAGAATCAACGCCGCGTGGTCGCCGAGTGCGACCTCACCGCCCTGATCATCGGCAGCGATCAGGCTCACATGAGTGGGCGACTGCTGGAAACGGCTGATCGAAACACCCGTGCAGATATTCACGCCAGCCGCGCGCGCCGCGTTGACCAGCGCAGTCATCAGTACACCACGATGGATGCCGAGGCCGAAGGAATCGGCTTGCCAGTGCTGATAGCGGGTGTCGAGAATCACTCTTCCCGCACAGGCGGAGGTGCCGTACAGGCGGCTTACCGGCGCGCCGAGCGCTGCGCATTCATCGAACAGGCCGAGGCTGCGCAAAGCGGCCAACCCGGAAGGCTGCAGGAGAATGCCCGTACCGACCGGCTGCAGGTCGGCGACACGCTCGAAAACGCTGACAGCCCAGCCCTGACGGGCCAGCAGAATGGCACTGGCCAGCCCCGCGGTACCAGCCCCGACGATGGCAACGGGTAAATCTTTCACGGGCACGTCCTGTGCGGGGTTGTTGAGGCGGATTCTACCTCGGCTCGCTGAGCTGGATGTCGAAGCCGCCACGATTCTGGCTGATGATTCGCAAATCTTCGCTGCCGCCCGCTTCGACCTTCACCGCTACCTCACGATTGAGGCGACCCTTGCCACACAAGGTTTCGTCCTGCTTGTCGGCGGTGATGCCGAGAATACGGTTGCCTGCCGGTACCTGGAAACGTGCTTCCTCGCCCACCGCGATGCGCGCGGCGATCTTGCGGTCGACCAGCACGGCGACATAGCAGCCACCGCCCATCAGCCCCAGGTCACGGGTAACCACGACCTCCCCTCCACCGTTGACCGGCGTCTGGTACGCCAGCAGACGCTCGGCCGGCACGGCCGTGACCTTATCGGGATCGGCCTGGTACGAAGAGCAACCAACCAGAGCCAGCAGCGGCAGTACGGCGAAGATCGAACGCATGGGTTCCCTCCATGGGAATCTCGGTTAAGTGTCGAGTATGACCAGCACACTGCCATGACAGTGCCATAAATCCCGACACGACTCACCGGGATATTTGCGCCACCGTCTATTGCTGTCGCGGCAGGTTGCCCTTGCGGTATTCATCGGGCGACACGCCCATCAGCCGGCGGAACATGCCGATGAACGCCGACGCACTGCTGTAACCCAGATCCAGCGCGATACTTTCCACGGTACGTCCGCGCTCCAACTGCGCCAGCGCCGCGACCACGCGCAGGCGCTGCCGCCATTGCGCGAAGGACATGCCCAGGTCGCGCTGGCAGCGGCGCATCAGGGTGCGCTCCGTGGTATTGGCCTGACTGGCCAATTGCGCCAGCGAGCGAGTGTCCGCTGGGTTGGCCGTCAGCTGCCGCAACACCGGCTCCAGCAGCGCATCGCTGGAACTGGGCAAGTAGCTGCCGACCTTGGGAGCCCGGGCCAACTTGTCGAGCAGCAACTGCAACTGCCGCTCGTTCTCGGCCTGCCGCGCGGCGTCGGGAGGCGATTCGCGCAGGTCGTCGAGCAAGGCACGCACCAGGGGAGTCAGGCTCAGCGCGCAGGGTTCGGCGGGCAGCTCAGCACAATGTTCCGGGGCGACATACATCGAGCAGTGGCAGGCCTCGTGCCGATTGAAGCCGATGTGCTCCAGGTCCGGCGGCAGCCAGATGCCATATTGCGGCGGCGCCAGATAGTGACGCCCGGCGACTTCGATTTCCATGACACCGCTGAAGGCGTAGACGAACTCACCCCAGGCGTGGCGATGACGCGGATAGGTCGCATGCGCCGGCACGCTGGCGGTTCGGAAGAACAGCGGGGCCGGCAAGGCGTCGCTGAACGGGGGGATCTGCAGTCGCGGGGCGTCGATCTTCATCGCTCTGGCGGGTAACCGCTATGCGCTGTCGGGTTTGAACTATATCAGTAGAAATCGCCAGCACCATAATGGTGACCTACTCCACTGGCAGGCTCCGTTATGGACACGCGCAAGAACATCGACGGGCTGGCCGGGGCAATGATGGTCGTGCTGTGCATGATCTGGGGGCTGCAGCAGGTCGTGCTGAAGGCAGCGGCCGATGACGTCGCGCCCATGCTGATGCTCGCTCTGCGCTCGGGGGTGGCCGCCGTGCTGGTGGCATTGCTGATGCTCTGGCGCCGCGACGGCCTGTCGTTGCGCGAAGGCAACTGGCAGCCCGGCCTGATGGTGGGGTGTCTGTTCGCCCTGGAATTCATGCTGGTCGGTGAAGGGCTGCGCCATACCAGTGCCTCGCACATGGTGATCTTTCTCTACACGGCACCTATCTTCGCCGCGCTGGGGCTGCACTGGCGGCTGCCTGCCGAACGCCTGAAACCCCTGCAGTGGCTGGGCATCGGTGTGGCCTTCGTCGGCATCGTGGTGTCTTTCGCAGGGGGCTCGCCGGATCTCGAGACGCGGGATGTCAGCAAGCAGATGTTCGGCGATATCCTCGGCCTGCTTGGCGCCGTGGCCTGGGGCGCGACCACCGTGGTGGTGCGCTGCTCGCGCCTGTCCAGCGCACCGGTCACGCAGACGCTGCTCTATCAGTTGCTCGGTGGCTTCCTGCTGCTGATGCTGGCCTGCGCGCTGACCGGCCAACTGCACTTCAACCCCACGCCGGTGGCTCTGGGCGGCCTGGCGTTCCAGGCGCTGCTGGTGTCGTTCGCAAGCTTTCTGGCCTGGTTCTGGCTGCTGCGCAACTACCTCGCCTCGCGCCTCGGCGTGCTGTCGTTCATGACGCCGATGTTCGGCATCGTGTTCGGCGTATGGCTGCTCGACGAACCGCTGGAAATCAACTTCGTCGCCGGCGCCCTGCTGGTGCTGTGCGGCATCCTGATGGTCAGCGGTTACGAATGGTTGAGCCAGTGGCTGAAGCGACGGCGTTCATAGGAAGGCGTCGAGCAACGCGATGCCCATCGACGCTCGCCACATCGCCCGGTCCATCTACGGTTGGCGGAGCATTGGTGGGCTGAAGCCCACCCTACGGGCTGGCGGGGCGTTGAGCGAAGCGCCGCCCTCCCGCCGAATCGGAGAAGTGGTGGGCTGAAGCCCACCCTACAACGCGCGCACCATCCGCAGGGTGGGCGCCGCGGCGATCAAGCGCTCTGGAAGCGCTTCACCAGCCTGGCTTGCAGTTTCTCCAGCTCGGCCGGATCGGCCTTGCCGCTGCCATGGTTCTGCAAGCCCTGCTCGCTGAAGCGCGGAATCACGTGTACGTGGATGTGATAGACCGTCTGCCCTGCCGGCGCGCCGTTGAACTGGGTGACCTGCACGCCATCGGGCTCGAGCTCATCGACCAGCACCCGGGCGACCTTCTGCACGGCCAGGGTCAGCCTGGTCAGGTTGTCGGCGTCGATCTCGAGGATATTGCGAGCCTCGGCCCGCTTGGGGATCACCAGCGTGTGCCCGAAGGACTGCGGAAACAGGTCGAGGAACACCAGCACATCGTCGTTTTCGTACAGCTTGTAGCAGGGCATCTCGCCGCGAATGATCTTGGCGAAGATGTTCTGCGAATCGTAATCGCCGTAAAGGCTCATGGGCTTCTCCATCGCGTTGTGAACGTGCACGCACCATACCGGCTCGGCCGGCTGGTGCGAAACAATCGAATGCTCAGCGGCCCTTGCGCAGCAGCCCTAACCCGACCACCACGCCGACACCGCACAGGGCGATCAGGTAATAGGCCGGGCCGAGCGGGCTCCACTTCACCAGCAACGAAACGGCCACCGGAGTCAGGCCACCGAATACCGCATAGGACATGTTGTAGGAGAACGACAGGCCGCTGAAGCGCACTGGCGCCGGGAAAGCATGCACCATCACGAACGGCACCGCGCCGATGGTGCCGACGAACAGGCCGACCAACGCATACAGCGGGAACAGCCAGTGCGGGTTGGCGTGCAGGCCGCTGTAGAACAGCCATACGCTGACCGCCAGCGCACTGCAGCCAACTACCAGCACCCGGCCGGCACCGATGCGGTCGCACAGGGCGCCGCTGATGATGCAACCGATGCTGAGCATGACGATGGCCAGGCTGTTGGCCTTCAGCGAAGTGACCGCATCGAAGCCGTAGAGGGTCTGCAGAAAGGTCGGCGTCATCAGGATCGCCACCACGATGCCGGCCGACAGCAGCCAGGTCAGCAGCGCGGAAATCACCACGCTGCCGCGATGGTCGCGCACCACGGTTTTCAGCGGCAGTTCCTCGGCCAGGGCCTTGCGTTGCTGCATCTCGGTGAACACCGGCGTCTCGTGCAACCACTGGCGCAGGTACATGGCGAACAGACCGAACACACCGCCGATCAGGAACGGCACGCGCCAGGCCCAGTCGAGCACTTCCTCGGCGGTGAAGACGCTGTTGATCAGCGTGGCCATCAGCGAGCCGAGCAGGATGCCGGTGGTCAGGCCGCAGGTCAGCGTACCGCAGGCATAACCGATGTGGCGCGCCGGCACGTGCTCGGACACGAACACCCAGGCACCGGGCACTTCACCGCCAATCGCCGCGCCCTGGATCATGCGCATGAGCAGCAACAGCAGGGGCGCGAAGATACCGATCTGTGCGTAGGTCGGCAGCAGACCCATGATCAGCGTAGGCACCGCCATCATCAGGATGCTCAGGGTGAACATGCGCTTGCGTCCGATCAGGTCGCCGAAATGCGCCATGATGATGCCGCCCAGGGGGCGTGCCAGATAGCCAGCGGCGAAGATGCCGAAAGTCTGCAGCATGCGCAGCCAGTCGGGCATGTCCGGCGGGAAGAACAGCTTGCCGACCACGGTGGCGAAGAATACGTAGATGATGAAGTCGTAGAACTCCAGCGCGCCGCCCAGGGCAGACAGGGACAGGGTCTTGTAATCGCTACGGGTCAGGGGCCGGCCAGGTGCCGGCGATGCTGCGCGGTGCATGGGGAGCAATCTCGTGGGGGTCTTCGGGAGGCCTCGACCGGGAGCATCCGAGCGAGGGGGCACACACGATAGCAAATCCGCGGCGTCACGGCAGTGCCACAGGCTGGCCAGCACTGGTCCGGAGACGACCGGCATGGCTAGAATGCAGGCGAATCTCAAGGAATCGAGCTGCAGCGCGGAGAAAAACAGGTCTCACCGGGTCATACCCGCAGTCCGCGTTCGCTCACTCCCTCATAAGGAAACCCATGGACTGGCTCCACCTGCTCATCCTGTCGCTCATCCAGGGCATTACCGAATTCATTCCCGTCTCCTCCTCCGCGCACCTGATTCTGCCCTCGCAGTTGCTGGGCTGGCCCGATCAGGGCCAGGCCTTCGACGTTGCCGTGCACGTCGGCACCCTGATGGCCGTGGTGCTCGCTTTTCGCCAGCAGATCGCGGCAATCGTCAGCGGCTGGCTGGGTCACGTTCTGTACCGCCGCGCCAGCCCGGAAAGCCGCATGGGCTGGATGATCATCCTGGCGACCATCCCGGCCGCACTGGCCGGGCTGATCTTCGAATCGGTGATCGAGCAATACACCCGTTCGATGCTGGTGATCGGCACCACCACCATCGTCTTCGGCCTGGTGCTCTGGTGGGCCGACGTGAAAGGCAGCCGTGATGCCGACATGAGCCGCATGACGTGGCGCCACGCCCTGCTGATCGGCCTGGCACAGATGCTCGCGCTGATTCCTGGCACCTCGCGCTCGGGCATCACCATGACCGCCGCACTGATGCTCGGCTTCGACCGCAAGAGCGCCGCTGGCTTCTCCTTCCTGTTGTCGATCCCGCTGATTCTCGCCGCCGGCAGTTTGAAGACCCTGCACTTGATCGAAGAAGGCAACGGCGCGCACTGGGGCGACATGGCCTGGGGCATCGGCCTGTCGTTCGTGTCGGCGTTTCTGTGCATCAAGCTGTTCCTCGCCGCTCTGGATCGCATCGGCATGCTGCCGTTCGTGATCTACCGCCTGATCCTCGGCACCTTCCTGCTGTTCGTGGCGCTGTAGCCCGGTCGAGCGCAGCGACACCGCCCTGGGTATCGCTGCGCTCCACACCAGGCTACGGGCTGCCTCGGCGTTACCTTCTCCTACATCTGTCGAGCGCAGTTTCCGGTGAAACGCCTGAACAGGCTCAGGAGCGCGCAAGGCACGCTTATTGCCTGATCTTAGGGTCTGCCCCGAGAAGGCGAGTCCCCATGCTGCACGCCCATCTGACCACCCTGCATGCCGTCGTCCTGGCCCTCGATACCCTTTGCCAGAATGGCGATTGCAACGCTCACGAACTCCTGGCTGGCAGCGGCATCGACGCGGCGGATCTGCAGCGTCCGGAGATGCGCATCAGCATCGCCCAGGAACGCCAGGTGTTTCGCAATGCCACCGCCCGGCGTCAGGATCTCGGCCTGCTGCTCGGCAGGCGCATGCATGTATCGTCCTATGGCCTGCTGGGTTTCAGCCTGCTCTCGGCATCGACGCTGGGCGATGCGCTGGAGGTCGCCTTCAGCTTTCCCGCCTTGCTCGGCACCCTCTTCGACCTGCGTCTGCGCCGCGATGGCTCGCAGGCCTGGATCGAGGCCAGCCACTATCGCGACACGGCGGAACTGGAGACCTTCAACACCGAGTTCTGTCTGGCCTCGCTGAAGTTGATCTGCGAGGACCTGCTCGGTCGCACCCTGCCCCTCGACGCGGCCCGTTTCAGCCATCGAGCGCCGCGCTACCAGCGTCAGTACAGCCGCGACTTCGCTTGTGCAGTGCGCTTCAATGCCACCGACAACGCCATCGTTTTCGATAGCCAGTGGCTGGATCGACGCCTGCCCCTGGCAGACCCGGTGACTCACCGCGACACCCTGGAACGCTGCCGCCACCTGAACCGCGAGTTCATCTCCCACCTGGCGCTGATTTCCCGCGTACGCCAGTTGCTCGCCAGCCAGTTGCCGACGGCGCCTGGCCTGGATGGCCTGGCGCGCCAGCTGCGTTGCTCGTCGCGCACCCTGCGCAGGCAGTTGCAAGAAGTCGGCACCAGCTATCAGACCCTGCTCGATGAGCTGCGCTTCGAGCAGGCACGCCACCTGCTGGACCAGGAGCGGCTGCCCATCGCACGGATCGCCGAGGCACTCGGCTACAGCGAAACCGCCAGTTTCCGCCACGCCTTCCAGCGCTGGAGCGGCGTATCGCCAAGCCGCTATCGGCGCCCGGTCAGCGCCTAGACCTGCACCGATACGGATCGCTGCTGCGCCATTTCGTGGCCACATCTATCCCCTTTTGGCCATTGCGCTCATTTCGCCAGCGCCAGACTCGGGCCAAGAATGCAGCTGTCCAAGTCGGAGACTCAGCCATGCGTACGATCTACAGCGATGACCATCACCTGCATCATGGCCGCTGCGAAATCATCGACGGGGAGCTCAAGCCCTGCTTCGAAATGCCGTCGCGAGCCGACCATGTGCTCGCCCGCGTGCGCCAGCAGCAACTGGGTGAAGTCATCACCCCCAGCGATTTCGGCCGAGCACCGATCGAACGCATTCATCACCGCGACTACCTGAGCTTTTTCGAAGGCGCCTGGGCACGCTGGGCCGCCATGGGGCGTGACGGTGACCTGATGCCCTTCACCTGGCCGGCCCGCACCCTGCGCAGCGTGGTGCCGGACAACCTGCATGGTCAGCTCGGTTATTACAGTTTCGACGGCGGCGCACCGATCACCGCCGGCACCTGGCAGGCCGCCTGGAGTGCCGCCCAGGTCGCCCTTACCGGGCAGAAGCTGATCAGCGATGGCGCCACTGGCGCCTTCGCCCTCTGTCGCCCACCGGGCCACCACGCGGCCGCTGACCTGATGGGTGGCTACTGCTACCTTAACAATGCCGCCATCGCCGCTCAGGCCTTCCTGGATCAGGGCTGCAAGCGGGTCGCCATTCTCGACGTGGACTACCACCACGGCAATGGCACGCAGTCGATCTTCTACGACCGCAGCGATGTGCTGTTCGTCTCGATCCATGGTCATCCGGCTTTCGAATTCCCGTTCTTCCTCGGTTACCAGGACGAGCACGGCGAAGGCGCCGGTGAAGGCTTCAACCTCAATCTGCCGCTGGCTTCCGGCAGCGGATGGGAGCAATGGAGCGCCGCACTGGAGAGTGCCTGCGCACGTATCGACGATTACGCAGCGGACGTGATCGTGGTGTCCCTGGGCGTGGACACGTTCAAGGAAGACCCGATTTCCCAGTTCAAGCTCGACAGCCCCGACTACCTGCGCATGGGCGAACGCATCGCCCGCCTCGGCAAGCCCACCCTGTTCGTGATGGAGGGCGGCTATGCCGTGGAGGAGATCGGCGTCAACGCGGTGAACGTACTGGAAGGTTTCGAAGGCGCCTGAGCCTACTGCCGACACCCCTGAATAACCGGAGCACATAACGATGAAAAATCTCCACCGTTTGTTCGGCGCCACCCTCTGCGGCGCGGCGCTGCTGGTCGGCAATGCCATGGCCGAGACTCGAGAACTGCGGGTCTACAACTGGGCCGACTACATCCTGCCGCAGACCCTCAAGGACTTCGAGCAGAAAAGCGGCGTCAAGCTGACCTGGGACACCTTCGAAACCAACGAAGCACTGGAAGCCAAACTGCTCACCGGCAACTCGGGCTACGACCTGGTGGTGCCATCGAACATGTTCCTCGACACCCAGATCAAGGCGGGGGTATTCCAGAAGCTCGACAAGAGCAAGCTGCCCAACTGGAAGAACCTCGACCCCGCACTGCTCAAGCTGCTGGAGACCAACGACCCCGGCAACCAGTACGGTGTGCCGTACATGTACGGCACCGTGCTGATCGGCTTCAACCCGGACAAGGTCAAGGCTGCCCTTGGCGCCGACGCCCCGGTGGACAGCTGGGATCTGGTGTTCAAACCCGAGAACATGGAGAAGCTCAAGCAATGCGGCGTCGCCATGCTCGACGCGCCCAACGAGATCCTGCCGCTGGCGCTGCACTACCTGGGTTTGCCGCCGAACAGCACCAACCCGGCTGACTACGACAAGGCCACCGAGCTGATGATGAGCATCCGCCCGTACGTAACCTATTTCCACTCGGCCAAGTACATGACCGACATCGCCAACGGCGACATCTGCGTGGCCATCGGCTATTCGGGCAGCTTCTACCAGTTCGCCAACCGCGCCAAGGAAGCAGGCAACGGCGTGAAGGTCGAATGGCGCCTGCCGAAGGAAGGCGCACCGATCTGGTTCGACACCTTCGCCATTCCGGTCAGCGCCAAGAACGTCGAGGAAGCTCATGAGTTCCTCAACAACCTGCTCGACCCGAAAGTGATCGCACCGATCAGCGATTTCCTCGGTTACCCGAACCCCAACAAGGCAGGCATGCTGCTGGTGGACAAGGCGATCAGCGACAACGCCGACCTGACCCCGACCGCCGAGGGGCAGAAAACCCTCTACAGCGTCGAACCCCTGCCGCAGAAAGTCGAGCGGGTACGCACCCGTGCCTGGACCAAGATCAAGAGCGGCAGCTGAGCCGCCAAGCCGAGCGCGATCGGACGAGGGGCTTGCATCGGCCCTGAGCCGCAGGGTGAGTGATACCCCATCCTGCGACTGACCACCCGCACAAGCCCGCACAGGTTGCGGGCTTGTGCATTTTCGCCCATGCCACGGTCGCCGCGATCACATTGGCGGAACCTGCCAGCGCTGCAACGGCTCACATGCATGCGCTCCAGCAGCTACGCTGAGCACAGCCGTCGTTCGCTGCCATAACGCAACATCGAACGGCATGCATCGAAAACAAATCTCTAATGCCAATAGTTTTCATTAGCGACGATTTATCGCTAGAGTGGCAGCCCTGTCCGGGGGTAATGACCATCCCGGTGATTTGACCGGTCAAGCCATATGAGGATGAAGATGTTCAATCGGATCCGCTCGCGCACCTGTGCCTCCCTGCTCGCCGCCCTCCTTCTGACCCTGCTGCCGCAACTGGCCTCCGCCGAGGGCAAGTTCAAGGTCGTCACCACCTTCACCGTCCTCGCCGACATGGCCCGCGAAGTCGCTGGCGACGCCGCCGTGGTCGAATCGATCACCAAGCCGGGTGCCGAGATCCACAATTACCAGCCGACGCCGGGCGATATCCTCAAGGCCCGCGACGCTCAGTTGATCCTGCGTAACGGCATGAACCTGGAGCTGTGGTTCGAACGTTTTCTGCAGCGCCTGCAGGGCGTGCCCTCCGCGACGCTGAGCGATGGCGTCGAGCCGATCAGCATCGCCGAAGGTCCATACGGCGGCAAACCCAATCCCCACGCCTGGATGTCGCCGGACTCGGCGATGATCTACATCGACAATATCCGTGACGCACTGGTCGAGCACGACGCCGCCAATGCCGAAACCTACAAGGCCAACGCCGAAGCCTACAAGGCACGCATTCAGGCCACCGTAACGCCGATCCGCGAGCGCCTGCAGGCGATCCCGGAGAACCGCCGCTGGCTGGTTTCCAGCGAGGGCGCATTCAGCTACCTGGCCCGCGATTTCGGCCTCAAGGAGCTGTACCTGTGGCCAATCAACGCCGATCAGCAGGGCACCCCGCAACAGGTGCGCAAGGTGATCGATGCAGTGCGCGCCAACAAGATTCCCGCCGTGTTCAGCGAAAGCACCATCTCCGCTTCGCCAGCCCAGCAGGTCGCCCGGGAAACCGGCGCCAAGTACGGCGGCGTGCTGTACGTCGATTCGCTCAGCGAACCGAGCGGCCCGGTACCGACCTACCTCGACCTGCTGCGCGTCACCTCGCAGACCATCGCTGACGGGCTGGCCGAATAATGCCCAACGCCCTGCACGAAGAGGACAGCCTCGACGGCATTCGTGTCGATGACATCAGCGTGACCTACCGCAACGGCCACACCGCCTTGCGCAATGCCAGCTTCGGCAGCCCGGGCGGTAGCATCACCGCCCTGGTGGGCGTCAACGGCAGCGGCAAGTCGACGCTGTTCAAGGCCATCATGGGCTTCGTGACCCTTGCCCATGGCAGCATCAGCGTGCTCGGCATGCCGGTGCGCGATGCCCTGAAACGCAACCTGATCGCCTACGTGCCGCAGAGTGAAGACGTCGACTGGAATTTTCCGGTACTGGTCGAAGACGTGGTGATGATGGGCCGCTTTGGTCACATGGGCATGCTGCGTCGTCCCAAGGCCGCCGACCGCCAGGCGGTTGAAACGGCCCTGGCACGGGTCGGCATGGGCGACCTGCGCAAACGGCAGATCGGCGAGCTGTCCGGTGGACAGAAGAAACGCGTGTTCCTCGCGCGCGCCCTGGCCCAGGATTCGCGGGTCATCCTGCTCGACGAACCCTTCACCGGGGTCGACGTGAAGACCGAGGACGCCATCGTGCGGCTGCTCGGCGAACTGCGCGACGAGGGCCGGGTGATGCTCGTCTCCACCCACAATCTGGGCAGTGTGCCGGAGTTCTGCGACCGCACCGTGCTGCTGGCGCGTACCGTGCTGGCCTACGGGCCGACCCAGCTGGTGTTCACCCGCGAGAATCTCGAGCGCACCTTCGGCGGCGTGCTGCGTCACTTCGAACTGCCGGGCGAAGGCCGTGATGACAAGTCGCCGCTGATCGGCATCATCACCGACGACGAGCGCCCGCTGGTGCTCTACGACGGCAAATCGACCATCCGCGGCCGCGTCGACGAAAAGGACCAATAGTGCACACCCTGCTCGAACCCTTTTCCTACGGCTACATGGTCAATGCCATGTGGGTCTCGACCCTGGTCGGCGTGGTCTGCGCGCTGCTCTCGGTGTACCTGATGCTCAAGGGCTGGTCGCTGATCGGCGACGCCCTGGCGCATTCCATCGTCCCCGGCGTCGCCGGGGCCTACATGCTCGGCCTGCCCTTCGCCCTCGGTGCCTTCGGTGCCGGCACGCTGGCGGCGGGCGCCATGCTGTTCCTCAATCAGCGCAGCAAGCTCAAGGAAGACGTGATCATCGGTTTGATCTTTTCGTCGTTCTTCGGCCTCGGGCTGTTCATGGTGTCGCTGTCCCCCACCTCGGTGAACATCCAGACCATCGTGCTCGGCAACATTCTCGCCATCACACCGGGCGACACCCTGCAGTTGCTGTTGATCGCCGGCATCACCATGGCCGTGCTGGCACTGCGCTGGAAGGACTTGATGGTGGTGTTCTTCGACGAGCACCATGCCCGCTCCATCGGCCTCAGCCCGACGCGGCTGAAGGCGATCTTCTTCATCCTGCTGTCCGCCTGCACCGTGGCGGCCATGCAGACCGTCGGCGCCTTTCTGGTCATCGCCATGGTCGTCACCCCGGGCGCCACCGCCTACCTGCTCAGCGACCGTTTCGAGCGGCTGCTGCTGATCGCCGGCTGCATCGGCGGCCTGAGCTGCTTCATCGGCGCCTATGCCAGCTACTTTCTCGATGGCGCCACCGGGGCGATCATCATCGTGCTGCAGACCTGCGTGTTCCTGGTGGCTTTCGTCTTCGCGCCCAAGCACGGCCTGCTCGCCGCCCGCCGCCGGGCCGCCCAGGCACGGCTGGAGATGTGACCATGGAGATACTCCTGCAACCGCTGCAAATCGACTTCATGCAGTACGCCCTGCTGATCGCCGTGCTGGTGGCCATCCCCGCTGCGCTGCTGTCGTGCTTTCTGGTGCTCAAGGGCTGGGCACTGATGGGCGACGCCACCGCCCACGCGGTGTTTCCCGGTGTGGTCATCGCCTATATCGTCGGCCTGCCCTACTCGCTCGGCGCCTTCGTCGCCGGCATGCTGTGCGCGGTCGCCTCGGGCTATCTCAAGGAAAACAGCCGGATCAAGCAGGACACCCTGATGGGCGTGGTGTTCTCCGGCATGTTCGGCTTCGGCCTGCTGCTGTACACGCAGATTCACAGCGACGTGCACCTGGACCATATCCTGTTTGGCGACATGCTCGGCATCGGCTGGGCCGACCTGCTGGAAAGCGGCCTGATCGCCCTGGCCGTCACCGCATTCATCGGTCTGAAATGGCGCGACCTGCTGCTGCACGCCTTCGACCCGGTGCAGGCGCGCACTGTCGGTTTACCGGTGCGCCTGCTGCACTATGGGCTGCTGGCGGTGATGTCGCTGACCATCGTCGGCGCCCTCAAGGCCATCGGCATCGTGCTCACCGTGGCGCTGCTGATCGCCCCTGGCGCCATCGCCTTCCTGCTCACCCGCACCATGGGCGCCATGCTCTTCACCGCCGTGGGCATCGCCGTGGGGGCGGCACTGAGCGGCGTGTACCTGAGCTTCTTCATCGACAGCGCTCCCGGGCCGACCATCGTGGTACTGCTCAGCGCCTTGTTCGTGGTGGTGTTCATCCATGCGAGCAGGCGCGAGCACAGGCGCAGCGCACAGCTGTAGAATCCGCGTCACCTTCGATTTCAGACAAGGAATGTCATGCTCAAGCAGTCCCTGGCACTACTCGCCGGCAGCTTCCTGCTGGTGGCCTGCAGCACCCAGGCACCCACACCCGCCACTAAAACGCCAGACGAACTCGCGAAGGAGTATTTCGTCTTGGCGTCCATGAACGCGGTGCGCACCGTCGGTATCGAGGCGAACCCGGAGTGGCAGGTCGGAAGTTTCGAGATGGTCTACGTCCTGGACCGCCAGAATCAGTTGCTCGATTGCAAGGCGCGCCCCGCCAGCAACGCGAAGAACTCCGGTGGCTTTGCCTACAATCCACAATTGGCTGAGCGGATGAACAGCCTGTGCTGGCAGACCGTTCTGCCGCCCATTCCTGCGCACATGTTCGATGAAGGTGCGAGCACCGAGATAGTTGCCCCCCTCCAGTTCCCCCTGCGCCAGGTGGATGCGGCTCGCCAGGCCAGGAGCACCGCCGTCAATCAGCGAAGCGCATACTTCTGGAGACACCTGTTCGCCGATCAGCCGATCGACAGCATCGGCAAGGCACGCTTGATCGGCATGCTGGATGAACACCGCAACGTGCTTGGCTGCGAGGTGATCATCGAACCTCACCGGCTGAGGCGTCGTGATTTCAAGCAGGACAACAGCCTGCTCGATCATCTGGGGCATGCCTGTGCGACATTGCGCGATGTCCCTCTGGTACCCGGGCAGAAGCCCAACGCTCAGGGTCAGCACGTGTTCATCGTCAATCTCGACTACTCACCGTGGCGGCACAAGGCAGGCGACTCGCACGAGCAGTGACGCCGGCCGTTCGCAAATCCTCCCCCCTCCCTTCATTCCAGGCGAAGAAAAAGTCTTGCCTGGAATACCAAATACCACTCAAGTTAATCCGCCCCCAGCCGATTCAGTGTTCACAGGCCGGCACAAGGCCCGATGCTTTCTCGTTTACTGCCTCTCGCTTCAAAAACAACATCTCTCGCTCGAGCAGGAACAACCCGTGAACATCAAACAGAAACTCACCTGGGCCTTCGCGGCCATCGCCTGTGTGCCCGTCGTGCTGGTCGCGGTCGTGGTGGTGATCAACCTGCGCGCGCAGGCGCAGGACGACTTCCTCGACAGTAGCAGCCGGGAGATCCGTCAGATCGAGAACGCCATGAATCAGTTCCTCGATGCCATCGCGCAGAACGTCGAGTACCTGGCCAAGCATCCCGACATACGCAACGCCGGCGAGTTGAAGGACTACTCCGGTGCCGATGCCGCGCGGATACCGCTGAACGAGAACAATCAGGCGTTTCTGAAGATGTTCGGCGAGTTCGCCGCCAGCCACCCGAGCACCGCCTATCTGTCGATCGGCAAGCCCGACGGCGGCTACGCGTCCTGGCCCGACGACGCCAAGTTGAGCAACTACGACCCGCGCGTACGCCCCTGGTACAAGACCGCCATGGCCTCGCCAGGCAAAACCGTACGCACCTCCGCCTATTACTGGGCACCGGACGACGTGGTGCTGATGGGCACCGTGCGCACCATAGAAAATGACCTGGGCCAACCGGCCGGCGTGCTCGGCCTGGACGTTTCCCTCAAGCAGCTCACCGAACTGGTCAAGCAGATCAAGCTCGGCGAGAGCGGCTACCTGATGCTGCTGGAAAGCAACGGCAACGTGCTGGTCGACCCGCGCGATCCTGCCCATGGTTTCAAGCTGATCAGCGACTTGGGCGACGGCTACAAGGAACTGGCCGGCGTGGAAAACGGGTTGGTGGAGATAGAGTTGGACGGCGTGCCTTACATGGCCAACGTCTGGTCATCGAAAGCCCTCGGCTGGCGCTTCATCGGCCTGATCGAACGCAGCGAGGTGATGGCCAAGGCCACCAGCCTGACCTGGCAGATCGGTGTGATCGCCGCGGTACTGGCCGTACTGTTCGCCATCGTTGGCGCCAGCTTCGCCGGTCTGATCGTCAAACCGATCCGCAGCGTGGCCGGTGGCCTGGAAGGCATTGCCCAGGGCGAAGGCGACCTGACCCGCAACCTCGACGTGCGCGGCAATGACGAAACCGCTCTGCTGGCACGCTGGTTCAACCAGTTCCTCGGCGCCATCCGCACCCTGGTGCAACGCATCGGCAGCGCTTCGGCGGATCTGCAAACCGCCTCGGATGCCAGCACCCGCGTGGCCCGCGACATGAACGACGCCGCCGGCCGTCAGCGCGAGGCCGTGGAGCTGGTGTCCACCGCCTTCAACGAGATGGTCGCCACCGCCAACGAAGTGGCCCGCTCCTGCAGCCATGCCGCCTCCTCGGCCGACTCCGGCCAGCGTCAGGTGCACGATGGTCAGTTGCAGATCGACGAAGCCACCGGCAGCGTCTCGCGGCTGAGCGAGAACCTGCAGAAGTCGGCTCAGGCCATGCAGGTGCTGGAGCAGGACAGCAAGAACATCAATGCCATCCTCGACACCATCCGTTCGATCGCCGAGCAGACCAACCTGCTGGCCCTCAACGCCGCCATCGAGGCCGCGCGTGCCGGTGAACAGGGCCGCGGCTTCGCCGTGGTCGCCGACGAAGTACGCGCACTGGCCAAACGCACCGCGGACTCGACGGGCGAGATCGACAGCCTGCTGGGTGGCCTGGCCAAACGTACCCAGGACGTGACCAAGCAGATGCAGAGCAGCCTGAGCATGTCGCAGCAGAGCGTCGAACGGATTCAGCAGGCTCGCGACAGCTTCGAACAGATCCGCAGCTCGGTGGACGAGATTCGCGATCAGAACAATCAGATCGCCACGGCGGCCGAAGAACAGCACCACGTGGCCGAAGACATCAACCGGCACATCGCGCAGATCCAGACCGACGCACAACTGGTCGAGGAACTGGCCCATTCGGCACGCAGCGACTCGCAGCGCCTGGAGGCACTGTCCGGCGAACTGAATGGACTGGTGGGGCGTTTCAGAACCTGATGGCAGGCGCCGGGCAACCCGGCGCCGCATGGTGAAACAGGGAGGACGGCGGCTCGGCCAGCCTCCCTTTTTTCATTCAGCCTGCTGCTTGGGGGCCGGGCTCAGCTCGGTCTCGGCCTGCTGCAATTCCCCGCGGGCTTCCTCCAGTTTGGCCTGACGCTTGGCGATCTTGCTGGCGTCGCCGCTCAGCTCGGCCTCGCGCAGATCCGCCTCACGCTCGCGCACCTCGTCCCGCGCTTCGCCGACCTTGCCTTCCAGCTCGCGCAGCAACGCCTTGTCGGTGCAATTGGCACGGACGTTTTCCAATGCCGTGTTCAGCCCTTTGACCTTGCCGTCATGGCCAGCGGTCTTGGCAGCCTGGATCTGTTGCTGGATGTCCGCCACCTTCGCCTCGCAACGTGGATTGGACGCGGTGTCGGCCAGTGCCGGCAGGGCAGCGACGAGCAACAGGCTGGAAATCAGGGCTTTCATTGCAACTCTCCATAAACAACGTAACGGGTGCGCCTTGGATGGCGCCAATACTGACCACAGAATAGTCGGATGATTTCCCGTGTCGTTCAAGCGACGCCGGTGCACCAAGACCGGCAGGCGCTTTTACTGAACTTCACGTGCCGATGCCTGCCGACTCTAGGGTCTGTTGACGTTTGCGCATGAGCACGCCCGAGCCCCTCGGCGCGCCCTGCAACGTCAACAGCCCCAATAAACCGAACAATCCGGTTCGGTGTTGCACAGGAGTCGATGACATGCCCGATGCTCAAGGCAAGGTTCGTTATGCAGTGGTCGCAGGTGGCTGGATTTCTCAGGGCGCATTCATGCCTGGCGTCGGCCAGACCGACAATTCGGTGATCACCGCGCTGGTGACCGGCGACCCGATCAAGGCCGATGAACTGGCCGCGATGTACGACATCAAGAGCTACAGCTACGACGAATTCCCCGCGCTGCTCGCCTCGGGCGAGATCGATGCCATCTACCTGGCCACGCCGAATTTCCGTCACCGCGAGTTCGCCGAGCCCGCCCTGGAAGCCGGTATCCACGTGCTGCTGGAAAAGCCCATGGCAACCAGCGAAGAAGACTGCAAGGCCATCACCGCCGCTGCCGAGCGCTCCGGCGCCAAGCTGATGATCGCCTACCGCCTGCATTTCGAACCCGGCACCGTGGAGATGATCCACCGGATCCGTTCGGGCGATATCGGTGACCCGCGGCTGTTCACCGCCACCTTCACGCAGACCGTCGACCCGGCCAACCACCGTATGCAGAGCGGCTACTGGGCAGGCCCGGTGACCGATATGGGCCCGTACCCGATCAACGCGGTACGCAACCTGTTCGACGACGAGCCCCTGGAAGTGCGTGCCGTGGCCGTCCAGACACCCGGCCGCGAGATCAACACACCGGACACCGTGAGCGTCACCCTGCGCTTCGCAGACGAGCGCCTGGCGGTGTTCACCGTCAGCTACAGCCTGCCCGGCAGCCAGCGCCTGCAAGTGATCGGCAGCGAAGGCGAGTTCGAAGCCTCGCCCTGCTTCGGCTTCGGTGAGGGCGTAGGGATCAGCTACCGTGCCATCATCGGTGACGAGACCAAGGAGCACAGCCATCCGGTGGTCGATCAGTTCGGCGGCCAGACCCAGTACTTCTCCGACTGCATCCTGCAGAACCGCGAGCCGGAGCCCGATGGTGACGAAGGCTGGCGCGACGTGCGCATCCTCGCTGCTATCGAACGCGCTCTGCAGACTGGCCAGCCGCAGCGCCTGGAATCGCTACCCAAGCGCCCAGGCATCAGCGTCGAACAGGCACGTCGCCTGCCCTTGGCGAAAGTGCCTCGCTATGTGAACACCGACGAACCGGTGGGCTGAGCGGCCCAGGCCGCAATGCAAAAAGGGACGCCGAGGCGTCCCTTTTTCACAGCCGCGGAAAGAGCGGTTACAGCTGAACCACGTCGAACTCGACGTCGGTAGCCACGTCAGCGTCGTAGTCCACGTCGCTGCGCTCGAAACCGAACAGGTTGAGGAACTGCTTCTTGTAAAGGGCATAGTCGGTCAGTTCGAACAGGTTCTCGGTAGTCACCTGTGGCCACATGGCCTTGCAGGCGTCCTGTACGTCGTCACGCAGCTCCCAATCGTCCAGGCGCAGGCGGGCTTTTTCATCGACCTCAGCCGGGGCGCCGTCGGTGCGGAACAGGCGGTCACGGAACAGGCGGTCGAGCTGGTTCTGGGTGCCTTCGTGGATGCCTTTTTCCTGCATGATCTTAAATACCATCGACAGGTACAGCGGCATCACCGGGATGGCCGAGCTGGCCTGGGTGACTACCGACTTGAGCACGGCCACGTTGGCGCCGCCCTTGACTTCACCGGCCAGTTTCTGGTCCAGGCGCAGGGCGGTCTCGTCCAGATCCTGCTTTGCCTTGCCCAGGGCACCGTGCCAGTAGATAGGCCAGGTGATTTCGGTGCCGATGTAGCTGAAGGCCACTGTACGCGCGCCTTCGGCCAACACGCCGGCGCCAGCCAGGGCGTCGACCCACAGCTGCCAGTCCTGGCCGCCCATGACGGTGACGGTATCGGCGATTTCCTGCTCGCTGGCCGGCTCGATGGCGGCCTCGATGATCACGTCCTTGTTGGTGTCGATGGCGGTCGACTTGTACGGCTGGCCGATGGGCTTGAGCGCCGAACGGATCACTTCACCGCTTTGCGGGAGCTTGCGCACCGGCGAAGCCAGGGAGTAGATCACCAGATCGATCTTGCCGCCCATTTCGTTCTTGATCAGCTCGATGACCTTGGCGCGGGCTTCGTCGGAGAAGGCGTCGCCATTGATCGACTTGCTGTACAGGCCTTCGGCCTTGGCGAACTTGTCGAACGCAGCCGAGTTGTACCAGCCTGCGGTACCGGCCTTGGTTTCAGTGCCCGGCTTCTCGAAGAACACGCCCAGGGTGTCGGCGCCAAAGCCGAAAGCGGCCGTGATGCGCGCGGCCAGGCCGTAACCACTGGAGGCGCCGATAACCAGCACCTTCTTCGGACCGTCGTTACGCACGCCCAGTTTGCGCGTGGCCTCGATCTGCTCGGCCACGTTGCGCTCGCAACCCAGCGGGTGGGTGGTGGTACAGATGAAGCCACGAACTTTAGGGTGAATAATCAACGTGTTTACCTCGTCATCGTTTTTGGGCAGGCGACAGTGTAATGTCGATTGGTCGCCGGAGAAAAAGGAGATTAGACCTATTGGTCGCTCCAAATGCCAGCCAGGCCACATTTCGTCGGCTGGTTGTTTTGTCGCAGGGCCCCGGCGACATGGCCATCCAGATCCCCGGCACTGGCCTTCGCCTCGACGATTCCTTACCATCGGCAACCTTTCAACGCCAAGGCCGCACAGGCCGTGCCACGCTCGGCCCCACGCCGGGCCGTCCGTCTTGCTCGATCAGGTAACCCATGAAAATCGCTCGTCTGCGCGCCGATGTCCTGGCCGGTCTCACGTCATCGTTCGCGCTGGTGCCGGAGTGCATCGCCTTCGCCCTGGTGGCTCAGGTCAACCCGCTGATGGGCCTGTATGGCGCCTTCTTTATCTGCCTGATCACCGCCCTGTTCGGTGGCCGCCCCGGGATGATTTCCGGTGCTGCGGGCTCCATGGCGGTGGTCATCGTCGCCCTGGTGGTGCAGCACGGCGTGCAATACCTGCTCGCCACGGTACTGCTCGGCGGGTTGATCATGCTGGCCTTCGGCGCGCTGCGCCTGGGCAAGCTGGTGCGCATGGTGCCGCACCCGGTGATGCTCGGTTTCGTCAACGGCCTGGCCATCGTGATCGCCACCGCGCAACTGGAGCACTTCCAGCATGACGGCCACTGGATAGCCGGCAACGAGCTGTACCTGATGCTCGGTCTGGTGGCGCTGACCATGGCCATCGTCTACATCCTGCCGCGTCTGACCCGCGCCATACCGCCAGCCCTGGCGGCGATCCTCAGCGTCGGCCTGCTCACCTACTTCCTGCAGTTGCCCACCCATACCCTTGGCGACATGGCGCAGATCGCCGGTGGATTGCCCGTGCCGGCATTGCCACAGATTCCCTGGAGCCTGGAGACCCTGTGGATCATCCTCCCCTACGCCGTGCTGATGGCCATGGTCGGCCTGCTGGAAACCCTGCTGACCCTCAACCTCACCGATGAGATCACCGAAAGCCGCGGCCACCCGGATCGCGAGTGCGTGGCCCTGGGCGCGGCCAACATCGCCTCCGGCCTGTGCGGCGGCATGGGCGGTTGCGCGATGATCGGCCAGACCATGATCAACCTCAGCTCCGGCGGCCGCGGTCGGCTCTCGGGCATCGTCGCCGGGGTGATGATCCTGCTTTACGTGCTGTTCCTCTCACCGCTGATAGAACTGATTCCCCTGGCCGCACTGGTCGGCGTGATGTTCGTGGTCGCCCAGCAGACCTTCGCCTGGGCCTCGCTGCGAGTGCTTGGCAAGGTGCCGCTGAACGACGTGCTGGTGATCATCGCGGTGACCGTCATCACCGTGCTCACCGACCTGGCCACCGCCGTGCTCTGCGGTATCGTCATCGCCGCGCTGAACTTCGCCTGGCATCACGCCCGCGAGCTCTACGCCGACAGCCATATCGAAGCCGACGGCAGCAAGCTCTACCTGCCCCACGGCACCCTGTTCTTCGCCTCCACCGCGCCGTTCCTCAACCTGTTCGACGCCGCCAACGACCCCGCCGAGGTGACCCTCGACTGCCGCCACCTGAGCTTCGTCGACTACTCAGCCATCGCCGCCCTGATGACCCTGCGCGAGCGCTACAGCAAGGCCGGCAAGCACCTGCGCGTGGTGCACCTTTCGGAACGCTGCAAGCAACTGCTCAAGCGCGCGGGCATGCAGCCGGCGTGACGGCCGGACCGCATGTCCGGTACGCCAGGCATTCATAGCTTCAAATCATCACAGGGAAGGCAGACGTATGAAGAAATTGATTGCAGGGATGATCGCCGCCAGCGTTGCCGGCTGTGCTTCGTACTACCAACCGGCTCAGCCTGCACGGGTAATGTGGGAACCCACCAGGCAAGCCAAAACCGATGTCGATACGGCGCTCAAGCAGTGCGACTTCATCGATCAGATGAGTGCAGGTGTGCAAAAGATCCAGGAACAGGCCAAGTGCATGCGCGACCTGGGCTTCGAACCGGATTTTTCCAGCTACAGCTCATACAACTGCTATGGCAACGCCCCTGCCGGCTGCATCATTTACTGGCCGCAAGGTATGGTTCGACCGCAGCCCGTGAAAGCCAAGACAGCACCCACTGGAAACTGATCGTTGAGTGACTAAGCATTGGCCGCAGAGCGTCCAGATCAGGCACCAACGCTCGAGCGTGGGCGCCACCAGAATGGTTGGACGTGCCGGGCTCATCTTTGACGTACAGTTTGCTGGTAGGAGTCGACATGACCAAAACACCTGACGGCCCATTGTGCCTGGTTTTCATTCCCGCGTTAGTGACCGTTCTCCACGCGGCAGAAAAGCAAAAAGGTGCTCCGCTCACCGAGCAGGAAGTAATTGATATCCGCAACAATGCGACCTGCGTAAAACTCCCTTTCAGCGCCGCGCTAGATAGCGAGCAAAAAAGAGGCTATCCAGATATCGTCGCAGAGAATTGCTGGGAGGCATGGCAGTCGATGCGCACCCAGCTGTTCAGCTAAGGGCCTGTAAATACTATCAGCTCAACTCGCCCTATTAACCAAGACTTAGGCAAAGACATGAGCTACATTGACTCCATTAAGCATGAACTGGTCGGCTATATTAATGGCCTACCAATCTACCACCCGCTTGAGACCATTAAAGATGGTGCCTGGGGCGAATACGAATTTTCATGCTCACCCGAGAACTTAGTTATTGGCGGTGGTTCCGGCGAGCATCCGGCTTTGGTAGTTCATCACTTGGGCTCACTGGTCGCGAGGTACCTTCTACTATGCATTGAAAAGAACGTGGAGCACTTCAGTGATCGTATCCCAACGCCACCAGAGGAAACGGTAGATCGTCTGAGTGATATCGCCTTTGGCACCGGAGAGACTCTAGAGTTTTGCAATTGGTCAATGACACATATCCGAGACTTTGTAGACCTAGCAAAATCCCCACTGCACCAAACACCTTTACATGAGACACAAGATCCGGAAGAGTGGATAAAAGAGTCCATAGGAGAATTCGTATATTTCTCCCTTCCCGAGCTCAACCCACTTCATGCTGAAATGATTAGTTTACCAGGCATCAACGACGGGTTTCTTGGCTACTGGATGAAGAACGTGACGTGTCCACCGCCAAACTATATAAAAAGTAAAAAAGAGTCCATAAGAGGCGATGGATTCAAAGAGCATGGTTTTTTTCGGTGGGACTACAATTATCCACCAGAAACATAAGAGCCGCGCCACTCCCGAACTGGGGCAGCACATTATAGCTTTTATCCACTGAGCCCTATGGCGGACATTGATGAGGTTTTAGCAGCGGTGTAGGCCAGGGAAAGCGATGCCTTGCGCGAGGCACTGTCCAAAACAGATGTTACAGCACAAGTTCTGATGCCACTTTTACTAGAAGATTGGCTCGACCTACACGAGAGTACTGTTTTTGATCTTGGGCTTACCAGAGAGCCAAGTGCTGTAGAGGTCATCATCAAGGCAGCAAATGTACCGTTCCTACATTTGGAGGCTCTGTGATGTCAAGTGAGTGGACGAGGATTGCCACGATAGCTGCTCCTTTGCGGAGCGTGGGAGCTAGCAAAATTTGATCGTTCCCACGGGAGCGTAGGCGCCATCAGAATCACAGCCCCGTAGGAGCGTCGCCCTCGGCGCGAAACGATGGTGGGCACAGCCCGTTATCGGCGTTGCCACTACGATTCGCCCCGAGGTCGGGGCTCCTACAACTCGACCATTCCCTCGAAGTCAGCGCCTGCGCGATGACTGCCTGGGTTGCAGCGCATCGAGAGCCGGTGCGTTCTGTCGGGCCCAGTCGTAGATCAGTTCGATGGGCTCGACCAGCCGCTGGCCCAGTTCGGTGAGCGAGTAATCGACAGCCGGCGGCACGCTGTCGTACACCTGCCGGTTCACCAGCCCGCTGGTTTCCAGTTCACGCAGCGTCTGCACCAGCATTTTCTTCGAGATGCCGGGCAGACTGCGGTGCAGCACACCCGCACGGGCGCTGCCGCCGTGGCGGGCGTGCAAGGTGTGCAGGATCATGCTCGTCCACTTGGTGGAAAACAGTTCCAGCACACGCCGCGGCGCGCAGTCCTCGCGCCATTGTTCTTCGGGAGATCCGGTTTGCATCGGGGTGGTTACCTTTTGGTGCCGTCTTGGTTTGAGTCGTCAGCATCGCTATGGTGCCAAGGCTCTATCTTCGAAGGAATCTCTAATGACACATCACGCACTGGTCGTTGGCGCTAGCGGCATCGTTGGCAGCGCCACCTCCCGCCTGCTGGCCGATCAGGGTTGGCAGGTCACCGGTCTGGCCCGTAACCCCAAGGCCGCCGAGAACATCACCCCGCTGGCCGCCGACCTGCTCGACCCGGCCTCGCTGGCAAGCGCCCTCGAGGGGCTCAAGCCGAGCCATGTCTACCTGACCACCTGGGCACGCCAGGCCACCGAAGCGGAGAACATCCGCGTCAACTCGGCGATGATCCGCAACGTGCTCGACGCCCTGCGTGCAGCCGGCAGCGTCAAGCATGTCGCGCTGGTCACCGGGCTCAAGCACTACCTCGGCCCATTCGAAGCGTACGGCAAGGGCAGCCTGCCGCAGACGCCGTTCCGCGAGGAACAGGGCCGCCTTGATGTGGAGAATTTCTACTACGCCCAGGAAGATGAAGTGTTCGCCGCCGCCAAGCGCGATGGCTTCACCTGGAGCGTGCACCGCCCGCACACCATCACCGGTGTGGCAGTCGGCAACGCCATGAACATGGCGACCACCCTCGCCGTCTACGCCTCGGTCTGCCGTGAAACCGGTCGCCCGTTCCGCTTCCCCGGCTCGGCCGTGCAGTGGAACAGCCTGACCGACATGACCGACGCCCGCCAGCTGGCCAGGCAACTGCACTGGGCCTCGACCACCCCGGCAGCCGCCAACCAGGCCTTCAACATCGTCAACGGTGACGTGTTCCGCTGGAGCTGGATGTGGCAGCGCATCGCCGAGTGGTTCGGCATCGAAGCCGCCGCTTTCGAAGGCAAGCCTGCACCGCTGGAAGAACAGATGGCCGGTGATGCCGAGATCTGGCACACGCTTGCCGCCAAGCACGGCCTCGCCGAAGCGAAAATCGAGCGACTGATCTCGCCCTGGCACACCGACGCCGACCTTGGCCGGCCGATCGAAGTGGTCACCGACATGTCGAAAAGCCGCAAGCTGGGCTTCCTCGACTACCAGGCCAGCGACGACGCCTTCTTCGCCGTATTCGAGCACCTGCGCGACGCCAAGCTGATTCCTTAAGAACCTGTTGATTATCTTTGGGCTCTACCTGCGATAGTTCCCACGCTCTGCGTGGGAACTCAGTCTGTGGCGCTCCGCGCCACGATTTGCGAGCTCAGAGAACGATGCATGGACGCAGAGCGTCCCACCCATGCATTACCACGCAGAGCGTGGGAACGATCAAAAAAGCCGTAAGCTGGGCTTCCTCGATTATCAGGCCAGCGACGATGCCTTCTTCGCCGTATTCGAGCACCTGCGCGACGCCAAGCTGATTCCTTAAGAACCTGTTGATGGTCTTTGGGCTCTACCTGCGATAGTTCCCACGCTCTGCGTGGGAACTCAGTCTGTGGCGCTCCGCGCCACGATTTGCGAGCTCAGAGAACGATGCATGGACGCAGAGCGTCCCACCAATGCATTACCACGCAGAGCGTGGGAACGATCAAAAAAGCCGTAAGCTGGGCTTCCTCGATTATCAGGCCAGCGACGATGCCTCCTTCGCTGTATTCGAGCACCTGCGCGAAGCCAAGCTGATTCCCTGAGCCTGGATCTGCCGTCAGTTTGGGAGCCATCGACTGCACGAGGTAGCACTCGTCACGATGCAACCAACCTACCCAGTAGAGTGCGTACTACGCCGATACGACGCTATCATCCTGCCGATACCCGGACCACGGACGAACCAGCGCGGCAGACGGCCTGTCATGCCGTATTTCCCGAAGTCTCCCAAGCCACTATCAGCAGGCTGATCCAGAACATGATGCGCATACAGCAAGCGACCCCAAACGACGTACCGGCCCTGCTCCCCCTGGTGGCCAGCTACTGGGAGTTCGAGGGCATTACCGGCTTCGATCAGACCCGCGTCGCCATCCAGCTCACTCGCCTGCTATCCACCCCGGAGTTGGGGGCTGGCTGGATTGCACGGGTGGACGGTGCCGCAGTGGGTTATCTGCTCGCCGTTCAGGTATTCAGCCTCGAATACCTCGGGCTCACCGCAGAGATCGACGAATTCTTCGTGCTGTCATCACAGCGCGGAAGCGGAGTCGGGGCAGAGCTGCTGACCGTCGCCGAGTCCGAGTTCGCACGCCGGGGCTACACCAATATCGCGCTACAACTGTCACGGGATAACGAGCCCGCACGCAGGTTCTACCGCAGCCGAGGCTACGCCGACAGAGCGGGTTACGAGCTGCTCGACAAGGTGCTGGTTGCTCAGTAAAGCTCGATTGCAGGCAGAGGCCGCTTCGCCCCACTTTCGTAGGGTGGACAACGCGAAGCTTGTCCACCACCTCACCGCATAAAGCGCTCTCCACAGCGGATACGCCCCTCTCTCGCCGCTTCGTTTACCTGAACCATCGCGCCCTTCCCGGCCCTAAGCAGTACCGCTGCGGGTAAGGGAAAGGGGCTTATCGGCCTGCCGTCAGCGGCATCGGGTTTGGGAATTTGGGCGTATTGGCCTATCCTCGCGCCCTTTCGAATAAGACGACCAAAGGAAGACGCCTGTGTCTGCGTTGCTCGATGCCTTCTCCGGCCTGCTCTGGACTTACCTTGCCATTCCCATGCTGCTGCTCAGCGGCGTCTATCTGACTTACGTGTGTCGTGGCGTGCAGCTGCGGATGATCCCCGAGATGTTTCGGGTCATTCTCGAGCGTAACCACGGCGACAAGGAGGCGATCTCCTCCTTCAAGGCTTTCACCATTTCAGCCGCGTCGCGGGTCGGCACCGGCAATATCGCCGGGGTGGCCACGGCGATCGCCCTTGGTGGGCCGGGTGCGGTGTTCTGGATGTGGATGGTAGCCCTGGTAGGCGGCGCGACATCGTTCGTGGAGTCGACCCTGGGGCAGTTATACAAGTCGGACAAGCAGTACCGCTACCACGGTGGCCCGGCCTACTACATCCAGCGCGCGCTGGGCTGGCGCTGGCTGGCGGTGGTGTTTGCGGTGATGATCAGCATCACGTATGGGCTGGTGTTCAACTCGGTGCAGGCCAACTCCATCGTCGATGCCATGCAGACGTCGTTCGGCGGCGAAGGCGGCAGTCAGACGCTGGCCTGGGGCGTCGGTATCGCGCTCACGCTGCTCACCGGGGTGATCATCTTCGGCGGCGTGCAGACCATTTCCAAGGTCTCGGTGACCGTGGTGCCGGTGATGGCGGTGATGTACCTGGGCATCGGCCTGGTGGTGATCGTCCTCAACATCGGCGACGTGCCGGCCGTATTCGCCGATATCGTCGCCCACGCCTTCGGCTGGCGCGAGATTGCCGGTGGCGGCATCGGCGCGGCGATCATGATGGGCGTGCGCCGTGGCCTGTTCTCCAACGAAGCGGGCATGGGCTCGGTGCCCAATGCCAGCGCCACGGCATCGGTCTCGCACCCGGTCAAGCAGGGCCTGGTGCAGACCCTGGGCGTGTACTTCGACACCCTGGTCATCTGCACCATGACGGCGCTGATCATCCTCCTGGCCGATCCGGGCCATGCCTACGGTGATGCCGCCCTGGGTGCCAGCCTGACGCAATGGGCGCTGGCCGAGCAGCTCGGCAGCTGGGCGATTCATTACCTGACCTTCGCCATTCTGCTGTTCGCCTTCACCTCGGTGATCGGCAATTACTATTACGGCGAGTCGAACATCCAGTACATATTCGGCAGCAAGCTGTGCCTGAACCTGTTTCGCGTGCTGGTGATGGCCTTCGTACTGATCGGTTCGGTGGCGAAGGTGTCGGTGGTCTGGGCGATGGCCGATGTGTTCATGCCGTTGCTGGCACTGACCAACCTGGTCGCCATCGTACCGCTGGCCGGCATCGCTGCCCGTCTGCTCAGCCACTACAACGCACAGCGCCGCAAAGGTGTGGAGCCGGTGTTCCACCGCGACGACATGCCGGACCTGAAGAACGTCGAGTGCTGGGACGGCAGCGATCACATCAGTTGCGCCGAAACCTACAGCCAGCCTGCGGATAAAGCGCTGAAAAATTAGATGTTGCACCAAGCAGGCTGATCATTTGGCCTGGCAATAAAGAACGCCGACCTGAAAGGGTCGGCGTTCTGCTTTCCAGCCCACGTGAACGCGCGCTTGCTACGCCCGAACCGAGAGCAGGCGAACCCCAAGCCCGATAAACAGCGCCCCGCTCAAACGCTTGATCGCTGCGACCCAATACGCAGCACCGAGGCGTTTGCTGAAGCGAAACGCGGTGTAGCAGTAAACCGAATGCACGCTGACCACGACCGCGGCGATGGTCAGGTACATGACTGCGAATTGCACCGGCACGGAACGATCCGCCTGCAGAAACTGCGGCAGGAAGGCACAGAGAAAGATCATCGATTTGGGGTTGCTGACCCACACCAGAAACGCCTCGCCGGCGATGCGCCATTTCGCTACGGGGCTGTAGTGCGCGACCGTCAGCGCATGGGTGCCCGCACTGCGGCTGAGCAGTTGGCGTGCCCCCAGGTAGATCAGGTAGCCGGCACCGACGATCTTCAGGGCCAGAAACGCCGTGGGCATGGCAACCAGTAGCGCACCGACGCCCAGGGCAACGCCGGTAGTGACCAGCAATTGGGCCGTCAGGTTGCCGACCAGCGTCGCCCCCATGGCCGCCGGCCCATGGCGCAGCGCATTGCGCACCACCAGCAGCACGTTCGGCCCAGGCGTCAGCGTGGTGGCCAGATAGGCCAGGAAGAAGGTGAACCAGAGGTGCAGTGCCATGGCGGGAGCTCGTTATTGGGCGGCGCCTCTCGATGCTATCAGCTTGCACACCTGAAAACCCCACTCCCCTTGGGGGCAATCAAGGCCTCGCGCTTCAAATCACGATTCCCTGCTCGCTGACACGAACACCCGCTTTCGCATTCAGCCAGGCAACCAACGCCGGCGCTTCCAATGGGCGAGAGATAAAGTAGCCCTGGGCCTCCTGGCAACCCCACTCACGCAGGATCTGCAGCGTTTGCTCGGTTTCGATGCCTTCCGCGACCACCCGCTGATCCAGTTCCGTGGCCAGGCTGATCAGTGCGCGAACGATGTTCCAGTCCTTCTGACCGGGGCGCAGGTCATCCATGAACGAACGATCGAGCTTCACCGTGTCGGCCGGGATATCGCGCAGGTAGGACCAGTTGCTGTAGCCGCTGCCGAAGTCGTCGATGGCGATGTCCACACCAATCGCCTTGAGACGTTCGAGCTGCGAAATCACTACCGAGAGATCCCCGACCAGCGCGCTCTCGGTGAATTCCACTTCCAGGCAGGAACCGTTCAGTTCGTGGCGGGCCAGCAGACGGATAATCTCGTCGGCCAGGTGATCGTTATTGAGATCAGCAGCGGAGACATTGATGGCGACCTTGAGATCGAGACCGCTCTGGCGCCAGGTGATGATCTGCGTGATCGCCTGGTTGATGACCCAGAAACTGACAGCGTGGATCAGCACGGTCTTCTCGGCCAAGGGAATGAATTCGGCAGGGCCGATCTCGCCCAGCGTCGGATGCGTCCAGCGCAGCAACGCTTCGACGGACATGCAGGCGCCGCTATGCAGGTCGACACGCGGCTGGTACACCAGGCGCAGTTGGTCGTCGGCGCGCACCGCGTCGGCCAGGTCATTGAGCAAACGGGTACTGCGTTGCTGGGCGACATCCATCTGGTGGTCGTAGTAGGCCCAGCCACGGCCCGAAGTGCGCGCCTCGTCAGCCGCACAGACGATCAGACGCATCCAGTCAGCCGGCAGCTCGTCTGCACTGAGGCGCAGCACGCCCACGCCGATCTGCGGCAGCACCGGTAGGCCCTGGCAGTGAATGGGTTTGCTGAACGCGTCAACCAGTTGCCGGAACACGGCCTCGGCCTGCTCCTGCTGGCTGGCCGGCACGCTACAGGCAAAACGCAGCGCGCTGATCTTGTAGAGCTCCCAGCCGTGGGGCAGCAAGGCACGCAGGGTGTCCCTGACCGCCAGGGTGAAGTCGGTGAGGAAGCGGAAGCCCAGGGATTTGAGCATGTCGTTCAACTGCGCTGGCGAAACCAGCTCGATGGCCAGGGCCAACGGGCTATCGCCCTTGCTCAGCGCATCGGAGATGTCTTCATCCAGCTTGGCGTGGTTGAACAGCCCGGTGGCGCCATCGGTGAAAGCGGCTATACGCAATTCATTGAGACGACTCATGGCCAGGCGCCCCATTTGCTGCAGCATGGCCATGTCGCCCGCCGACATCGGCTGCCGCGGCTCGGTGTCGATCACGCACAGGTTGCCAAGGATGATGCCGTTATCCAGGGCCAGGGGTACGCCAGCGTAATAGCGAATGCCAGGATCGCCGGTGACCAGCGGATTGCAGCGAAAACGTGGGTCGAGCGTGGCGTCGCACACCTCGACGCTCTCACCGATCGCCACGCTGTAGGCGCAGAACGAATCGCTGCGCGGCGTTTCCTGCAGCTCGGTACCCACACGGGCGCGGAACCACTGACGCTTGCGGTCGAGAATGGTGATCAGCGAGATGGGCGTCTTGAAGTACATCGCCGCCATCTTCACCACTTCGTCGAGAAATGGGTCGGCGCTCTGTTCGAGGAGGCACGGATGCTCATCGAGCAGTGCCTGCCGGCTCAACTCATTCAACGGAAGGGGTGGGTTGGGCGCCAACATCGTTCTTTCTCTCACTTGTCGCTAAAAACGGGGCCGGGTTCCACGTGACACAGATGACACGGCAGATGATAACGAAATGACATCACCACGAGCAGAGAGTTGCCTCAAAGTTTCTGACCGTTTGGCGGTTAGGAACCATACGCATTGAGCCAACAAGGCATGATCCCTGCAGAATCACCGCATATCGCCGGCCAGTCGACATCAATCCGCCATGCTGCTGGTTTAAACTGGCGCCCTATCAACAGGGATGTCATGAGGTTTCCATGAGACGTTGCCGCGTGCTGCACAGCTACGCTCTGCTGATCGCGCTATGGTGCAGCGCGAGCTCGGCGCAAACCCTGCTGGGTGGCGGCGCACAGTGGCACCCTTACAGCTTTGAAGATGCCGATGGACAGGCCACCGGCATTGCCGTGGACATCGTTCGCAAGGTCATGAAGCAGAGCGGCTTGCAGGTCGAATTCGTGTTCTACCCCGCCAACCGTCTCAATCTGCTGCTCGACGAAGGCCACCTGGATCTCAATTACGCCGACTCACCACAGTGGAATTCGGCGAATGCCAGCGAACGCTTCGTGTATTCGCAGCCCTATCTGCACGTTCGCGAATACCTGTACTTCCTAAAAGACCACCCGGCGCGGCAATTGTCACTCGGTGAATTGCAGGGCCTGCGCATTGGCATCGTGCGGGGCTACACCTACCAGACTCTGGATGCTCCACTCAGAGACAAACGGCTGATGAAAGTGGAAACCTCACGCGAGCCTGCGTTGCTGGATCTGCTGATGCTTGGCCGGGTGGACGCCATTGCAGTGGTAGACGATGTATTCACCGACCTGCTCTCCGCGCGCCATCTCGAGCCTGGACGCTTCGCCCGCGGTGCCAAACTCAGCGAAGCACCCCTGGTGATCAAACTGCAAAGGCAGCACGCCGATCGACTACCTGAGCTCAATACCGCTCTGGAGGGGCTGGTCCGCAGCGGCGAAGTCGAACGCATTCGCCGCAGTTACCTGGTCAACCAGACCGCAAAACCCGCCAAGAAAAGCGCAGACCGATAGTGCCGTGACGCCGAGCGAGGCGCACCTCTCCAGCTCCCCGCAGACGAGCGCCAGGCGGCACTGACACGCCGGGGCGGCATGACGTCACAAACGTCAAAAACCAGTGGAACGTAAATAGCGCTTCACACCTCTTAAAGGCGAGGCCTGAAGCGCCTCGCCCCTCAATTACAGTGCTCGCCTTGATGATATGGATCAGTTGACCAAGACCGCACCCCGAGACAGCGCAATCGAGCGCTTCGACTTCCTGGCCAGCGGCGGGAAAATCGGCGAATTGCTGCAAAGCGGCAATGGCATGAACTCGCCACTCGGCTCTCCTGCCCAGTGGTCGCCGAGCCTCAAGACGCTCATGGCCACCGTACTTCCGGTAAAGGCGCAGATCGCATTGCTGTGGGGGCCCGACTACATCGCCCTGTACAACGATGCCTATGCCCCCACCATTGGCGACAAGCACCCGCGCGCACTGGGCCGGCCGGCCGTGGAAAGCTGGACAGAGCTGTGGGATGACCTCGAGCCTTTGCTGCACGGGGTGCGCGAAACCGGCGAAACCTTCGCAGCCAAGGACCGCCCCTTCTACATCGAGCGCCACGGCCGTGGCGAAACCGTCTATTTCGACGTGTCCTACTCGGCGGTGCGCGAGGCGGATGGTTCGGTCGGTGGCGTGCTGTGTATCGTCAGTGAGACCACCGAGCGCGTGCAGTTCGAGCGCCGCCAGACGTTTCTGCTCGAACTCGGGCAGGCGTTGCCGTCGATCAACGATCCCGACAGCGTGGAAGCACTCGTCCTGCGCAGGCTCACCGACGAACTGAAGGCTTCGCGGGTATCCTTCGCGCAAAATCAGGGTGATGGCACGACGTTCGCCGTCAAACAGCGCTACCCCACCCAGCACGATGGTGCCTCCGGCGGCGAGCATTACGAAGCATCGGAAATCGATCTTCTACGCTCGGGCCAGCCCCTGCTGCGCCCAGGCGATGAAAATCAGCAAGCTGCGCTGCACGTTCCAGTGGTGCTTCATCACGCGCTCGAAGCCGTACTGGTGATCGAGCACGAGTACGGCCACGGATGCACCGATCACGAAGCGCAACTGGCCGAAGAAACCGCAAAACTGGCCTGGGCCTGGATTACCCGCGCCCAGGCCGAAGCTGCATTGCGCGCCAGCTCGGCACAATTGTCGGCCATGTTCGACCAGGCCAGCGCGGGCATTGCCGTGTGCGACGACGCCTGGGCACTGGTTCGGGTCAATGACCGTTACTGCGAAATCGTCGGCCGCAGCCGCGAAGAATTGCTCGGCCAGGGTCTGTACGACCTCGGCCAGCCAGGTGAAACCTCACGCGTCGCGTCTGCCTGCGAGCGCAGCCTGCGGCGCGGGCAGCAGTTCGAGAGCACCCGTCCGCACAATCGTCCCGACGGCACGACCGTGTGGACACAGAACCACATCACACCGCTGCTGGACGAGCAGCGTCACGTCACCGGGACCATCTGCGTCTGTGTGGATATCAGTGAGCGCATGCGAGCCGAAGCGGAGCTGCGCGCCTTGAACGAGGGCCTGGAAGACCATGTAGCCGATATGGTTGCGCAACGTGAAGCGGCCATCGCACAGCTCCACGAAGCGCACAAGATGGAACTGGTCGGCCAGCTTACCGGCGGCTTCGCTCACGACTTCAACAACCTGCTGACGCCCATCATGGCGTCCCTGGAGCTGATTCGTCGTCGGGTGCCGGACGAGCGCGCCAGCAAACTGGTGGATGGCGCCCTGCAGGCAGCCGATCGTGCGCGCATTCTGGTGGAGCGGCTGCTTACCTTCGCGCGCCGACAAACGCTCAAGCCCCAGGCGGTCAGCCTAGCAACGGTGATCGGCGAAATGCGCGACCTGATCCAACGCTCGCTCGGACCGACTACCGAGGTGTGCATCGATATTCCTGCCGAGATGCCGACCGTCTTCATCGACCCGCATCAACTGGAACTGGCCATTCTCAACCTGACGGTCAATGCCCGCGACGCCATGCTCGACGGCGGCCGGCTGAAAATAACCGCCGAGCTCGACGCACTGGCCGACGGCACCGTGGAGAGCCTGAGTGCCGGCCAGTACGTGCATTTGCGGGTGGAAGACAGCGGCAGCGGGATGGACGAGGAAACCCTGCGCCGCTGCATCGAGCCCTTCTACTCCACCAAGGATGTCGGCAAGGGCACAGGCCTTGGCCTGCCCATGGTACAGGGCCTGCTCGTACAGTCAGGAGGCGGATTCGATATCGTCTCGCAGGTGGGCCAGGGCACGCGCGTGAGCCTGTGGTTGCCAATCGCCGATACACCGGCCACCCGCGACACCAGTTCGACCGAGGAAGACGCGCCAAGGGCGCCACGCCCCACCCACGTTCTGCTGGTGGATGACGAGAACCTGGTGCGCGACACCACCAGCCTGCACCTGCATGATCTCGGCTACGAGGTGACGGAGACCTGTTCGGCTGCCGCAGCGCTGAAACTGATCGAGGGCGGGTTGAAACCTGACGTGCTGGTGACCGATCACGTCATGGCGAACAAGACAGGCGCACAGCTCGCTCAGGAACTGAGACAGAGCATGCCTGACCTGCCTGTGTTGATCATCACCGGTTACGCCAGCCTGACTCCGACGCAGATCAGCGACTTCGAGGTGCTGGCCAAACCCTTCCGCCGTCGCGACATCGCCATCCGCCTGGCGCAGCTCGTCAATGCCAAAGGTGCCTCCCCCCCTGATTGATCGAACCTGACCGAAAACGGTATCGGCGCTTGCTGGCTTTGCGGACGGCCCATGCGCTGCAACCGCTGGACGGGCCTGCCCTTTCGCAACCTGACGCAAGGGCAGTGGGAGCGAGCGACTATTGGCACCCTGCCTGTCGTTTACTTACACCCGGGCGCATCCGAAACAGTGCACGACCACGCAAATAAGTTGGCGCTGTTTTTTTGTCCATCGAATAAAAAAGCTGTAAAAAACCAGACAAGAGTCTCAATACCGGCGTCAAAAAATCGAACTTTTCTACACCCGTATTTTTCCTCCATGAAAACAGTCTTCCCCGCGTGAAGAGGCACACTTCAAAGCCCCCTCCAGCGGGTTTAGTCAGTGCGGTAGAGCACTTAGCCGACTGCAAGAAGTCAATACTTCAGCACGACTATACCGTCCGTCTTATATAAAAGATTTCGCTAGAACGAAGCGCTGGAAAGTTGCTTAGTACACGGGAGGGCGAACCCCTCGTACACCCACTCATCAGGAGATACAAAAATGGCTAACAGCAATCCTGGAAACTTTGCCAATGACCGCGCCAAAGCGTCAGAGGCAGGCCGTAAGGGCGGTCAGCAAAGTGGCGGCAACTTTGCCAATGATCGTGAGAAGGCAGCGGAAGCAGGCCGCAAAGGTGGCCAGAACAGCCATGGCGGCGGTGGTAAACGCTCCTCCTAGTTGAGGGCGGCAACGGCCCACCACATGCGGGCCTAGCCTCTGGAGCCGATTCGCCCCAGGCCAACCCAAAGCCTGCCATTCTGGCTTGACCGGCCATGGTGTCAGCTGCCGTATCGCCACGCGCACTACCGAGTCAACGTGCAAGTTTCATATACAGGCCACTCGGCCTGAACAATCCCTATCGCTCCCGTAACCGAAGAATAAACAAAATGATCAAGACACTCTGCTTGGACGCAATCTACGCACTTTACAACTTCTTCAACCCGATCGTTGAACAACGACCAACTGAATCACCCTTCCTGCTGACAATCGAGCTCACCAATCCACTGACAATGGAATCGCTCACCATCACCGGCACCCCCTGCTTTGAAAACAAAGATGCTCTGGAAATCCACGAAGTCGATACATCACTCGAAATACGCGCCATGTAAGCCGCCTCTCTATTTTCCAGCTTCATGGTTTCAAGCAAACCATGAAGCGTTGAAAGCCTGCCGTTCCGCATAAACAACAGCGTTGTTCTGGATATCATCGCTCATGAAAAACAATACCTACTTATTCGTACGTAAAATGGTTTCATATAACGCATCGACAGAGCCACCAGACAACCGGTCAATCGCAAGGAAGGCGAGTCCGTAGAGAAAGCGCACAGCCATACAAGACGCCGACCACTGCGCAGCTCAGAGTGACAGCTCCTTTTGCGTGGAGGTTCGCGATGCTCCCTACTCCGATCAAGGTACCCAGCGATTGGGCTCTGCTCTTTCTGCGGGTCTCTGGCAGCCTGCTATTGCTGGCAGTACACGGCCTGCCGAAGCTGACGAACATGCAGGCAGAACTCGGCTCGATCGAAGACCCGCTGGGCCTCGGACCGGTCATCACCCTTGCCCTGGCGCTATTCGCCGAGGTCGTGTGCCCGCTGCTGATCATCTTCGGTCCCTTCACCCGACTCGCCAGCCTGCCGATCCTCGCGGTGCTGCTGGTCTCCCTGGCACTGGTACATCCCCAATGGAGCCTGGCCGAGGGCCAGTTCGCCTGGCTGCTGGCAATCGTCTTCACCACACTGGCGATCGGTGGTCCGGGTCGCTTTGCCCTGGGCAGGCACCTGCCCTTCCAGTGACGCGGCGTCCTGCCCGCGGTCTTCACTGCTGGGCTGGCCGTGCGGCCGCCTCGCTGCTCTTGTTGCTCTTACTGCTCACCGCAATGGCTGCAGCGCACAATTCTCGACACTGGCAGGCACCGAGCGTGATGCACTCGACGCGCCTGTGACGACATTTCTGAAATCATCGTCGCAGCTGTCTGCCATGCGGTTATCCCACGCATGCAATTAAGTAGAGTAGGCTGCATAAACAGTCCGAACTTTCTGGCGTTTCGACGCCCTGTATGAACACCGCACACGAAGTCTGGAATACCCATGATCAAATCCGCCAAACATCGCGCTACCGTCATCTGCCAGCAACACGGCAAGGTTCTGCTGGTGCGCAAGGCCGAAGAAAAATGGACACTGCCGGGCGGCAAGATCGAAGCGAACGAGCGGCCGGCGGAAGCGGCGCTTCGCGAGCTGTTCGAAGAAACCGGGCTGGATAGCCAGGCGCTGGAGTTCCTCGCCCTGCACGAGTTCGACAGCCGCCCCCACCATGTCTTCCGCGTAACGGTGCCAGAAGCACTGGACGCCAGGCCGCAGAACGAGATCGCCGACTGCCGCTGGTTCTCATCGGTCGACCTGGACAAGGACGTCAAGAAACCCTCGCGCAAACTGCTCGAACTGTATTTCGCCGAAGGCCGCCCGCAGCAGGCTTGATCACCTGCGTTCAGCAAGCGCTGCCGGCGATTACCTGGCGGCCTGAGACGACTTGAGCTGGGACACGCCGAACAGCACCAGGGCCAAACCCGCTAGCTGGTAGAGCGAAATCGTCTCGCTCAACACCGCCCAGGACACCAGCACCGTCAGCAAAGGCCCCAGATTGCCGATCGCCGCGGTCTGCGTCGCACCGAGGCGCTGAATGGCCAGCGCCATCCAGTAGATTGGCAGGACCGTCGATAGCAGCGCCATCAGCGCCGCATAGCCCCATATCGCCACCGGCAGTTCGGCCAGCGCGGCCGCGTCGGAACTGATGCTGAAATGCACCAGCACCATCACCGCCGAGGTGCTGCCAGCCAGCGCGGCCAGGCGCATGGAACCCAGACGACCGACCATCAGGCCAGCGCCCAGGTAATACAGTGCGTAGGTCACGGCACTGGCGAACACCCAGGCCACGCCCTTGATGACCTCCACACTGAAGCCAACCGTGCCAATATCATGGATGAACGCAACGCCCAGCCCTGCATAACAGATGGCCGATGCCAGCAACGTGCGGCGGGTCGGGCGCTCCCGCAGGGCGATCATCTGGAACAGCAGAACGAGCGTCGGGTAGGTGAAGAGAATCAACCGTTCGAGCCCGGCACTGATGTACTCCAGGCCATAGAAGTCGAACAGGCTGGACAGGTAGTAGCCGACCAGCCCCAGCCACAGGACCCGCAGCGTGTCCTGAACCGTGAGTGCGCTACGCCCTTCCCGGCGGCTCAACCAGCCGAGCAGCAAGAACAGCGGCAGTGAAAGGCCCATGCGCATGGCCAACAGGCCGAGCGCATCGACGCTGCCTGCCGCGTAGGACAATTTCACGAAGATCGCCTTGAGGCTGAACCCCGCTGCTGCCAGGACGGCGAACAGGCTGCCGTTGGCCAGGCTGCGGGAATAGAAGCTGTACAGTGGGTTCATCGTCGCTCAATCGGCAGCAAGGCCTTGCAGATGGGCAATCCGCGCCCACATCACCTGCGGGTTGGAGTACATCGGGAAGTGCCCGCAATCGGGGATCTGCGCCAGCACCACGCCGTGGCGCTGGATATGCGCCAGGTACGACAACGAGGCGTTCTGGTCGCCGTACATGAACATCTTCGGCAGCGGCAAGCCAAGGAATTTATCCATCAGTTGCCCCTGATCAGACAGCTCGACCATCGATTCGAAGATCCCCCGCACCGCCCCGGCCCGTACCTTGTGGCGCAGGCTGGCGGCATACAGCGCGCTGGCGTAAGCCGGGGCACGGCGGGTGCGTTCGATGAAGTCGGTGAAGAAACCTTCGGCATCCTCGTGCGGGTAATCGTGAATCTGCCGGCTGAGAAAGCAGTCTTCCGGCGCGATGTTGCCCTCGATATCGACGAAGCTCAGCACCCGCTGTGGATACCGATGCGCCAGCATCAACCCCGTCAGCCCACCCATGGAATGCCCCACCAGATGGAAACGCTCGATAGCGAAATGCTCGAGCATCGCCACAGCGCTCTGCACCAGCAAGGGAATCGACAGTCGCGACAGGTCCGAGCAGGTACTTTCACCGCAACCCGGTGCATCGTAAGCGAGCAGCGCGTGCCCATTGAAACGCGGCTGAAGCACGATATCGGCGTAGTCCTCCTTGGTGGAGCCGAAGCCGTGCAGAAAGACGATGGGCGCTTTTTCACCGCTGCGGTGAAGAGCAGCGACACCCAGGTCGACGCCGTCGATGCTCAAGGGCACCTGGGCCTGAGTGAGGGGATGGAACGTGGACAAGAGAGGACTCCGCTGATGGACGCAGGCGCCACTGTGTCTCGGCGTCAGCCATCTGTAAATTCCGAAGCCGGTAAGCCAGCCATAGCCGCAACCTATGGCTGGATTTGCTCCAGCAAGGCATCCACCAGAGGGTTGCTGCGCACCCGACTCCACACCACCGCGGTGGTGACCACGCTGAGCTTGGGCGTCAGCGGCTTCAGCACCACGTTGTCGGGCACCAGCTTGCGGGTCGATGCGGGAACCAGCGCCAGCCCCTGACCACAACTGACGAAGGCGATCTGCGACGCCACCGAACGCACCTCGTGCAACACCCGAGGGTTGAGGCCATTGGCCTTGCAGGCGCCGATCAGGTGATCGAAGTAGCTGGGGCTGACCTGCCGGGACGACATCACCAGCGGCTCGTCCGCCAGACTGGCGAAGCTCAGCCGCTGTCGTCCGGCAAGCGGATGATCACGAGGCACGGCAACCGCCAGGCGTTCTTCGGTCAGCGGCAGACAACGGATAGAGGCGCCCAGATTGCCCTCCAGGCGCGCGAAGGCCAGATCGATATCACCGGCTTCGAGGGCGGGGATGGCTTCGGCACTGTCGATTTCCCTGACGGCCACGGTGATCTGTGGATGATCGAGCTTGAAGCGCTCGATCAATGGCGGCAGCACGTCGGTCATCGCCGCGGTGATGGCGCCGATGGTCAGCACCCCAGCCTGGCCGGATACCGCTTCGAGCACCGCCAGTTCGAGGCGTTCGAGCTGATCGGCGAACTTGCGTACGGCCGGCAGAATGGCTGCACCGGCCGGCGTCAGCGTGACACCCCGGCGCGAGCGCTCGAACAGCTTGACCTTCAGTGCGTGTTCGAGCGTCTGGATCTGCTCGGTCAAGGGCGGCTGGGACATGCCCAGGCGCTTGGCGGCGTGGCTGAAGCTCTGCTCCTCGGCGACCGCCTGGAACAGCCAGAGGTGCCTGATCAGGCGAAAGTTGATCATTGCCCTTCCATAGCTAAAACGTATAGGTATCTGGTTATCGACCAATATACCTATGGAAGGAACGTGCAGGTAGCCTCAGCCCAACCTGTCGCCCGCGATCATCTCGTGGATGCGGTTGGCCACCGCCTCCATGGTGAAGGGCTTGGTCAGCAGGCGCATGCCGGGGGCCAGGTGGCCGTTGCCGATCACCGAGTTCTCCGCATAGCCGGTGATGAACAGCACCTTGAGCTCCGGCCGCTCGACGCGCGCCAGGTCAGCCAGTTGCCGACCGTTCATGCCACCGGGCAGGCCGACATCCGTCACCAGCAGATCGATGCGCACATCGGATTGCAGAATCTTCAGGCCCGCAGCACCGTCGCCGGCTTCGAGCGTGGTGTAGCCCAGCTCCTCGAGCACCTCGATGACCAGCATGCGGATGGCCGGCTCGTCATCGACCACCATGACGGTTTCCCGCGAGTCGGTGCGCGGGCTGCTCGACTGGCTGGTAGGCTCGGTCTCTTCTTCGTCGCTGTCGTAGTAACGCGGCAGATACAGGCACATGGTGGTGCCCTGGCCGACTTCGGAATAGATGCACACCTGCCCGCCGGATTGGCGTACGAAACCGTACACCATCGACAGCCCGAGGCCGGTGCCCTCGCCCATCGGCTTGGTGGTGAAGAATGGCTCGAAGGCGCGTTCGATCACGTCTTCGCTCATGCCGGTACCGGTATCGGTGACGCACAGCGACAGGTACTGGCCCGGCGGCACGTTGCGCCCACGGGAGGCGTACTCGTCGATCCACTTGTTGCCGGTTTCGATGGTCAGGCGGCCGCCATTGGGCATGGCATCACGGGCGTTGAGACACAGGTTGAGCAACGCGTTTTCCAACTGCGGCCCGTCGATGAAGCTCGACCACAGGCCCGCGGCCAGCGCCACTTCGGTGGTGATGTGCGGCCCCACGCTGCGCCGTATCAGTTCCTCCATGCCGACCACCAGACGATTGACGTTGGTCGGTTTGGGGTCGAGTGTCTGCCGGCGCGAGAAAGCCAGCAGCCGGTGGGTCAGCGCCGAGGCGCGCCGTGAGGCACTCTGCGCGGCGCTGACGTAGCGCTCGACATCGCTCAGGCGGCCCTGGCTGAGGCGCATCTGCAGCAATTCCAGGGAACCACTGATACTGGTCAGCAGGTTGTTGAAGTCGTGGGCGATGCCGCCGGTCAACTGCCCGACCGCCTCCATCTTCTGCGACTGGCGCAGTGCATCTTCCACCACGCTCAGGCGCTCTTGCTCGCGCAGGCGCTCGGTGATGTCGTAGACGAACTGGTAGGCGCCGATCTGGCGGCCATCGCTGTCGTTCAAACGGCTGAAATGCATTTCGTAATGGCGGGTACCTTCTGCGGCCTCGACGGGCACCACCACATCGAACTCTTCACCGGCCAGCGCACGCTCCCAGGGCGCGAGCACGGCAGCCAGGTTCTCGGGCTGATCGGCGAGGTTGTCCTTCATGCTGTCGCCGATCTGCGGGCAAACGCCGAAGACCTGCTCGAACTCGCGCATGCCCGAGCCGTTGATGGCGATCCAGCGGTAATCGAAGCCCATGATGAAGATCAGTGCATCGGCGCCATCCACCACCCCGGCCAGCACCCGACGCGCCTCGTTGGCATCGCGCACACGCAGCTCCAGGGTTTCGTTGAGCTGGCGCAGCGAGGCCTCGGCCTGCTTGCGCTGGGTGATGTCCTGAAACAGCACCGCAACCTGCTTGCGACTGGCGGGCCCGACACGAAAGGCACTGATTTCCAGGTGGCGGCCCGTGGCGATCAGCTCCTGCTCGAAGCGAATCGACTCGCCGGTGTGCAGCACATGGCCGTAGCGTGCGACCCAGCTGTCCGCCTCTTCGCCGACCATCTCGCGCAATTTCTGGCCGACCACGTTGCGGATACCCGCGTGTTCGGCATAGGCCGGGTTGGCCTCGATATGGATGTAATCGCTGAGCGGCCCATGGGGACCATCGAAGAACTCGATGACGCAGAAGCCTTCATCCATGGTGTTGAACAGAAATTCATAGCGCTCGCGCTCCTGAGCGAACGCGTTCTCGACACGACGCTGCTCGGCGATGTCGATTTCCTGGACGAAGATGCCATCGACCTGCCCATGGACATCGAACTGCGGCAGGTAGAGGAAGTCCAGTTGATAGCCGTCTTTACCGGGCATCTGGAAATTCCGTGCCCGCACCGGGCGACCGCGCCGGTAGGCCTCCTCCATCAGTTCGATGAAACGTCGCTCGATGCGCCCGGCGAGCACCTCACGTACCGGCCTGCCGGTCACATCGCCCAGGCCCAGCACCCGCTGATAAGCCGGGTTGATGTGTTCGAAGCGCAGCTGCTCGCCTCGCAGCACGGCCATCGCCGCAGGCGCCTGCTCGAAGATCTTCTGAAACTGCATCTCGCGGTCCGCAGCCTGGCCCTCGCCTCGCGATGCAGCCAACCTGGCTTTCAGTTGAGCGTTTTCGTCTTCTAGTGCTTGCAGCCGCTGCCGAAGCGCTTCGGCGTCATCAGATATCACGATAGGAACCGAGCAGGCAGGGAAATGGGAGCAGAGCGAAGCGCCATTGAATCCTGTCTCGCTACTTTTTGCCACTCCTGCAAGCGGTTTCCCCGGCAGACGCAACGGCGCCACCTGTCGGCCATCCGCTCAGCCTGCCGCACGGCCGAAAAAGCCTGCATGCTGGGCGAACTCGACGAAGCGCCGGTTGGCCAGCGACAGGTATTCGTTGGCTCGCCAGCACAACCTGAAACTCATGCCCAGCGGCGGCTCGAAGGGCACACCGACGATACCGGGTTCGCCCTGCTGCACCGAGCGCAACAGGGTGGAAATGCCCAGCCCATCCAGGGTCGCCCGGGTCACCAAGGACACGAAGTTGCTTTGCAGGGCGATGCGGTAGGTGACCCCGCCCTCGGCGCAAAAGGCATCGAGCAGGTGGCGCTGCAGGAAGCTCTGGTCGAACACCACCATATCCGCGTCCTGCAGACGCCCTGCCGGTAGTCGTGCCTCACCGGCCAGGGGATGCTGCTGGTTCATGCACAGCACCATTTCGTCAGTGCCGAGCAGCACCGATTCCCAGGCGCTGCTCACCCGCCGAGATTCGAGCAGGGCGAGGTCGATCTGCCGCGCTTCGAGCAGCCGGCCGATCTCGTCGGCACTGCCTTCGAACACGCTCATGACGATGCCCGGATACGCCTGACGAAAGGCGCTGAGCAGCTCCGGCATGTAATGGATGCCGAACATCGGCGGCACCCCGAGACGTATCTCGCCGCGCTGCAGATCGGCCATGTCGCCCAACTCCTGGCGCGCCATATCCAGTTCGAGCAGCGCCTTGGCGACACGCTCCAGAAACACCTGGCCTTCGGCAGTGACGGTGATCTGTCGGGCGGCGCGGTTGAAGAGCATCACGCCCAGCTCCTCTTCGAGGCGCGTCACGGCCATGCTCAGCGCTGGTTGGGCGATATGCATCGCCTCGGCCGCTCGGGTGAAGCTGCCCAGCCGGGCGATTTCCACACAGCACTTCAACGCTCTCAGGTTCACGGCAAAACTCATAACGATTTGTGATACCAAGCATCATAACAATATATTTCCGTTACAAAACGGAGATACCTAGCATGGCCTGCATTCCAACCGGCAGGAGCCGCTACCATGCAAATCGCCTTTATCGGACTCGGTCAGATGGGTCAGCCGATGGCCATCAACCTGCTGCATGACCACCCCGGGCTGCTGGTTCATTCGGCAAGCAGCCGTGCTTATTCAGCCCTGCGTGACCTTGGCGCCGAGGCAACCGATGATCTTCGCCGCCTGGCCGCCAGTGACATCGTGTTCCTGTGTCTGCCGGATGCCTCAACAATCCTCGACCTGCTGTTTGGTGACCAAGGTATTGCCCAGTGGATGCACCCCGGCAGCACGATCATCGACACCAGCACGGTCGACTACCGACAGACCGTCGACATCGCCACACAACTGGAGGCGCGCAACATTCGCTTCATGGATGCACCGGTGTCCGGCATGCCGTCACGGGCCGCCGACGGCACACTGACGATCATGTGCGGGGCCAGCGCAGCGCTGTTTGCAGAAATGCAGCCGTACCTGCAAAGCATGGCCACCACCATCCTGCACATGGGGCAAGCCGGTAACGGCCAACTGACCAAACTGATCAACCAGCTGCTCTACGACATCAATTGCGCGGCGCTGGCGGAAGTTCTGCCGATGGCGGTCAAGCTCGGCCTGGATGCGGAGAAGGTCAGCGCCGTGGTCAACAACGGTACCGGGCGCAGCCATGCGTCCAGCTATTTTCTGCCGCACATACTCGCTGGCCGCTTCGACAGCGCCTACCCGCTCGATCACGCCTACAAGGACCTCACCAGTGCAGCACGCCTGAGCGCCGATCTGGGCATTCCCCTGCCGCTGCTCTCGGCCGCCACGGCGATCTACCAGACGGCCTTGCTGCAAGGCCATGGCAGCGACGACAAGGGCGCCATGATCAAGGTCTACGAGCGGCTGCTGGGCGTGGAGTTTCGCGCCGCGCCGCCAGCCAGCCTGCCAGCGCCTGTCCATCCCCACTGATCCGTTCATTCACCAGGAACCACCATGCAAACCGATGCGTTCGACCCTGCGGCTACCGCCGCGCTGCTGCTGACAACCTGGCGCGCCGCAACGCTGCTCGACAGCCTGCCCGTCGCGCTACGCCCGCATACCCTGCAACAGGGTTACGCCGCGCAGGACTGCCTGTTCAAGGCAGCCGGCGGTAGCCGAGCCGGCTGGAAGCTGGGCGTCGGCAGCCCAACGGCCATGCGCGCTGCGCAACTATCGCGGCCGCTGATAGGCCAACTGGAAGCCGCCCGCTGCCGCCCCAGCGGCACACGACTACAACTTCCGGCAAGTGGGCCACTGACCATCGAATGCGAAATCGCGTTCGTGCTCGCCCGGGATATCGAGCCGCTGCCGGGCCGTGGCGTGCAGCCCGATGACATCCGCCACACCTGTCTGACCTTCGAAGTGGTGCGCTCACGCTTCATCGACCGCAAAAGCGTCGGCTGGCCAAGCTTCACGGCGGACAACGTCGGCTTCGAAGCGCTGATCATCGGCCCGCCCGCCTGCACAGGCCTCGACCTGCAGGTGCTGCGCGAACTCGCGCAAACGACCCTGGTGCACCTGAACGGCGAGCCCAAGGCGCGCACGCTGCAAGGCGATGCCGCCACCGATCCGCTGAGCTCACTGGCCGCCCTCTACGCCCATGCCGCCGAACGCGGCGAGACGCTGCGCGCCGGCGACATCGTGTCCACCGGCGCGCTGTGCGAACCCTTCGATATCAGCGGCAGCGGCCATGAACTGACGGTGCGTTATCTAGGCCGGGAGCTTTGTTTTTTCTGTTGACGAGGACAGACGAGACCAACGCCACCCCGGCCGAGCCTCAGCCTTCAGGCAGCGAGCGACGCACCTTGTCGAGCAGCTCGTTCATCTTGAACGGCTTGGTCAGCAGTTCCATGCCGCTGTCGAGGAACACCTGGCGGTTGATGGCGTTCTCGGCATAACCGGTCATGAACAGGATCGGCAGATCGGGACGCAGCTTGCGCCCCGCCTCGGCCAGCTCACGACCGTTCATGCGCGGCAGGCCGACATCGGTCAGCAGCAGGTCGATCACTGCGCCGCTCTGCAGATGGGCCAACGCAGTCTCCACGTCTTCGGCTTGAGTACAGCGATAACCCGCCTCCTCCAGCACTTCGCAGACGAAGGCCCGTACCGTGGCCACATCCTCGACAACCAGTACCCGCTCGCCAGCGCCGCGATGCTCGACCTGTTCGGCATCGCTCTCGATGACCACCGGCTCGCTGCTGGCCGGCAGCATGATGGTGACTTCGGTACCTCGCCGGGTGGCGCTGCGAATGCTCGCGTTGCCGCCAGACTGGCGGGTGAAACCATAGATGGTCGACAGCCCCAGCCCGGTGCCTTGGCCTACCGGTTTGGTGGTGAAGAAGGGATCGAACACCTTGTCGATCAGGGCATGGTCGATACCGCTGCCGTCGTCGCGCACCGACAGCGCCACGTACACGCCATCGGCCAGGTTCGGGTCGCCACTGGAGTGAGCGGTGTAGGTATTGACCCAGATATTGCCGCCATTGGGCAGTGCATCCCGGGCGTTGATCACCAGGTTGAGCACGGCGTTTTCCAGCTGACTGGGGTCGACCAGGGCGATGGCCGGCTTGCCGGTCAGTTCCAGGGTCAGGGTGATCTGCTCGCCGATGGTACGCACCAGCAGCTCTTCCAGCGAACGCACACGCTCGTTGACGTCGACGGCGCGATTGTCGAGCGGCTGCTTGCGGGCGAACGCCAGCAACCGATGGGTCAGCGCAGCAGCGCTCATCGCCGAATTCAGCGCAGCCTCGGTATACAGCTGCACGCGGTCGAGGCGCTGCTCGGCGACCCGTTTCTGAATCAGCTCCAGGCTGGTGATGATGCCGGTGAGCATGTTGTTGAAGTCATGGGCAATACCACCAGTGAGGTTGCCCAGGGCCTCCATCTTCTGCACTTGCAGCAACTGCGCTTCGGTGCGGGCGCGCTCGGCGACTTCGCGGGCCAGCCTGCTGGTGGCGTCGTCCAGTTGTGCCAGGTGCAGACGTTCGCGGCGACGGTGCTCGGTAACGTCTTCGACGAACACCAGGCTCAGTTCCGGGGTGCGGTAAGGCGACACCTGCCACTCGGTTTCCCGGGTTTCGCCCTGCACCTGCATGTTCAGCGAGCCCTTCCAGCGCTCGCCAGCCTTGAGACGCAGGCGCAGCTCGTCGAGCAGCGAAGCCTGGCCATCGGCAAAACACTGGCTGAGCAGTTGGGTATCCGGCTCGTCCTGAATCAGCTGAGCGAAGGCGTGGTTGCACTCATGCACCTTGAGGTCCGAATCGAGGACGGCAATCGGCGCTGAAACGTTGACGAAAATCTCCCGAAAACGTGCCTCGCTTTCCCGCAACGCATGTTCGGTATCGCGTACCCGCAGCAGAGTGCGCAGGGTCGCCAGCAGCACGTCGGGATCGACCGGATGCACCAGATAGGCGTCGGCCCCGGCCTCCAGACCGGTAATGATGTCGCCCGTCTGGATCGACGCCGCCGAGACGTGGATCACCGGCAGCAGCGCCGTACCCGGCTCGGCACGCAGGATGCGGACGATATCGAAGCCGCTCATGTCCGGCAGGTTGACGTCGAGGATCAGCGCATCCGGCGACTCGCCACGAATCAGCGCCAGCCCGTCGGTGCCCGTGCCGGCCTCCAGCACCTGATACCCGTGCTTCTCCAGGCGCCGGCGCAGGGCATAGCGGGTGGCGACGTTGTCATCGACGATCAGCAGGCGGGTATCAGGCTTCATCGACAGACTCCGCTGCGATCGCCAGGGGAATGCTCACGAAGAACACCGACCCGACGCCCGGCTCGCTTTCCACCCCGACCTCGCCTCCCAGCAACGCCGCAAAGCGCTTGCACAGGGAGAGCCCCAGGCCGGTGCCGCGCAGACGTTTCTGCAGCGGCGAGTCGACCTGGGAAAAGTCCTCGAACAGCGCGCCGTGCAGCTCGGGGGCGATGCCAATGCCGGTGTCGCTGACCGCGAAACGCACCCGATCGGTACCTTCCAGGCGGGCGGACACCCGCACTTCACCACGGGTGGTGAACTTCAGTGAGTTGGCGATGAAGTTACGCAGGATCTGCGCAAGCTTCTTGTCATCGGTGTACAGCCGCGGCAAGCCCACCGGCTCCTCGAAAATCAGGTCCACGGCGCTGGCGTCGACGATTGGCCGGAACATGCCGCGCAAGGCCGAGAACAGGTCCAGCATGTCGAACCAGGCCGGCGAGATGCTGATGCGCCCGGCCTCGATCTTGGCCAGGTCGAGCAGGTCATCGACCATGTCGCTGAGCTCGCGTGCCGCCGTGCTGACGAAGGCTACCTGGCGATGCTGCTCGGCGCTTAGCGGGCCATCGAGTTCATCGGTCAGCAGGCTGGTGATGCTCAGGATCGAGCCCAGCGGCGTACGGAACTCATGGCTCATGTAGGACAGGAAGCGGCTCTTCAGGTCCGATGCCTGGCGCAACTCGTCGGCCTGATTGTCGAGTTCGGCATACAGGGCGAGGACGCCCTGGTTGGTTTCATCGAGTTCTTCGCGCAGCGCCGCACTTTCACCTTGCAGACGGGCGATCAGTGCGGCCTGCTCGGCATGGGTCAGGTCAGTTGGCTCAACCATGAGCGGGCTCCAGGGCAATGACCACGACCGTGACATCGTCACGGCCACGGCAGAAATCTCGGTGCAGCACGGCGGCGATCACCGCCGGATGGCAGTGCACCAGGCCGGGGTAGTCCTTCAAACTCCAGCGCGACTGCAGGCCGTCACTGTGCAGAATCAGCAGCTGGCCATTGACCTCGTCGTAGTCGAAAGGCTGCGCCTTGCGGTATTGGCCACCGACGATGCCCGGATGCGATGCCAGGCCGCGGGACTTCTCGGCGTTGATCAACGCGGCGCTGATATTGCCGACCCCGACGAAGCGCAGGGTACCGTTGTCGAGCCGTGCCTGGGCGATGGCCACCGCGCCACCGCGGGTGCCGTTCATGGCGCGGTGCAGCTCCTCGAGCAACATGACCGGCTCACTGAACGGGCTCAGAGCGAAGGCGCGCTCGCCTGCCTGCGCGGCGCGCTCGGCTTCCTCGCCATGGCCAAGCCCGTCGATTACCAGCGCGCTGAAGGTGCGGCCCTGGGCTGCGAGGTACCAGACATCACCGCAGGCCGGGTCGTCGTGCAGCGAATGCTGGCTGATCCCGAAGCGCCAGTCCGGCTGTTTGTCCGTGCGTGCGTAAACGCGTGCGAGCAACACCGCACCGCGGGCATCGGCGTACACGTCGAACACCTCGGCCTGCCGCGACACCGCGCCCAGCCCGATGCCCTGGGTACCGCCGGTGGAATAACCGTCGGCCAGGCAGGCATTCAGATCGAACCCCTGGGCGCGATCCACGGCAAGCACCTCGATGCCAGCGCCGCTGGGGCGTGGCACGACCCGCAGGTGCAACTCACCACGCCCGGCATGCTTGAGCAGGTTGCTTGCCAGTTCGGTGGTCACCAGGGCGACACGGCCCGCATCGGTGTCGTCGAAGCCCTGCTGCTCGGCCAGTTTCTGGGCGGTACGCCGGGCATGACCGACCTGGCTGCTGTCGTCGATGGGCAGCACCAGGGTCATGCTGCCGCTGATCGTCATGTCCATCGGGTGATCGTGATTCGTGTGCCTTCACCGGGTGCGGTGTCCAGCTCGAATTCGTCGACCAGACGCTTGGCGCCCGTCAGGCCGAGCCCCAGGCCATTGCCGGACGTCCAGCCATCGGTCATGGCGAGCTTGAGGTCGGGAATGCCGGGGCCTTCGTCGCGAAAGGTCAGGCGCAGCCCGATACGCGCGCTGTCTTCGAGCACCTGCCAGTCCATGTCACCGCCGCCGCCATAGACCATGGTGTTGCGCGCCAGCTCGCTGACCGCCGTGACCAGCTTGGTCAGATCGATCAGCCGCATGCCGCACTCGGTGGCCAGCTTGCGTGTGGTCTGGCGCGCCAGGACCACGTCCTGCTCGATGTTGATCGGTTGGGTACCGCTGCTGCGTACGATCATTGCCGAGCTACTCGTTCCCGCAGCAGCTTCATCCCGCGATCGACGTTCAATGCGGTGCTGACGCCCGGCAGGGTCATGCCCAGTTCCACCAGGGTGATCGCCACGGCGGGCTGCATGCCGACCAGCATGGTCTCGGCGTCCATGATCTTCGACAGCCCGGAGATGGTGCCGATCATCCGGCCGATGAACGAATCGACCATGTCCAGCGCGGAGATGTCGATCAACACACCGCGGGCCGAGGTCTTGCTGATCAGCTCGGAAAGATCGTCCTGCAGGGTCAGCGCGAGCTGGTCATGCATGTCGACCTGAATGGTCACCAGCAGGAACTCGCCCATCCGCAAAATCGGAATGCGTTCCATGGCTTCAGACCGCTTTGCTGAGGGTGACGCCAAGACGGCTCAGGGCCAGCTTCAGGGCGTCGGCCAGGTTGGCTTTGGTCACCACGCCTTGCAGGTCGAGGCCCAGGTGCACGATGGTCTGCGCGATCTGCGGGCGCACGCCACTGATGATGCAGTCGGCGCCCATCAGGCGAATGGCGGTCACGGTCTTGAGCAGGTGCTGGGCGACCAGGGTGTCTACGGTCGGCACGCCGGTGATGTCGATGATGGCGATTTCCGAACCGGTATCGACGATCCGCTGCAGCAGCGACTCCATCACCACCTGCGTGCGTTGCGAGTCCAGGGTGCCGATCATCGGCAGCGCCAGGACGCCATCCCACAGTTTGACCACCGGCGTGGACAGTTCCAGCAACTCTTCCTGCTGACGCTTGATCACCGATTCGCGGGATTTCTGGAACGTGCGGATGGTATGCAGGCCCAGATTGTCGAACAGCTCGGAGACTTCCCACTGCTGCTGAGCCAGTTCTTCGGGCTGGTCACGGTACTGGCGCTGCAGCAAGGCGAACAGCGGGCCCTTCAGGGCGAAGATGAAACTGGCGGCCTGGTGGGAGTCATGGCCCAGCAGCGCGCGGCTGGACGACAGGCGTTCGAGGAACTGGCGCACGTCTTCCCAGCTGGCGACCGCGATGTTGGCAGCACCGCCGCTCTCCAGCCCGGCGATGGTCAGTTGCAGAAACTCCGCGGTCTGCTGCTGCAGATCCTGCTCCTTGAGGTTGCGAGTCGAACCGCTCGCCTCCAGGCCCCTGATCCACTCATCGAGCAGTTGTGCCTGATTGTTCTTGATCGCCTCGATGGTGCCGAGCTGCAGTGCTGCCATGTGCCATTAACTCCTGAACGAATACGGATCGATACCGAACTGACCGCTGTTAGACAGTGACAGGAGGGGTTCGGGATAGTTGGAGATAGTTTTGCGCCACGCATAGTACGAGCAAATCATCCCCATAAAGAAGGGGTAAATAGACCCAGAATGACATCATTGTCCGACGCACTGAGAATCGCTTCGCATTCCTTTTCGAGCAAGGCCGCCAGGGCAGTGGCGACAGGCTCTGGCAGGGCCATTGCGGGCGTTCGGCGGCCCGCCGAACGGTATGCATGTCATGGCAGCATGAAATCATTCGTGCCCGTATACTGACGCCACTCCAATGACATGGAACATCACCCATGCGCCTCGACACACTGACACTCAAGACCCGCCTGATCATCGCAGTGGCCATCCCCTGCATCGCGCTGATTCTGGTCGCCGTGACCAGCCTCAACAGCATGTCCAACATGCAGAAGGAGGCCAGCGCGCTCTATCTCAATACCTCAGCCCCCATGCGCGCGATGGCCGAAGCCGCCTCGCGGATTCCGCGCATGCGCGTGGGTATCGACATGATGCTGCTGCAGGACACCGCCCTGCGTGACGAGCGAGGGGTCAAGACCCGTGTGCAGGAAGCCCTCAACGAGGACATCCCCGGCATGCGCACGGCCATGCGCAACGCCGTCGAGGCGCAAGTCAACCCGGAGCGCAAGGCCCAGGCGCAGCGCTTGCTCGACCAGTTCGAGGCCATGGTCAGCGGTGAGCTCACGCCCATGCTGCAGGCCCTGGACGGCGGCGACATGGCCAGGGCGCAGCAGATCTACCGTGATCAGTACGCGAAGAGCTACGGGGTGATGCGCCAGGGCGCCAACGAACTGCTCGACACCCTGCTGCAACAAGCCGAACAGCAGAACCAGCGCAGTACCGACAACTATGAGCAAGGCCGCGTGCAGCAGCTGACGATCATCGTGCTCGGCCTGCTGGTGTCGTTCATCGCCTCCTGGCTGATCGTCGCCAACCTGCGCCGCCGCGTATCCATTCTGCAGACCAGCCTGGGCAACGCCGCCGACAACCTGGCGCTGAACGCACGCATCGAACTGAGCGGCAGCGATGAGCTGAGCGACATCGCGCAGAGCTTCAACCGCTTTCTGGCCAGGGTGCACGGCATCATGCAGCAACTGGCCGGCAACTCGCGGGAGCTGTCGGGCATGGCCCGCGAAGTCGCCGAACGCGCCCAACTGACGCAAAGCAACTGCACCGCGCAGAGCGACCGTACGGTGCAGGTGGCCACCGCCATCCACGAACTGGGCTCGACGGTCAACGAAATCGCCGGTAACGCCGAGAATGCCGCCAAGGTGGCCCGCGAGGCGACCGAGCATGCCAATGGCGGTCGTGAAGTGGTGGACCAGGCCAACCGACAGATCGATGCGCTCAGCGGCGAACTGGAGCAGGCATCCAAGGTCATTGGCGCGCTGGCCGGGCAGATCGACGCGATCAGCTCTACCCTGGGCACCATTCGCAGCATCTCCGAGCAGACCAACCTGCTGGCCCTCAATGCCGCCATCGAGGCTGCCCGCGCTGGTGAGCAGGGCCGCGGCTTCGCGGTGGTGGCCGATGAGGTGCGTACCCTGGCCAGCCGCTCGGGCGCCTCGACCGAAGAGATCCAGAAGGTCATCGACCGCCTGCAGAGCGAATCCCGCTCGGCTGTAGAGGCCATGGCCAAGGGGCGTCAGCAGAGCGAGCGGGTGGTCGAATACGCCGCCAAGGCATCTGAAGCGCTGGCGCAGATCAACGGCCACATCAGCCAGATCAGCGATCAGAACATTCAGGTCGCCACCGCCACCGAGGAGCAGTCCTGCGTGGTCGAAGAGATCAATCGCAACGTCGAGCAGATCAACCAGTTCACTCAGGAAACCACGGTGATCGCCGACCAGCTCAACACTGCCAGCGGCAACCTGCAGAGCCTGTCCCGGCAACTGGATGATCTGGTGGGCAACTTCAAGCTGTAATCACGCCGCTACGCAGCACCGCCAGTGCATGCCTGGCGGTGCTCTGCGTTCAACCCGAGGGGCGCGCGTCACTCTCCCCGCCCGCAGTGCTCAGCAGGCGTGCCCCCAACGCCACGGCGCCGCCCAGATACACCACACCACTCCAGGCAGCCATCAGGATGCCGCCGAAGCGCTGATCGTCCAGTTGCGCGAAGCCGAACGCGCCCAGGCAGAGCTCGGCGGGATAGATCAGCTTGGGCGCCATGATCAGCATCACGCCGAGCATGGTCATGTGCGCGAAGGTCAGAAAGAAGCCGAACATCGCCGCGGCCACCCCGCGCCGCGACTGGCTGGCGAACCCCATCGACCACACACCCACCCCCACGGCCAGGAAGCTCGCCTGCTGGGCGACGAACGCCCAGACATTGATGGCCGCCGCTTCATGCAGCAACGGTGCATGCCAGCCCCACACCACCAGCATCTCGGCGAAGAACACCAGAAAGGTCCAGACGCCGACAGGGCGAAGGCTGTCCACACGCAGCCCCGAGCGCGCCAGCCCAATGGCCAGCAGCGGTGCGGCGAGCGCCACCACCCCGAGGTGCAGCAGCATATGGGCGGAGAAGGCCGTGCGGCTCATGGCGGGCAGCGGCCCCAGCCAGCAGGCGGCGAGCACCACGAAACCGAGCAACAGCGGCCAGTTGCGCGCCCGCCTGTTCTCTTGCTCACGCAGGGTGGCGGTCATTTAACGCTGGCCGATGGCGCTGGAGATTTCCTGCACCATCGCCTCGGCTGTCATTCGCGGGGAGAACAGCTCGGCGAACGCTCCATCCGGTGCCATCAGGTAAATCGAGCCGGTGTGATCGAGCATGTAGGTATCGCCCATCGGTACCTTCTCGACGTACACACTGTAGGCATCGGCGACCCGGCGGATCTGTTCGGCACTGCCGGTCAGGCCGAGGATGCGTTCATCGAAGAACGCGGTATAGGCCGCCAGCACCTCCGGCGTGTCGCGCTCGGGATCCAGGCTGATGAACAGCGGCTGAACCTGGCTGGCCTGCTCGCCCAGACCATCGAGCACCCTGGCCATGTGTACCAGGGTGGTCGGGCAGATATCGGCACAGCGGGTGAAACCAAAGAACACCAGCAGCCACTGGCCACTGAACGTCCGTTCACTGACGGCCTGGCCATGCTGATCCTGCAACTGGAAAGGCCCGCCAACCCGAGCGCCCTCGCCGACCGCCGCCGCTACCGGGGTACGGGCTGGCCACAGCTGATAGGACAGCGGCAACGCGGCGAGCAGCAGCACGATGGCGACGGCACTGGCGACCCAGGTACGATTCACGCTGCGCTGCCCTCCTCCATTATCCGCGTACGGCGAGCCCGAACGCGTTCCTCGACCTAATGACCGCAAGCCAGCCAGGGCGTGCAGGCAAATGAATGTTACCGGGAGCTGCGAACCTCTAAAGCTTGGCGGTGGACGACAGTTGCAGCCACAGCGAGAACAGCCCCAGGACCATCCAGAAGATGGTGAACAGCCAGGGTGACCGCAGCGAGAACCTCAGGGATTTGTAGTAACGCTCGTCACTGGACTCGTGCTCGCTGAACAACGGCGACTCGTCGTAGGCATGACCGAACTTCGGCTCGCTGCGCAGGAGTTGTTCCTGCTTGAAGTGCCAGTGGCCGATGATCGCCGATGACGCCTTGATGCCCGGCCAGGCGTTCAGCGAGCTGATGATCCCGAGGAGTGCCAGCAGGGCCGGCACTACCAGAGTGAACAGGTCGCCCCAGGACGGATTCGCATTGGCCATGGACGAGGCATAGGCGATGACCAGAAACGACTGGGCAGCCAGGTAGGCGTTGGTTCGATCGGCCAGCAGGTTGGTTTCGTACTGAATTTCCCGACGGTAGAAGTCCAGACGCTCCTTGGGCGTGCCGAACATCAGGGAATCGGATACGTCGGTGGCTTCGGCTTCAGGAGTCGGACCTACGGAGGAGATGATTCTGGACACAGCGGTTACCACGACATCATTGCGCATTGAAAAAGCGGCTGATCCTGCTCGGATCGACCGTGGCTCATCAAAGGTGGGAGCCGGGCCCTCGGGTATCGGTTCGAGAATGAGGACGAGTGGTCAGTTGGCAGACTCACTCGCCTACCGTCGTCAGGAAGCTGTCGCTATGGCGCATGGCGTCGATGGCACGACCAATGGGTCCGTAAGGCAGTCGACGGCACCTAAAGTGCGGCCTCTCGATCAGGCTGTGCTTTCCATCGAACACTGGCTACATTTGTCGAGCGGTTCACTCCAATAATAAAAGGACTTGCCATGAAACGCTTACTCACGCCACTGGCGGCGGCCTGCCTGCTGGCCAGCGCATCTTCCCTCTCCGCCGCGCCGTATAGCGCCCTCTATGTCTTTGGTGACAGCCTCAGCGATGCCGGGTGGTTTGCCGATGCCAATGGTCCCGCCGGTGCCACCACTCGCTTCACCAATCGCACCGGCCCGACTTACCAGAATGGCAGCGGCGAAGCATTCGGAGAGGTATCGCCCATGCTGCTGGGCAATGCACTCGGGTTGTCGGGCCCCGGTCTGGGCTCGGCGAACACCGTGGACGGCGGCAACAACTGGGCGGTCGGCGGTTTTCGAACCGATCAGATCCTCAATGCCATCACCGGGCCCGGCGGCTATCTGCAGTCCACCGGCGGCCGAGCCGCCCCCAACGCCTTGTACTACCTGACGGGCGGCGGCAACGACTTCCTGCAGGGCCAGGTCGTCAGTGGGCCCAGCGCCCAGGCCGCAGCGGGGCGTCTGGTGGATAGCGCCGAGGCGCTGCAACAGGCGGGTGCGCGCTACATCATGGTGTGGGTGCTGCCGGACCTCGGCTTGACGCCGAACTTTTTCGGCAGCCCGCTGCAGGGGCAGGTCAGCGCATTGGGCGCAGCCTTCAACACCGAGCTGGTCAGTCAATTGGCGACGCTGGACGCCAATGTGATTCCGTTGAACATGCCGCTCTACCTCTCCGAAGTGGTCAATGACCCTGGCCGCTACGGCCTGGTCGCCGATCGCGCCACGGTAATTGGCACCTGCTTCGCGGGTTGCAGCAACCCCAACCCGATCTTCGGGCTCAATGGCAGCACACCGGACCCGACGAAACTGCTGTTCAACGACGGGGTTCACCCGACGATTGCCGGCCAGCGCCTGATCGCCGACTACGCCTACTCGTTGCTGGCCGCCCCCTGGGAAGTCACCCTGTTGCCGGAAATGGCCCTGGGTACCCTGCGTGGCCATCAGGATCAGCTACGCGCCCAATGGCTGGCGGATTGGGACGCCTGGCAGGCGGTCGGTCAGTGGCGCGCTTTCGTCAATGGCGGTGGCCAACGGCTGGAATATGACCGCGAGGGTGGCAATGCCGATGGCAATGGCTACAGCCTCAACTTCGGCGGCAGCTATCGCCTCGATGACGCCTGGCGCGTCGGCCTGGCGGCCGGGCTGCATGAACAGAATCTCGAGGCTGGCGCAGCGGATTCCGATTACAACCTGCGCAGCTACATCGGCACGGCGTTCGCTCAATACCAGCACGATCGCTGGTGGGGCGACCTCTCGGCCAGCGCCGGACGCCTGGAATACGACGACCTGAAACGCAAGTTCGCTGCCGGCCCGGCCACCAACTCGGAGAAGGGCGACACCGATGGTACGCTCTGGGCCGTCAGCGGCCGCTTCGGTTACGACATCGCCCAGCCGGGCAGCCAGTGGCACCTGAGCCCCTTCATCAGCGCCGACTACGTGCATATCGATGTGGACGGGTACAGCGAGAAAAGCCAGCGCTCCACTGCGCTGAGCTTCGACGACCAGACGCGCAAGTCCAGGCGCCTGGGTGCTGGTCTGCAAGGGCTTTACGACCTGAGCCCGCAGACCCGGGTGTTCGGCGAGCTGGCAGTGGAGCGCGAATACGAGGATGACCCCGCCGAGCTGCGCATGTCGCTGAACAGCCTGCCGGGGATCGGCTTCGAACTGCCCGGCCATCGCCCGGATGACCGCAGCCTGCGCGGCCACTTCGGTGTCAGCCAGCGCCTCGGCGACGGTCTGTCACTGCGCGGCAGTTACAGCTACCGCCACGCCGATGACGAGCTGCAACATGGCTTGAATCTGTCGGTGTCGCTGGACATCTGACCTGGCAGTGGCTATTTCGCTACTCCTGATAGGAGCCCCGCGGCGACGGGTGACCATCACACGGCACATGCGATGGTCACCCGTGTATCGCGTCGAAGGCGACGCGCCTTGCACCCTCCCCTCGATACCCGCCTACGGGCGAAGAATGACCTTGCGGCAGTCCTCGTCCTTCTTGTCGAACAGCCGATAGCCCTCGGCCGCGTCGGACAGGTTCAGGCGATGGCTGATGATGATCTCCGGGTTCAGCGCGCCACTCTGAATACGCTCCAGCAGATCCGGCAGCAGGCTGTGAACATGGGTCTGGCCCATCTTGAAGGTCAGCCCCTTGTCGAACGCGTCGCCGAACAGGAAGCCATGGATGAAGCCGGCATATACGCCCGGCACGCTAACCGTGCCGCCGCGCCGTACGGCGGCGATGCATTGGCGCAACGCCTTGCCGCTGCTGCCTTCCAGCTTGAGCTGGGTCAGCAGGGTTTCGGTGGTGCTGCCCTTGGCTTCGAAACCGACCGCATCGATCGCCGCGTCGACACCGCGGTACCCCTCGGTCTGCTCGATGATGGCCTCGGCCGGATCGTCGATCTTGTCGAAATTGATCGGGATCACGCCATAGGTCGACTGCGCGTAGGCCAGACGATAAGCGTGATGATCGACCATGAAGATCTGCTTGGCGCCGAGCATCCGCGCACACGCAGCAGCCATCAGACCAACCGGCCCGGCCCCATAGATGGCCACGCTGCTGCCTTCGCCGATACCGGCATTGATCACCGCCTGGTAGCCAGTGGGCAGGATGTCGGAGAGGAACAGCACGCGCTCGTCATCGAGCTCGTCGGGGATCTTGAACGGCCCGGCATTGGCTTTCGGCACCCGCACCAGCTCGGCCTGCCCTCCGGGGATGCCGCCATACAGGTGGCTGAAACCGAACAGCGCAGCACCCGAGGGAATCTGCTTCTTGTTGATGATCGCGCCACGCCCGGTATTGGTGGTTTCGCAGGCGGCCTGCAGGTTCATGTCGCAGAAGAAGCAACTGCCGCAGGCGATTACGAAGGGCACCACCACCCGGTCGCCCTTGCTCACCGCCGTCACCGCACTGCCGACCTCCTCGACGATGCCCATGAACTCGTGGCCGAATACGTCGCCATGCTTCACCTGAGGAATCTTGCCGCGATACAGGTGCAGATCCGATCCGCAGATGGCCGTGGCGGTGACACGCAGGATGATGTCATCCGGCTCTTGAATGACGGGGTCCGCCACGTTGTCGACGCGGACGTCGTTGCTGCCGTGATAGGTCAATGCGCGCATGGTGAACTCCGGGGCGTGAGGTAAGTATCCAGATAGATACCGAGAAGCCCCCTCGCCCTTAAGTTCATGCATGAGGATAAGCGGGGTTGGCTGGCCCACTTAGCGCGCTCAATGCCGGCGCTTGAGCAGCACGATGAAGAACAACCCGCCCAGTGCCGCCGTGGCGATACCGATGGGCAGGTCTTCCGGGGCGATCAGCGTGCGCGCGGCAACGTCTACCCAGACCAGGAACAACGCCCCCAGCAAGCCACTGACCGGGATCAGCCGACGATGCTCGGCGCCGACCAGCGCACGGGCCACGTGCGGCACCATGAGGCCGACGAAACCGATGGCACCGGACAGCGACACCAGCACGCCGGTCAGCAGCGAGGTGCAGACGAACACCTGCAGGCGCAGCCGCTTGCCGCTGAAGCCCAGGCTCACGGCGGTCTGCTCGCCGCTCATCAATGCATTCAACCCGCGCGACAGCACCAGCAACGCCGCGCAACCGAGGGCCACGCAGATCGCCGGTAGCCAGATCACCTCCCAGCGCGCGGCGCCCAGACCGCCGAGCATCCAGAACACCACCGACGCCGCGGCATGGTGGTCGCCGGTGTACAGCAGCAGATTGACCAGCGCCATCAGCACGAAGGACACCGCCACGCCGGCCAGCAGCAGCCGATCGCTTTCCAGGCGACCACTGCGCCGTGCCACCGCCAAGACCAGCAACATGCTGCCCGCCGCACCGATGAACGCGGCCAGCGGCAGGCTGAACACACCGAGGAACTCCCCCAGGTAAAGCACCACCAGCACCGCGCCAAGCGCTGCGCCGGAACTGACACCGAGCAGATGCGGGTCGGCCAGCGGGTTGCGGGTCACCGCCTGCAGCGCAGTGCCAACCAGCGCCAGCCCGGCGCCGACCAGCGCACCGAGCAGCACCCGCGGCGCCCGGATCAGCCAGACGATGGGCTCCTGGCTACGGCTCCATTCGGCGCCCAGCTCCAGGCCCAGCTGCTTGCCGAGGATCCCCCAGACGGTGGCCAGCGGCACCGCTGCCGGGCCGAAGCCCAATGCCATCACACAGGAAAACGCCAGGGCAACGCACAGGCCGATGACCAGCGTTCGATAGGCCGCTGCACTGCGGATCGGCATCAGCGGCTCTCCGACTGCGGATGCAGAGCGGCGGCGAGTTTCTCGATGGCCGTGGCATTCTCCACCGATGGCGTGACCTCCAGGTAGGAGAGCACCACGAAACGCTGCTCGCGGATCGCCGTCACCGCCTGCAATGCCGGGTTGCCGAGCAGGAAGTCACGCTTCTGCTGCCAGGAACGCGGGCCGTAGTCGACGATCACGATCACTTCGGGGTCGCGCTCCACCACGCTCTCCCAGTTCACCTGAGTCCAGCTGGCCGTGACATCGTCCATTACGTTGTGCCCGCCTGCCGTTTCGATCAGTGCCTGGGGCATGCCCATGCGCCCGGACGTGGTCGGACGGTCTTCGCCGCTGTCGTAGAGAAACACTCGTGGAGCCGTGCCGTCCTGCCTGACGCTGGAGCGTACCGCTTCGATGCGCTCGCGCAGTTGCCCGACCAGTGCCTCGGCCCGTGGCTGCACCGAAAAGATCCGTCCAAGGTTGAGCAGGTCGCGGTACAGGTCATCGAGGCTGGCGCCCTGCTGTTTCATCACCCAGGAACAGGATTCGCTGAGTTCATAGACCGCGATGCCGAATGGCTGCAGGGTCGTTGGGGTGACCGCACCACCGACTCGCATGCCGTAGTTCCAGCCGGCGAAGAACAGATCCGCGTCGGCCTCCAGCAAGGTTTCCACGGAGGGATAGCGGCTGGCCAGTTCGGGCACATCGCCAAGCGAATCCTTGAAGGCCGGGTCCAGGGTTTTCCAACCGCTGATGCCGGTATAGCCGACCATCCGTTCGCGCAGGCCGAGGGTGATCAGCATGCTGGTCATGTTGATGTCGTGGCTGACCACGCGCTGCGGCGCCTGCTCGAAGGTCACGTCACGGTCACAGCTGCGTACCGTGAGTGGATAGTCGCTGGCTACAGCCGGCAGTGCGAGCAGCGCCAGCGACAGGCCGCAAAGGTGTCTGAAGATGTTCATTGGGTAATCCAGGTGATCCGTGGGTAGGCATGCAGCGGATGGCTGTCGACCAGCGCCTGCACGGCGAATACGCGCTGCAACAGCTCGGCGCTCAGCACCTCGCTGGGTGTGCCACTGGCGACCAGGCGGCCAGCGGCCACGACATAGAGGCGGTCGCAGAAAGCCGCCGCCAGGTTCAGGTCATGAAAGCTGGCCAGGGTGCTCAGGCCAAGGCTGCGCAGGTGCTGCAGCAGCTCCAGCTGATAACGCGGGTCGAGGTGGTTGGTGGGCTCGTCGAGAATCAGCAGGCCGGGCTGCTGGACCAGCGCCCGGGCCAGCAGCACCCGTTGCTTCTCGCCGCCGGAGAGGGTGGCGAATGCTTCACTCGCCTGCGCACTCAGGCCGACCTGCTGCAGTGCCTGGGCTACCAGTGCGGTGTCCTCGGCGCTGTCGCCGGCGAACAGCCCCTGGTGCGGCGTGCGCCCCATGGCGACCACATCGGTGACGCTGAGGCCGAACTCCTGGGGAAACTCCTGCAGCACCACGGCAATGCGTTGCGCACTCCAGCGCGGGCTCTGCCGCCAGAGGTTCTCACCGTCGAGATGCAGGCTGCCGCTCGCCGGCTCGCTGGAGCGGTAGGCGCAGCGCAACAGGCTGGTTTTGCCACTGCCATTGGGGCCGATGAGGCCGACGAACTCGCCCTCGCCGATATGCAGATCGATGTCCTGCAACAGCCAGCGTGGCGCAGCGCGCCGACTCTCGACGGCCCATGACAGCTTTTCGATACGTAGCGTCGACATGCCAGACTCCTTCTTGTGGGCGCACCGGGATGGCCCGGTGCGCCAGCGTTTAGAAGCTGTAGTCAGCGGTAACGAAGAACGAACGCGGTTGGCCCAGGTACCATTGTTCGCCATCACTGCTGCTGGTGGTGGCGTACTGGCGGTCGAACAGGTTGTTCAACTCCAGCCCCAGGCGTACCTCCGGCAATACCTGCCAGGCGACGTTGGCATCTACCACGGTATACCCAGGAATCTCCACGGTATTGGCCGTATCGGCATAGCGCGTATCGACATAGCGGGCGCCGATACCGGCCTCCACCTGTTCGTTCAACGCCTTGCTCAACCAGAGGTTGGCGGTACGGCGCGGCACATCGGTCGGGCGATTGCCACTGCGGTCACCACCGGCTTCGGTGAAGTCGTCGTACTCGGCACGCACCAGCGCGGCGTTGGCAGAGACCTGCCAGCCCTGCCCCAGCGCCAGCTCCAGCGTGGCTTCCAGACCATCGGAAGATTGCTGACCGATCTGCTCGGTCGGTGCCGCTGGCGTGGCACGGCTGAGCAGCTTCTCCTTGACGATGTGATAGGCGGCCAGTGTCCACTCGCCACGTCCCTCCCAGAATGCGTGCTTGAGGCCGAACTCGGTCTGGCGCGCCTCGCTCAGGTCGAACTGCTGCTGGGCCGGGCTCAGCGTGAGCAGGTTGCTCACGCCCTCGGTGCTGGTGGCGTACTGCCCATAGAGCGACAGTTCCGGGGTCAGTTCGAAGACCAGCCCGGCGCGCCAGTTATCGCCGCTCAAGCTGCGATCGACACGCGAGTCATCGTCTAACGCGGTGCGATCGATATGCACCTGATCACGGCGCACACCGGTGACCAGAGACAGGCGCTCGGTGAGCTGGGTACGGTTCTCGGCGAACAGCGAGAACTGCCTGGCCTGGTTGAGCTCCCGCGGCCGGTAGCGATCATCGCTCAGATACGAGCCGCCGCCGGACTGTGCCAGCGGCACGACATCGCCAAGGCTGTTGTCGAAATCGTGATGGCGGGCGAAACGGATGCGGTTGTAATCGACACCCACGACGCTGCGGCTGTCGAGCCCGAACAGCGGATGGTCGAGGGTGAAGCTCTGGCGATCACCCACCTGTTCCTGAGTGTGCTTGATGCGCCAGAAGTCGCCACGCTCGACCAGATCACCCGGTTGCCAGCGATAGGCCTCGGCATTGCGCCAGTAGCGCTGGGTCTTGATGTAGTAGAGCTGGTTGCTGGCACTGAGGGTGTCGCTGATCTGCCAGTCGGTGACCAGACGGGTGATCTGGTCGTGGTACTGAATATCGGCGTCCCCGACGTTGTAGTTGCGCTCACGCAGGCCCTCGCGAAAACGGCCATCGACCAGCGGCGTGCCCAGGTAGCGCATCGGCTGCTGATCGGCATGATCGTGGGACAGGGTGAAGCTCAGGTCGTCACTGGCGTCCCAGCGCAACGCCGCGCTGAGCGCCAGGCTCTCGGAATCGCCACGGTCGACCCAGCCGTTGCTGGCCTGCTGGTTGAGGGTGAAGCGGTAACTCAAGGCGTCGTTCAGCGAGCCACCGCTGTCCAGCGCAGCCTGGCGACGATCATCGCTGCCATACCCCAAGCGCAGTTGATTGCGGACCTCACCCGTGAAGGGCTTCTTCGGGATGACGTTGATCACCGCACCGGTCGCGCCCTCGCCATAGAGCACCGAAGCCGGGCCACGCAGCACGTCGAGACGCTCCACCGACCAGGTATCGACCGGAAAAGTCACGGTGCCAGCGCCGATGTACTGGCGGGTACCGTCGTACAGCTGCATGGTCGAGGCATGCCCGGAAAAACCGCGAGCCGACAGCGCGGTGCCACCGTTGCCGGGCGTACCGATCGTGGTGATGCCCGGTGTGCGGGTCACGGCATCCTGTACGGTGAGGTTATTGCGGCCACGCACTTGCGTACCGCTGAGGCTGCTGGTGCTTGCCGGCGTTTTCAGTGGGGTGAGCCCCAGGCGCGAACCGGAGGTGGTTGGCGTGTGCAGATCAGGCGGCTGCGACGACTCGTCGGCTGTGCCGGTGATCGCCGTCGACGGCAAGGCCAAGGGCTCGTCCGACTCGGCGGCCTGCACGGGCATGGCGAACAGCACGCAGGGCACCAGGCCCACGCGCAGGGATTTGCCCGACAGGGCATAGAACAGAGAAGATCGGGACATGTCGTTCCACTCGAAACAGGAATGAATGAATCCCGGAGGGAACAACGCATAGGGAATCGCAGGCGTACGAAGCCCACGGAAACCGGCCTGCGCCCGCCCACCGCGGGTTTGCCAAACTGAAGTTTCGGGCCGGTCTCCGGGCTCGCGAGGGTCATGAAGCATTCACCTTCCCATGCCGTGGCACAGTGGTCATTCGAATGCTTCGCTCGCATACCGTTGCGGGGGCAGCGCCGGACTGATCATGTTCATGACGAACCGGCTTCCCGTTTCACCCCATGCACGGCGGCATGGGACACCTGAAACTGGCGCGCATCTGACCATCCAAGCGTCGAGCCGTCAATCATCGCCATGCAGTTGCCGCGATCCGTGCACCAAGGCATCGCCTGCTGGGATAACATCGCCCGACTCGGGTTGGCCAGGAAACACAGGATGCAGCGAGACGATGATCGAGCGACCGGCAGGCGCTCTTCTAGCGCCCCCGGCAAGCCGCCGACGCTGGCGGATGTGGCCAAGGTCGCCGGGGTTTCGCCGATCACCGTGTCGCGTACGCTCAACCAGCCGGAGATCGTCCGCCCCGAACTGCGCGAAAAGGTCTTTCGAGCCGTGCACAAGACCGGCTACGTGCCGGCCATGCTCACTGGCGTGGCCGAACAGCGCAGCCGGCTGATTTCCCTGCTGGTGCCCACGGTTGCCAACTCGATCTTCTCGGACACGGTGCAGGCACTGATCGACACCCTCACCGAAGCCGGCCACGAGACGCTGATCGGCCTGACCAACTACAGCGCCGAACGCGAAGAGCAGTTGCTCGACGCCATCCTGCGGCGCCGTCCCGATGGCATCGTACTGACCGGCACCCTGCACACCAAGGCCAGCCGCACGCGCCTGTCGCGTTCGGGTATTCCCATCGTCGAGTCCTGGGATCTCGCGCCGCGGCCGCTGGACATGCTGGTGGGTTTCTCCCACGAGGCGGTCGGAGTGGCCACCGCGCGCTACCTGACGGGCAAGGGCTATCGACGTTTCGCCGTGGTGACCCTGGATGACCCCCGCGGCCACCGCCGCTGCGAAAGCCTGATCGGCGAACTGGCGAGCCAGGGCATTGCCGAGGTGCCTCGCGTGGTGTTGCCGCCGCCGGCCACGGTGAACCTCGGGCGCGAAGGCCTGCAGCGCCTGCTGGCCGGTGGCGAGCGCCCCGATGTGGTGGTGTGCAGTTCCGATACCCTGGCCCACGGCATACTCGAGGAAGCCACCGAACGGGGCATTCGCGTGCCGCAGGATCTGGCCGTGATGGGCTTTGGTGATCTGAGCAGCGCCGCGCACCTGCACCCCGCCCTATCCACCGTGTGCATCAACGGCGCGGACATCGGCGTGCAGGCCGCCCGCGCGCTGGTGCAACGCCTCGATCACCCCCATGAAGAGCCGGTGAAGGTACGCATCGATACCGGCTTTAGCATTGTTGAACGGCAAAGTGCGTGAGAGTCGACTCACATATCCAGCCCCTAATTCACTCGGCTTTGGCTGTTTAGTGGCGAAAGCGGACCTTCGATTTGGTGGGCTAAAGCCCACCCTACAGCCGCGCATCTAACCGTAGGGTGGGCCGGGCGGCGATCCGCTTCAGCCCACCAATTGGCCCCCGACTACGAACGGCTGCTTTCGCCTTGAAGCAGCCCTGAAGCTCTGCCCATTCCCTTGAATGATTACCTAATCAGCTTAACGTCCGGATTCACGTCAGTGATTTGAAGCACCTGGCGGCACCAACAAAAACGTCAAGCGAGGTAATCAACGTGAGCGAACAACCCCTTTCCCAAGGCTGTGCAGACCAGGATCAGATCGCCTGGATTCGTATCGCTTCGGTGTTCCTGCCCCTGGCCAACCCGATCAGCGACGCCAAGGTGCTGACCGGCCGACAAAAGCCGATGACCGAGATCGCCATGCTGTTCGTGGAGATCGAAAGCAAGGATGGCCATCGCGGCCTTGGCTTCAGTTATTCGAAACGCGCGGGCGGCCCCGGCCAGTTCGCCCATGCCCAAGAAATCGCCCCGGCACTGATCGGCGAAAACCCCAGTGACATCCAGAAACTCTGGACCAAGCTGTGCTGGGCCGGCGCCTCGGTCGGCCGCAGCGGTCTGTCGACCCAGGCCATCGGGGCCTTCGACGTCGCCCTGTGGGACATGAAGGCCAAGCGTGCCGGCCTGTCTCTGGCACGCCTGCTGGGCGCTCAGCGCGACTCGGTGCGCTGCTACAACACCTCCGGCGGCTTCCTGCACACGCCCCTCGACCAGTTGATGAAGAACACCGACCTGAGCCGTGAAAAAGGCATCGGTGGCATCAAGCTCAAGGTCGGCCAACCCAACTCGGCCATCGATATCGAGCGCGTCAGCACCGTACGCCGCCACCTGGGCGACGACTTCCCGCTGATGGTCGACGCCAACCAGCAATGGGATCGCCCGACCGCCCAACGCATGTGTCGCCAGTTCGAAGCCTACAACCTGGTGTGGATCGAAGAGCCGCTGGACTGCTATGACGCCGAAGGCCACGCGGCCCTGGCGGCGGCTTTCGATACGCCGATCGCCACCGGAGAGATGCTCACCAGCGTCGCCGAGCACGCCGAGTTCATCAAGACCCGTGGCGCCGACTACCTGATGCCGGACGCGCCTCGAGTTGGCGGTATCAGCCCATTCCTGAAAATCGCCTCGATGGCCGAACAGGCGGGCTTGATGCTGGCCCCGCATTTCGCCATGGAGCTGCACGTGCACCTTGCCGCGACCTACCCCACCGAGCCCTGGGTCGAGCACTTCGAATGGCTGGAGCCGCTGTTCAACGAGCGCCTGGAAACCCGCGACGGACGCATGCTGGTCCCGACCCGCCCGGGTCTCGGCCTGTCGCTCAGCGACCGGGTCGCCGGCTGGACCGCCCAGGAAGTGGAGATCGGCCAGCGCCGCTAACCCACCCGACGCCGTCACGGCGATTTAGGATGAACCGGAGCGCGTCGCTGACGCTGTCTTCATCCACCGCTACGGCTACCGGTTGGTGACGCGTCACCTGTATGTAGGGTGGATGACGCTCTTTTCATCCACCACTGCGTTTGGCGATTGGTGGATGGGTCGGGCCGCGCAGGCAAGCGTCGGCTACGCGCCCCGGCCCACCCTTGCAATGCAATCGCCAATCAGCAGCTACAATCGTCGATGGTGGCACTTTAACTGCCTGAGTTGGGGCACTAAACTGCGCGCCCTTCACGCGGACAATTCCCTTGGATTAAGCGCGTAACGTCGCCGAAAGCTGCGCTGGCCATTAAAGCTTCCGCGCTGCCGGTCGAATAAAAGGAAACCCAAGGATATTTCTTAGCCAGGAGCTGCGGCATGCAGTCGTTGAAGTCGCTGTACGATTCGATCGAGATGCACTTTTTCGATACCTTGACCAAGAAGCTGTCCAGCCTTTTTCTGCTGGTGGTGGTCAGTGGCCTGCTGTTCTGGGTGGCCATCAGCCTGCGTGCCGACATCCTTCAGCAACTGCATGCCGCGCAGATCGATGCCGCCTTGCTGAGCCGCGTCGAAGCCAAGCTCGATACCCTGGGCAACGCACTGTTGCTCAGTGCGCTGTTCACCCTGGGCATGGTCAGCTTCATGGTCTGGTACTTCCGCCACCTGATCGTGCGCCCGGTCGACAACATGACCCGCGCCCTGGAAGAGATCGCCAACGGCGAAGGTGACCTGTCCCGCGATCTGCCCCTGCTGACCCACGATGAAATCCGTACCCTGGCCAGCACCTGCAACCGCTTTCTGGCCAAGCAACGCGAGATCATCAGCAACGTGCAGGCACTCACCGTGCAGATCGCCGTGGAGTCCGCCCGCTCGCTGAAGAACATCAGCGATTCCAGCGAGAGCGCCACCCACCAGGCGCGCTTCGCCAATGAAGTGATGAGCGAGAGCAACAGCGCCGTCGGCCGCATCGAAGAAGTGTCGCAACAGACCCAGGCGATCTCCGGCACCACCGCACAGAACCTCAGCATGGCCCGCGACTCCTACGCCGAACTGCTGGAGGTGACCGGCAACATCGGCGCCATCTCCAATAGCCTCAACGAATTCGGCACCCTGGTTTCCGCCCTCAACGAGCGCTCGTCGAACATCAAGTCCATCGTCGGGCTGATCCAGCAGATCTCCTCGCAGACCAACCTGCTGGCCCTCAACGCGGCCATCGAAGCCGCCCGCGCCGGAGAAAGCGGCCGTGGTTTCGCCGTGGTGGCCGACGAGGTACGCACCCTGGCGCAAAACGTCAGCCGCGCCACTGGCGACATCTCGCAGAACATCGACGCCATGCTCAAGGAAGTGGGTTCGACCCACGAGCAGACCGCACTGATCAGCACCAGTGCCCGGGAAACCCAGGTGGTGGTCGAACGCGCCACTGGCCATTTCGAAAGCATGATCGTCGACTTCGAATCCACCAACGGCAAGCTCGCGGAAATCGCCGAGCACATCCAGCAGGTGGCCGATGCCAACACCGGCATCAACGAGCGGGTCACGCAGATCCATGCCGACAGCCAGGCCATCGACGAGCGCATGCAGCGCTCCGCCACCGCCACCCGTGATCTGTCCGGGGTGGCCGAGCGGGTGCAGACCTTGCTGGGTCGTTTCGTGCTGGGCCAGGGTGAGCTGGATGCTGCCATCACCCGCGCCAGCCAGTGCCGCGACATCCTGCAGGTTCGCCTGGCCGCGCTGCAGCGCGAAGGCGTCAACCTGTTCGACCAGAACTACCGGTTGATTGCCAACACCGACCCCAAGCAGTACATGACCGGCTACACCGAGCGCTTCGCGCAGATCTGCCAGGAAGAGATCGACAAGCTGACCAAGGGTACGGCCGGCGGCATCGTCACCTTCATCGTCGACAGCAAGGGCTACTGCCCGGTTAACAACAGCTGGGTATCGAAAGCGCCGACCGGCAATCGCGCCGTCGACCTGCCGGTGTGCCGCAACAAGCGCATGTTCTCCGACCCGGTGGGCCTGCGCGCCGCGACCAACACCCAGCGCTTCCTGCTACAGACCTACCTGCGCGACACCGGCGAGATCATGACCGAGATCGACGTGCCGTTCATCTTCGACGGCCGCCATTGGGGCAACATGCGCATGGGCTTCGATGCGTCGCGGCTGCTGGGCAAATCCTGAAGCCGCTAGCGGCCGGCTGAGCGCGCGTCGCGCGCCTGTTGCTCAGCATCTCGTTCGTGCAGCTCCTTACGCAGTTGCATGACGAACCGGGACAGATCACGGGATGTCGACAGGCTGCTGCGCGGCACGCCGATGATCCTCACCAGTACCTCACCGCTCGCCGGCTCGCTGATCTGCACCACCAGCGAATCATCGTGACTGACGCTGCAACGGCAGATCTTGGGTAGAAACGCCGTTTCGATGATCCGCCGCAATTCGAGTACTGACATCATCGTGCAGCCTCCCTTCAGCCATCAAGCAGATGCAAAAAGCCCCGCATCAACGGGGCCATTCCAGCGCGCTGTCAGGCGGTGGGTCGCAGGCTATCGAGGTTGCGGCGCGACCACATCATCTTCGCAGCGGTCGGGTTCACTGGCGCGCCAGTGAAGGTCGGCAGCTTGCGCGACACCCAATGGGCCCCCGTGCCCTTCCAGTTGACCTCGCCACTGACCAGCTTGCGATCGCGCAGTATCTCGCGCTGCAGGGCATGCACACCCGCCTCGCTGATCACCGACTGCTTGTCGACCGCCTTGACGAAGACATTCTCGCCGTCCTTGCTGATGGTCAGCAGGTACATGCCATCCGGGCGCGGTTTGATGGAGACCTGATGGTCAGGCAGGGCAGTGATCAACTGGTTGATGGCAGAGACGGTCATCGAGAATTCCTTATTGGCAGAAGTGGCGCACTTATCAATTCTTTGCAAATGAATAAGTGCATCACCCGTGCCAACTTTCTCGACGCTGCAATGCCCCGGTTTCCGCGGACTTCGCTTCAGCCCTGATTAATCGGCCAGTGCAAAATGCATGAACGGCAAACTTATCGGCAGGCATCATGCACGCATGGGAGAAGGCGACTGATATCAAGATGCGATTATATACTTGTATATAATCACTATTCCTGTCACCGACCATCCCTTCATACGAACTTAATATCCGGGTGCACTTCGTACCCTTATATAGCGGTGAATGAATCGCGCTATATCCATAAAGATGGCAATGCGATCTCGCATGCTGGGGGACGACTCTCATCAAGCCGCCTGCAAGCCAGCCTACCCGCTACGCAGCCCCGAGGAGCCCTGCTCATCAGGCCTCCACCCTCTCAAACAGGAGCTCTACCATGAACGATCCCTCGCTATATTTCTGGCTGGGCGCATTTGTCGTGATCGCTTTCATCGATCTGGTGGCGATCATGAACTTGTGGCGCAGCGATAAGAGCCTCAACACTCGGCTGATATGGGCCGTCGCGATAATAGCGCTCCCATTATTCGGGATAATCGCCTGGGGATATGCCGGGCCACGCGGCATGCCGAAACCGCCCTCTTCACCCGAACATAGTAAATAGCCGGTTACTTGAAAGGAATTGACACTATCTTTTAAGCCGACATTATAACGCCACCCTTCAGGCTTGACGTCGAGAGCGATTATTGTGGCAACAATGAGATTTCTGGACGCGATGGCCCTGTTGTACAACTATTTCTCGCCAATTATTGTACAAGCGTCCCTGGACTCTCCCACGCGCATGAGCGTCACCCTCGAAGAGCCCGACTCATCCACCGCCATTCATGTCAGTGACATTCCCTGCAAAACGTCACTGACACCCATGGAAGTGTTCGCGATCATTCAGCTGATCGAAGACCGGGTTCGCGCCGAAACCCCGGCTATCTTCGAACGCCACCGCATGAACACTATCCTGCGTCAGTAACCGCCAGCATCAGTCCGCGAGCGCGTATCTGGCTGCGCCTGCTGGATCGCCTCGAGCAATACCACCAGCTCCGCCGCCGACGGAATCGTCCGCCCTCCCAGGTCATCATGCACCGTCGCCTGCACACTGCTGGTCTTCAGGCCGAAGCGGTTCAGGGCATCGGTCAGCGCCTGGTCATCGAGCCCTTGCTGCGCGAGCATCCGCAACAGGCTGTCCCATACGTCGCGTAGATCCGCCTGCCGATCACGGCCGTCCGGCCAGGGATGACCAACCCGAGGTTCCGGGTGCATTTCCGCCACGGTCACCTCGCCCTCGTAAGCACGTACCGTACCGCCCGCCTCGGCCACCCTGGCATCACGCGACGCGCGGTGCCAGGCAGCCTGTGCGAGCACCGGTGAGCGGGTTGCACACAGCAGTTCGTCGTCGAGATAAATCCTGAATTCGCCCATGTTTGTTCTCCAGCATCGTGGTTGTCGAACGTCCTTTCATTCGATCCGGGTCAGCACCAGAGATTCCGAGTTTCTGCACCCGGGGGGCCGTGAAACGGCCATTTGGAAGCATCCGGATACAGACGGGAATTGTCCGAACTCACCCGTCGGATCGGCCTCCTAACTGTAGAGCCCATTCGCCAACGAGGAGAACGACATGAGCAACACACCGATCGATCAGACCCCACCGAACGCTCCGGCCAAGGATGTGCAAGGCGACGACGTCAACGTGGTGAAGAAGGAGATTCAAAGGCCAGGAGAGAAAACCGAAGCCATCGACCGCGTCATCACCCCGACCTCGATCAAGACCAAGGAGCAGGAAGCGCAGAAGATCCGGGAGAAGTCCCAGGAAGCCGAGCGCAAGATTCGTCAGCAGGACTGATGCCGCACTGCGCGGGCCGATCGCTCTGGCGGTCGGTCGCGCAGTACCTCAGCGGCGTGGCACAGCTAGGCGCCGTGCCCGAGCAGCGGCTAACGCTGCGAAGCAATCACTGCCGAATGCTGTGGCAGGGTGTCACCTGGCGCCACCGCATCGCTGAGACGCAGCGTCACCGGTATCGACTTGGCCGCCGGGACCTTGCTGCGCTCGGCATGATGCCAGAGCGGCACCAGCGGGTTGCACTCCGGGTAGTAGGCCGCGCAGCAACCCTGGGGAATGTCGTAGGCGAGTATCTGCAGCGGCCCGACCCGCCGCTCGATTTCCGGCTGCACCGCGGTGGTCACGTCCACCCAGTCGCCGGCTGCCAGCCCAAGGCGGACGATGTCGTCGGTGTTCATGAAGATCACCGAGCGGGTGCCATACACGCCGCGGAAGCGGTCGTCGTAACCGTAGATGGTGGTATTGAACTGGTCGTTGCTGCGGATCGTCATCAATTGCAGCACGTCACGCCGCACATAGGGTGCCTGCACGTCATCATCGACGCTCAACCGCCGCGGGGTAACGAATTGCGCCTTGCCGCTCGCGGTGGCCCACTCACGCTGCGCCGCGCCCAGGGGCCGGTGAAAACCGCCCGGCTCCCACATGCGCTGATTGAAGTCGCGGAAGATCTCCGGGTAGATCGTGGCGATCGCCTGGCGGATCAGGGAGTAGTCCCGGCGCCAGCCGTCCCAGTCGATGGCGACCTGCGGTGACAAGGTACTGAGCGCCAGGCCGGCGATGATCGCGGGCTCGGAGCGCAGGTGCTCGCTGGCCGGCGCGCTGCTGCCGTGCCAGCCATGGATGCAACCGGTGCTGTCCTCGGTGCTGTGGCTCTGCTCGACGCCATCCTGCCGATCGGCTTCGATGCGCCCCAGGCACGGCAGCAGCCAGGCCTGCTCACCCGGCAACAGATGGGAATGGTTGAGTTTGGTGGCCACCTGTACGTTGAGTTTGAGGCGCTGCCAGGCCGGCTCCATCCGAGCGGTATCGGGCACCGCCCGAATGAAGTTGCCCCCCAGGCTGACGAAGCCGCGCACCCGCCCGTCGAGCATGGCGCTGCAGGCGTCGACGGTGCACAGCCCGACCTTCTCAGGCACGCTGAATTTGAAGTGTTGCTCGATGAGGTCGACCGGCACCTTGGCCGGGTCTTCGGCGATACCCACGGTGCGCTGGCCCTGCACGTTGGAGTGCCCACGCACCGGGCAGATACCCGCCCCAGGCTTGCCGATATTGCCGCGCAGCAACAGCAGGTTGACCAGCATCTGCACATTCTGCACGCCCTGACGATGCTGGGTCAGGCCCATGCCATACACGATCATCACCCGCTGCGCCTGGGCATAGGTCAGCGCCGTCGCTTCCATGGCGCCACGGCTGAGCCCGGTGATGGACTCCAGTTCGGCCCAATTCTGCTCGCGCACATAACCGATGAAGTCCTCGACGCCTCTGGTGTGGGTAGCGATGAATGCGTCGTCCAGCAGGCCAGGCTCACCGCGCTGCAGGGCCGCGTCGTGCAGATCCAGTAGCGCCTTGGCCACGCCGGTGACCGCAGCGGTGTCGCCACCGATCGCCACCTGATGGTACTGGGTGCTGATCTGCGTCGAGTTCGGCCCGAGCATCTCGCCTGGTGACTGAGGGTTGACGAAGCGCTGCAGGCCACGCTCCTTGAGCGGATTGAAAGTGATGATCGGCACGTCGCGCTGCCGCGCCTCCTGCAACTGATGAAGCATGCGCGGGCTGTTGCTGCCGACGTTCTGGCCAAAGAACAGCAGGCAGTCGGTGTGCTCGAAATCATTGAGGGTCACGGTGCCGACCGGTACGCCGATGCTTTCCTGCAGGCCCACCGACGTGCTCTCGTGGCACATGTTGGAACTGTCCGGCAGGTTGTTGGTGCCATAAGCCCTGGCGAACAGCTGATACATGAACGAGGCCTCCAGCGAGGCGCGCCCGGAGGCGTAGAACACCACCTCGTCCGGTTCCATCGTTCGCAGGGTGGCGCCGATTTCCTGGTAGGCGGCTTCCCAGCTGGTTTCCTCGTAGCGGTCGGTACTGGCGTCGTAGCGCATCGGATGGGTCAGCCGGCCATGCTGTTCGAGCGCGTAGGCCGACCAGTTTCGCAATTCGGCCACGCGGTGCCGGGCGAAGAATTCCGGGCCGGTGCGTTTCGCGGTCAGCTCCCAGGCCGTGGCCTTGGCGCCGTTCTCGCAGAACTCCATGGGGTGGGTGTCACCGGGCTTGGCCCAGGCACAACTCACGCAGGCGAACCCCGAGGGTTTGTTCTGCTTGAGCAACGCCGCGCCGATCTTCACCACCGCCTGTTCACGCAGCACGATACGCGCCACGGACTTGGCCGACCCCCAGCCACCGGCTGCGTCGGTATAGGGTCGATAGCGGGTCTTCGGATCAGTCAGCATTACCCTCTCCAGCACGTTGGTGGTACTGGTACGACGAAGGCGCCTGCTGAAAGGTTCGGGTTAATGGCCCTACGGTCAGAGGGGGCGTTTATGACCTCATGTGTCCCGGCCGATCAGGCGCAGCGGCGTTTTGCCGATGGCGGGGCGCTGCATGCCAACGAGAAAAAGGCACCTGCGCGGAGGTGCCTTCATGCTCGCCGAATGGCCTTTACTTGTTGCCGGTCAGGGCCGCGTAGCTGGTCATCAGGTTACGGTAGTCCGGGATGTGGTCGGAGCAGATCTTCGCCAGCCCCTCCACATCGTTGCGCCAGTCGCGGTGCAGCTCGCAGGCCACGCCGAACCAGTTCATCAGCTGAGCGCCGGCGTTGGACATGCGGTTCCAGGCGGCGTCACGGGTGATCGAGTTGAAGGTACCGGAAGCGTCCGTCACCACGAAGACATCGAAGCCCTCCTCCAGCGCCGACAGCGCCGGGAACGCCACGCACACCTCGGTCACCACACCGGCGATGATCAGCTGCTTCTTGCCGGTGGCCTTGATCGCCTTGACGAAATCTTCGTTGTCCCAGGCGTTGATCTGGCCAGGGCGAGCGATGTACGGCGCATCCGGGAACAGCGCCTTCAGCTCGGGTACCAACGGGCCGTTGGGGCCGGTTTCGAAGCTGGTGGTAAGGATGGTCGGCAGGTTGAAGAACTTGGCCAGGTCGGCCAGCGCGAGCACGTTGTTCTTGAACTTGTCCGGCTCGATGTCGCGCACCAGCGAGAGCAGGCCAGCCTGGTGATCGACCAGCAGAACGACGGCGTTGTCTTTGTCGAGGCGGTTGTAGGTGAAGGAAGTGGTCATGGCGCGATCCTCTATTTTCAGTGGGCTGCCGAGTCGTTCGGCTGGATTCGTTTGGTGTCGTGCAGTTGTCGCTGCATGTGGTAAAGATTAAATTCGACACCCTTGATGCACCAGACAGCAAAATTCGCCCACAGCGTTCCATTTTCAGAACGGTATACCGATGGAAGATCTCAACACCCTCTACTACTTCACCCAAGTGGTGGAGCACGGCGGCTTCGCCCCCGCAGGCCGCGCTCTGGACATACCCAAGTCCAAGCTCAGCCGACGCATCGCCCTGCTCGAGGAGCGCCTCGGCGTGCGCCTGCTGCACCGTACCAGCCGCCATTGTTCGCTCACGGAAATCGGCCAGGAGTACTACCAGCGTTGCGTGGCCATGCGGGTGGAGGCCGAGGGTGCCGCCGAAGTGATCGAACGCAACCTCAGCGAGCCTCGCGGCCTGGTGCGCCTGGCGTGCCCGACCACCCTGCTCAACTCCTGGGTCGGGCCGATGCTGACCCGTTTCATGTTGCGCTACCCGGCCGTTGAGCTGTTCATCGAGAGCACCAACCGGCGCGTCGACCTGCTCCACGAAGGCTTCGACATCGCCCTGCGGGTGCGCTTCCCGCCGCTGGAAAACACCGACATGGTGATGAAGGTACTGGGCAACAGCCGACAGTGCCTGGTCGGCCGCCCGAACTTCCTCAAGCAGTTGCCGAAGAACTTTCAGCCCGCCGATCTGGGCCAGCTCCCGAGCCTGCACTGGGGTGGCTCGCAGCGTGAATACCAGTGGGAATTGTTCGGCCCGGATGAGGGAAAGCTGCTGATCCCCCATCGCCCGCGCATGGTCACCGACGACCTGATCGCCCTGCGCCACGGTGCCCTGGCCGGCGTCGGTATTGCCCACGTCCCGCGGGTCGCGGTGCGCGAGGACCTGGATGCCGGCACCCTGGTGGAAATGCTGCCGGGCTGGGAACCGAAGTGCGGCATCGTCCACGCCATCTTCCCCTCCCGCCGCGGCCTACTGCCCTCGGTACGCACGCTGATCGACTTCCTTGCCGAAGAGTTCCGAGAAAGCGATATGGCCTGATCCGCACGACGGTCCGCGCCCCAGGCGCCCAGGCAAAGCGGGCGCAGAGCGCCCAAAGACCAGACTCTCCGCTAAACGACGGGATGGAGCCGAGAGGCCGCGAGACCGAACACCGCCGCCAGGGCGATCAGCAGCACCAGGTTGAGCAGGATCCGCCGCCCTCTGGAAAGACCGGCAAACTCCTTGGCAACGCTCGCGACGAAGACGGCAGCCACCACCGCCATCGCTGGCATGGAAACCAGCCAGTCGGCGAGCCGGCTGTTCATCAGCAGTTCGCTGTCGGGATAGAGCCCCTGACTGATGGCCATGTAATCGGTCCTGGCATCCACCAGGCCCCAGTACGCCGCCACGGTAATCAGCTGAAGCACCAGCAGGATCAGGTTGCACAGTGTCTTCAGACGAGGGAATCGACCCGAGTCACGGCTGTGCACAGAGCGCGCTCCCGTTCTGGGTCTTGCCCATCATGTCCTTGATCACGCCACGAATCTTGGTGTCCGCCAACTGCCCGCCTTTGGACTCGACCTTGATCCGGCTGAGCGAGAAGGTGGATTCGTTGTTCGCGTCATAGATCGTGAAATTCACGTCCACGGTGCCACTGAAGGCCAGCGTCCCCTTCAGTTCCACCTCACCCAGCTTGCCAACCAGTGAAGAGCGACTGCACAGCCAGGCGTGCTTGGTCGTGTCGATCTTCATCCACGCCGTTTCGATATGCCCGGCGATCAGCGTACCGCTGTTGCCACCGATCTCGGGACCGGAGGCGATACCGAACGTCTGCGGCTGGTCGCTGCTCGAACGTCTTAGCTGGATATACACACCGCTGAACAGGCTGAAACCAATGCTGGTCTTGGGCAGAGCTGCGCCAATACCGCTGGCCAATATCTTCATTTCCATCACATGCTCCTTATGTGCACACAGGTCGGTGGCGATGTCGCTGAACAAGCATGACGAAGCAACACGCAATCCACCGTGAATGACCACGCACAACAGAAATAAATCCCCAACGCCTGCAGAAGAACGCCTTGCCCGAGCAACCCCAGGGTGGATCGCGCGTCATCGATCCAGCACGGCGGATGTAAAGAGCGACATCCGCCCTACGACGGCCGATCGCTGGTCATCGACGATGGCCCAGCCGTAAGGTGGACAACGCTTTTATCGTCCACCTTTGCGGCACCGCGCTGGCGGCTGGGTCAAGCGTCAGTCGTCAGCCAACAAGCGAGGCGACCAGTTCTGCTTCCACATCGCCTTCACGGGCGTCTTTCTGAAACACCGCGCAGGTCGCCGTACCGGCATCCGTGGTGCAGCGGTAAACCGCGATCACGCTGCCCGGCCCTACCCCGGTGTGGCCGGTTAGCAGGATGCCGCCCTCGATATCGCCCCGCATCAACCCCAGGGCATAGCCAGCGACCGTCCAGGGGCGCCCTGCAATCGGGCCACCCAGCACGCGCCGCTCCTGCATCTGCGCCAACAGCTCGGCAGGCAGCAGGCTGCCACCCAGCAAGCGGTCCAGCAGCAAGGCGGCGGCGGACACGCTGCCCACCAGCAAGCCGTGATAAACCCAGCCAGGGTGGTAGGCGGCTGCACTGCCCATATCGACGTCGCGCAAGTCCGCCGGGGTCTTCGCCAGACGAACCTCGGGCACGCCAAGTGGCTGCAACACCCGCTGCTCGATGGCGCTCCCGAGCGAGGTGCCGCTGAGCTGCTCGATCAACCGGGTGACGTACAGGTAGCCGACATTGGAATACCCCCAGCCAACCCCAGGCTGATAACGCAGACGCGTTGCATCGAGGCGCTCGAGCATTTCGCTGGCGGGCCAGGGCTCGTCGCCACGGGCAACGGCGGCGTGGTAGTCGGCAAGCTCACCGTAATCGGCCAGGCCAGCTTCGTGTTTCAGCAGTTGCCGCAACGTGAAGGGGCCGCCCAGCACGACCTCGTCGAGCGACACCAACCCATCACGCACCAGGGTCAGGGCGGTCGCCGCCAGCACGGTTTTGGTGAAACTCCACCAGGGCACCAACGGCTCAGGCAACCCCGAGGTAGCGAGCTGACCGTTTATGACCCGCTCGCATGAAAAACCAGACATCGCGCTCCACCGCCTGAAAGGCGTTTGATTGTCTTGCGGTTAGAACTCATCGGTCCAGGCGGCAGCTGGCGATGGCTACCCTGCTCAGCCGCTAGCGTGGAGCGGGCAGAGACGCAGAATCGCGCGCGTGGCGCGCTCCCACAACAGCGGCCCAGGCTACCAGGGCGAGATCAGCCTTCCACCTGACTCCACTGCTTGCTCAGGCGCTTGTCCGACACGGCCATCTTCGTCCCCAACTGCTGGGCGAACAGCGACACGCGATACTCCTCGAGCATCCAGCGGTACAGCACCAGATTGGCGTCACGCTTGCCCTCTTGCAGGTGCTTGCCGAGGCGCGCCTGGTACTGCTCCCAGTAGCCGGCCAGCTCGCCACTCCACACCCGGTCGCGTTGCAGTTGCGCGGCGATCTTGTCGAAGCGCTGTTCGATGGCCTTGAGATAGCGCGGCACCTCCTTGAGCCATTCGCTAGGGGTTTCGCGGACGAAACCGGGATAGACCAGATTGCCCAGCTGCGCCTTGATGTCGTTGAGCGCCACCGCCTGGGCCAGGTCGATCTTGCCCTTGAAGCGCTTCTGCAGGCCGTGCCACAGTTTGAGCACGTCCAGGGTCAGGCGGGCCAGCCGCTCGGCGTGGTCGGCCCAGGCACCGCGTTTTTTCTCGGCCAGGGCGGCCAGCGCGGCGCCGTCACGGGGCAGTGGCTGCTCGCCTTCGAGGATGCAGCTGTCGAGGCTGGCCAGCAGAATGTCTTCGACCAGCCCATCGACCCGGCCCAGCTCGCGGTGCAGCAGCCCCAGCTCGGTCAGCCCCGGCAACTTGCCACGCAGGAACTTGGCCGGCTCGGCCAACTGTTGCAGCAACAGGCGCTGCAGGGCACGGCGATGCTGGAACTCGGCTTCGGCCTGGGTCGGGAAGCGCCCTTCCTTGACCACACCGCCCTCTTCCACCAGCGCCGGGAAAACGGTCATGGACAGCCCGGCGACCTTCTGTTGAGTCTTCTCGGCGACCTGGGCGAAGCCCTTGGCCTCCACCGGTTTCTGCACCTTGTCGGCTTGCGGGATGGCCAGCGCGGCCTGGCTGGCCTCGGCGAAGCGTGCAGTCAGCTCGGCCAGGTCGCGGCCTTCGCCAAGCAGCTTGCCGTGGGTATCGACCACTTCGATGTTCATCTTCAGGTGATGTTCGAGTTGCCGGGTCGCCTCGACCCAGGCCTGCTCGTCGATACGCGCACCGGTCATGCGTTGCAGCTCGCGAGCCAGGCTTTCCGGCAGGCTGCCCTGGCCGAAGGTGAGCTTGCTCAGTGCTGCGCCGACGAAATCCGGCACCGGTACGAAGTTCTTGCGCAGCGCCTTGGGCAGGCCGCGCACCAGGTCGATGGCCTTGGCCTCGATCAGCCCCGGCACCAGCCACTCCAGGCGCTCGCCCGGCAGTTGCGGCAACAGCGGCGCCGGCACGCGCAGGGTCACGCCGTCACGCGGGTGGTTGGGTTCGAAGTGGTAGGTCAGCGGCAACTGCAGCTCACCGATATGCAGGGTATCGGGATACTGGGCGGCGGTGACTTCCAGCGCCTCGCGGGCCAGCACGTCTTCCTCGCGCATCATCAGCAACTGCGGATCTTTGCCGCTCTCGCGCTTGTACCAGCTCTCGAAGGTCGCCGTCTGGTAGATGTCCCCGGGAATGCGCGCCTCGTAATAGGCGAACAAGGTTTCCTCGTCGGCGAGAATGTCGCGACGGCGAGCCTTGGCCTCCAGCTCGTCGAGCCTTTCCAGCAACACACGGTTGGCGTTCAGGCACTTGGCGCGGCTGTTGATTTCGCCACGCACCAGGCCTTCACGGATGAACAGCTCGCGGGACGCCTGCGGGTCGATGGGCCCGTAATGCACGGGGCGGCGACCGACCACGATCAGGCCGTACAGGGTGACCTGCTCGTACGCCACCACCTGGCCGCGCTTCTTCTCCCAGTGCGGCTCGAAGTGGTTCTTCTTGATCAGGTGACCGGCCAGGGGCTCGATCCAGTCCGGCTCGATCTTGGCCACCTGGCGAGCGAACAGCTTGGTGGTCTCGACCAGCTCGGCGGCCATGATCCAGTTGGGTTTCTTGCGGCCGATCACCGACGACGGATGAACCCAGAAGCGACGCTGGCGGGCGCCGAGGAAATCGCCCTCCTCGGCTTTCTGGCCGATCTGGCTGAGCAGGCCGCTGAGAATCGCCTTGTGCACGGCCGCATAGCCCTTGGCACGCTGCGCTGCTTCACTGGCCTCGGCCTGCTCACGGAGGATCACATTGACCTTGGTGTCGGTGGTAGGCGCTGCCTGCACGGCTTTTTCGGCTGGACCTGCTGGCGCTGAATCGCCCGCAAGCGGGCTCCTACGGGAAGCGTTGTCGCCCAGTTGCAGGTCCCTCGCCAGCAACACCAGCTGGCGATGGGAGTCGCGCCACTCGCGCAGGCGCATGTAGTTGAGGAAGTTCTTCTTGCACCAGCTGCGCAGCGGGTTGGAACCCAGCTCCTGGCGTTTCTCCTCGAAGCCGCGCCAGAGGTTGATCAGCGCGGCGAAGTCGGAATCCACATCCTTCCATTGCGCATGGGCCTGGTCGGCCGCCTGCTGGCGATCCATCGGCCGCTCGCGCGGGTCCTGCACCGACAGCGCGCTGGCAACGATCAGCAGCTCCTGCAGGCTGCCCAGCTTGGCGGCCTCCAGCACCATGCGGCCGAGGCGCGGGTCGATGGGCAGGCGCGCCAGCTGGCGACCCAGCGGGGTCAGCTGCCCTTCGCGATTGACCGCAGACAACTCCTGCAGCAGGTTGAAACCATCGCTGATGGCCTTGCCATCCGGCGGCTCGATGAAGGGGAAATCCTCGATGCTGCCCAGGCGCAGGTGCAGCATCTGCAAGATCACCGCCGCCAGGTTGGTGCGCAGAATTTCCGGGTCGGTGAATTCCGGCCGGCCGAGAAAATCCTCCTCGCTGTACAGGCGCACGCAGATGCCCGGTTCGACCCGGCCGCAACGGCCCTTGCGCTGGTTGGCGCTGGCCTGGGAAACCGCCTCGATGGGCAGGCGCTGCACCTTGGCGCGGTAGCTGTAACGGCTGATCCGCGCCGTGCCGCTGTCGATCACGTAACGAATGCCCGGCACCGTCAGCGAGGTTTCCGCGACGTTGGTGGCCAGCACGATCTTGCGCCCGGCCATGGGCGCGAAGATCTTCTGCTGCTCGGCAGGCGTCAGCCGCGCATACAGCGGCAGCACTTCGGTAAAGCGCAGGTTGGCCTTGCGCAGCACCTCGGCGGCATCGCGAATCTCGCGCTCGCCCGGCAGGAAAATCAGCACATCCCCCGGACGCTTGCCCTCGGCACTCTCATGGGCGGCGATCTCGTCCAGCGCGGCGAGAATGCCCTGATCGACGGTGAGGTCGTCGAGCAGGCGCTCGCCCTCCTCGTCCACTTCGGCCGCCAGCGGCCGGTACCAGGTTTCCACCGGATAGGTACGGCCGGAGACTTCGACGATGGGCGCATCATTAAAGTGTTTACTGAAGCGATCCAGATCGATGGTCGCCGAGGTGATGATCACCTTGAGGTCGGGCCGACGCGGCAGCAGGGTCTTCAGGTAACCGAGCAGAAAGTCGATGTTGAGGCTGCGTTCGTGGGCCTCGTCGACGATCAGCGTGTCGTACTTTTCCAGATAGCGATCATGCTGGGTTTCGGCGAGCAGAATGCCGTCGGTCATCAGCTTGATCAGCGAACTGTCCTTGCTCTGATCCTCGAAGCGCACCTGATAACCGACCAGCTCACCCAACGGCGTACCGATCTCCTCGGCCACCCGCGTCGCCACACTACGCGCCGCCAGCCGCCGCGGCTGGGTATGGCCGATCAGGCCGTGCTGGCCACGGCCGATCTCCAGGCAGATCTTCGGCAACTGGGTGGTCTTGCCGGAACCGGTCTCACCGGCGATCACCAGCACCTGATGCTTGGCCAGCGCCGCCTTGATCTCGTCGCGCTTGGCCGCGATCGGCAACGCGTCGTCATAACGCATCACCGGCACACTCAACCGCCGCGCCTCGACCTTCGCGCACGACGCCTGAAAACGCTCCAGCCACTGCGCCTGCTTGGCCTCGTCGGGCCTCTTCTGCAGCTCATGCAACTGCCGACGCAAACGATGGCGGTCGGCAATCATGGCGTGGTCGAGGTTGTTCTGCAGGGCGGCGATATCGAAGGGGGCGTCGGTCATCAGGCTCGGGCGGTCGCGGAAAAGGTGGGATTGTCGCAGATTCCGGGGTGAGGCGTGCAGGGTGGGCTGTCGATGGAAGGCGGGGAGCGAGGGCGTTGGCGAGCGGTGGCCTTCGATCAGAAGCGGTAAGCTTGCCTAATAAATAAATCCGCTCCTTTTCGATTCAACGAGATATCTCCTCACGCTCTGCCATCGTAAGCGCAAGACTTGAGCGTTTACAGAACTGCTTGAGTTCACGGCGCAACTTCAGGACTGCAATGGACTCGAGAGCGTGCTTGGTCGATAGCGTTCATGCGCGCGCCAGACACCTAAGAACAGAGTTATCTACTCAGTATGTTCAAGAAATGCCAGAATCTTTTTTGGCTTGTTAGTGGCAGAAACTGCTTCATATATTGCTTCATAGAAATCCCCTTCCACCAAGAACGCAGCTGCACTGTAGCAGCGAGCCTTTGCGAAGCAATATAGATGATCAGGATCGCATAGGTCTTGAAGCTCAAAATATCGCTCATCGAACTCCTGAGCTAATGCCTGCAAGCGGCTGCCCTGCATCTGCTCAATCATCATGTCCATATGCTGCCTATCAAGGCCAAGGTCCTTTGCCACCCACAATACGGCCTTAGAAACGGAAAGTGAGCGCTCAGATACCGGCATGACATCCAGTGCTTTTTCAAATGCTGGGTCGATTGTGCTTAGCCGGGAACTCACAGCCATCTGTTGAAGCCCTCTGTAAATTCTCTCACTGCCACACATGACGTTGGAGTAGCTGGTTACAAACAGCGTTTACGTAAAGCAATCAACCGCAGCTCGCACCAACGCCGTACTAGACATTCTAATTTGTGGAGAGCTCTTGGCACACCCATACAGAAAAATCAGCCACTTCAGGATTTCCCGACGTTGAGAGAACTTCAAAAAAACCTAGCTCCTTGACCAGCTCTGCCCGGAGTTTTAGAGCCCAATCTTGAGACAATTGAAACTTCGAGCACTTGGCAAATCCCAGAATGATGTCGAGGATTTCAATCTTCAAATTATCGGGCGCTTGATTGAGAGCGGTCATCAAGAAGGGTAGCGCAGGCAAAGCAGCAGATGAAACGAATGCATGCTGATGGCACAACCCACACCAGAGCTGATGAGATGCCCGCTTTGCGATGGAAAAATCCGATGAGAAAAGGCGTTCGATGTCAGAAGGAACATCAGACGCCGTGCCATAAGCAGTAAAGAACTCTTCCCAAGAAATTGCCCCTAACTCACGGCGAATAGCGCTTGTGTCGTACGTGGCCATGCGGAAACCAATGTTTGGTAAAAAGAACGGATTTTAGGACGCCCCGGTGAGCGCAGCCAACGCTTCGACACGCTAGAGCTGGCGAATTTGCCATAGGTAACTTTAGCTGCTCAAGAATGAGGGCTACTGAGCTCGAGGCGTTCGTATTTGGGTCTTATGGTGTGCAGCTTCATCTACCAGCACTGAGAACCAAAATCTATCAGCACTTATCTCGAGCGGTAGCTTCTGTCGGAAAGCCGTCACGTTTTCAGCAATCCGCGAGGATATCAGAACACTTACCTCCCTAACGCGACTCAGGGTCGGAAGCTGCCCGCATCTGGGCACCATATGCCGGTTCTGAACGAGGGTAATTGGCTCCAAGCCACCCGCTTGCCCTTCAACATTTGCCACGCTAACCTGCGCACGTCGCTGCAAATTCAGCGACCGGGTTTGGCGACTCGAAGACCACACGGCGCACAAGCGCCCACCATCCGAAAGCAGGCGCTTTTTTCATGCCTGTAACTTCGTGTTATGGCGGCTGTGCGTGGGGCACCTTCGGGTGCGCCGGGTTCCGTGTGTCCCGGTTCGCCAACCCGCGTACAGCTGCCACCCATAATCGTTTGGCGACGGTTGTTGGCAGTTCTTCAACACACGGAGTTTTAAACCATGAAGCACACATACGCCCTCAATCCGTCTGCACTCTGCCCCGTTGATTACGAGAACGGAGGCCAGCGCCATGACTGACCCCCTCCCACTCTCCAGCAACCCAACCACGACAGCGGTGATGCTGATCGATGGCAGTTGCTCCTACATGGACCTGCAGGAAAGCGTCGAACAGCGCCTCAGAGCGGTGCGCGGTCTGCTGCATAGTCTCGCCGCCATGAACATTACCCAGGCAGACGCTCTGGACGTGCAACACATAAGCGAAGCCGCGTATCTGCTTAGCGCAGATGCCTGGGATCTGGTCCGGGCCGCTCACAAGGCCGCAGTGCGGGAAGCGCGTCAGGGGTAAGGATTGGAGCGAGCAGGCAGTTGCCCTGCCCGCTCCATACTGGCGTCTGTCATTGCCAAGCGTTCAGGCGAGTCTGGGGCAAAGCGATAATTGGGGAGTAACGATCGAGGGAGTGGTGTGAACGTTGAAGTAGGTCGACTGGCCGCCGCTACGGACGTTGGAGACTTGACTCACGGGTTCGCCAATTGCGGTCTGCGCGCGCCGCTGCAACGTATTTTCATCCGGTTTGACGCTCTGCCAACCCACTACGGCTAGCGCAAGCAACGCCATTGAACCGGACTCCACAGGATTGATCACCCCTCTCTCAAGCCACCGCAGCGGCTACGGCCTTGGAACGCCAGGCAAAGCCCAGCACCATCAATAGCCCCAGCCCCGCCATCGCAGCACCCGCCAGGGAAATCGCCGGGTAGCCCAGCCCTGCGTTGATCACCGCGCCGCCCAGCGCCGCACCAATCGCGTTGCCGAAGTTGAAGGCACCGATATTCACCGCCGAGGCCAGGTTGGGGGCGCCCTTGGCGGCCTCCATCACGCGCATCTGCAGCGGCGGCACGATGGCGAAGCTGGCGATGCCCCAGATCAGGATGGCCACGGCGGCCGGCAGCGGCCAGCGCATCAACACGGTGAACGCCAGCAAGACGATAATCAGCACGCTCAGCGAAACGATCAGGGTGCGGTCGATGGAGCGGTCGGCGGCCTTGCCACCCCACATGTTGCCCAGCGTGAGACCCACGCCATAGAGCACCAACATGGCGGTGATAAAGGCGGTGGACGCGTGGGTCTCGCTGCTGAGGATCGGCGCGATATAAGTGAATACGGTGAACATCGCGCTCGAGCCAACCACGGTCAGGGCCAACGCCCCCAGCACCGGGCCACGGCCCAGTGCGCGAACTTCGGCCATTACACCGACGCTTTTCGGCGCCGGCAGGTTGGGCAAGGCGAACCACAATGCGGCCATGGCCACCACGCCGAGGCCGGTGATCCCCCAGAATGCGGTGCGCCAACCGAACACTTCGCCAAACCAGGCAGCCAGCGGTACGCCGCCGATGGTCGCCAGGGTCAGGCCCATGAACATGGCCGCCACCGCGCCAGCACGTTTTTCCGGGGCGACCACGCTGGCGGCGACGATGGAGCCAACGCCAAAGAACGCGCCATGGTTCAGTGAGGTGACCACCCGGGCGACCATCAGGCTGTAGTAATCGGTCGCCAGGGCGGACATCAGGTTACCCAGGGTGAAGATCGCCATGAGGCCGATCAGCAGATAGCGCCGGGGAATTCTGCCGGTGGTCAGGGTCATCAGCGGCGCGCCGAGCAGTACGCCCAGGGCGTATGCACTGACCAGCAGGCCTGCGGCAGGAATGGATACGCCAAGATCCGCAGCGATGCTCGGCAACATGCCCATGGGGGCGAACTCGGTAACGCCAATGCCGAAGGCACCAATGGCGAGTGCTACGAGGGGTGGATTGATCTGCATGAGAGGCTCCTTATCTATGCTGCGAATGCTACGATCAAGCCTTTTCATGCGGTAGATTGCATTTCTGGAAAGCACCTTTGCTTACGGAGCACAAATGGACTTCAACGGTCGGTCAGGTGAAATGGGCGTATTCGTCACGGTGGCGCAGGAAGGCAGCCTGTCGGCCGCCGCGCGTGCATTGGGGCTGACACCCTCGGCGGTCAGTCGGATCATCGCGCGTACCGAGCAGCGTCTTGGCACTCGCTTGCTGCTACGCACCACCCGGGCGATCACCTTCACCACCGAGGGCGAGGCTTACCTGCGCGGCGCCCGGCGTATTCTGGCGGACATGGCCGAGGTCGAAGACGCCATCGCCGACCAGGGCGTACCCAGGGGCCGCTTGCGGGTCAGCGCCGCCCTTGGTCATGGGCGGCTGGCCATCGTTCCCCTGGTGGCGGCCTTCAGCGCGCGTTACCCGAACATCACCGTCGACCTGACCCTGGGTGACGAAGTGGTCGACATTCTCGGCGGCCAGGCCGACGTGGCGGTGCGCTTTGGCCATCTGCCCGACAGCCCGCTGACCGCGCGCAAGATCGGCGACACCGGCCAGGTGGTGGTGGCCTCGCCCGAGTATCTGCAGCGCCACGGCACGCCCCAGGAGCCGGAAGATTTGTTGAAGCACAACTGCCTGCGCTTCAACTTTCGCCGTGCCGAGCCCAACTGGCCGTTCGTGCGCGAGGGAAACGAGTTTTTCATGAAGGTCAGCGGCAACATCGAATGCAGCAGCGGTGAAGCGCTGGCACAACTCGCACGGGTAGGTGCCGGCATCGCCCGCATTGGCGAGTTCAGCGTGAGCGAGGATCTGCAGCGCGGTGACCTGATACCGCTGCTGGAAGCCTGGAACCCGGGCGACCGGGAACCTATTCACGCGGTGTTCGTGGGCGGCTCGGCAATGCCGGCGCGAGTGCGGCTGTTCGTGGATTTTCTGGTCGAGCATCACCGGCTGTAGGCGCAGAACTGACCGTACGGGAGCGGGCGGAGCGATCTGGCTGATGGCTGCAACACCTTTGGGCGCGCGCCATGCGCGCGAAATCACGGGCATGGCCCGTTCCCACAAAGCGGATGGTGGATCGCGTTCTAGTGATGCATCGCCGCCACCAACCAATGGTGCACGGATAAAGCGTCGTCCACCCTACGACGGATGGTTACACCACCTTTGTGGGAGCGTGCCATGCGCGCGATATCACGGGCATGGCCCGTTCCCACAGGCCGTACTGTGGATCGCGTTCTAGTGATGCATCGCCGCCACCACCCTATGGTGGACGGATAAAGCGTCGTCCACCCTACGACTGACGGTTGCAGCACCTTTGTGGGAGTGCGCCATGCGCGCGAAATCACGGGCATGGCCCGTTCCCACAGGCCGTACGGTGAATCGCATCTAGTGATACAGCGCCGCAACCGGTCAATGGTGGACGGATAAAGCGTCGCCCACCCTACGACGGATGGTTGCACCACCTTTGTGGGAGCGCGCCATGCGCGCGAAATCACGGGCATGGCCCGTTCCCACAGACTGTACTGTGGATCGCGTTCTAGTGATCCAGCGCCGCAATCGTTCAATGGTGGACGGATAAAGCGTCGTCCACCCTACGACGGATGGTTGCACCACCTTTGTGGGAGCGCGCCATGCGCGCGAAATCACGGGCATGGCCCGTTCCCACAGACCATACGCTGGATCGCGCTCTAATGATCCAGCGCCGCAACGGTTCAATGGTGGACGGATAAAGCGTCGTCCACCCTACGACTGGCGGTTGCAGCGCCTTTGTGGGAGCGCGCCATGCGCGCGAAATCACGGGCATGGCCCGTTCCCACAGGCCGTACGGTGGATCGCGATCGCATTCTAGTGATACAGCGCCGCAACCGTTCAATGGTGGACGGATAAAGCGTCGTCCACCCTACGGCTGATGGCTGCAGCACCTTTGTGGGAGCGCGCCATGCGCGCGAAATCACGGGCATGGCCCGTTCCCACAGGCCGTATGGTGGATCGCGTTCTAGTGATGCAGCGCCTCTACCACCCAATGGTGGACGGATAAGGCGTCGTCCACCCTACGTGCTGCATCAGTGATTCACATAGAGCAGAAACAGCAGGTACAACCCGAAGCCTGTGACTGGCAGCAAATGCCACAGGTTGGACAGCCAGGGCGCCGTGTTCAGGTAGCCGACGATCAGCAGGCACGCGGTAAAGATCGAGACAGCTGGTAGCAGAAGCATCAGGCTCGCCAGCAGGCGATCCTGGAAGGGTGTCAGTTCGCTGTTGTTGGCGAGCGCCGCGGCGGAAAAGACCACGATCAGGCCCTGCAGGCCCGCAAAAAACAACTGGCCAATCACGCCGATGATCAATGCCGTGAGCGACATGGGCTCGCTTCCTTTCATTCAACCGGTTGCAGGTTGCCCAGCAGTTTGCCAGTGAGTGCATGCAACTGCTGTTTTTCCTCGTCACTGAGGGCAGCCAGAACGCGCTGCAGGTTATCGACGTGGGCACCGAGCATGCTGTCGATCAGTTCAAAACCTGCCGGCGTCAGCGCCACCAGAATGCCGCGACGGTCACTGGGGTGGCGGCGGCGTTCGATCAGCCCGGCCTTTTCCAGGCGGTCGATGCGGCTGGTCATGCCGCCCGAGGAAATCATCGCACTCTCGTACAGCGCTGTGGGCATCAGCGCGTAGGGTTCGCCTGATCGGCGCAGGGTGGCGAGCAGGTCGAACTCACCGGCCTGCAGGCCGTGCGCGGCGAAGAACGGCAGCAGGTGATCACGGCTGATCACCTGGGACAGTTCACCCAGCCGACCGATCACCGCCATGGAGAACCCGTCCAGATCCGGGCGTTGCTGTTGCCACTGCGCGGCGGCCAGTTGTGCACGATCTTGCATATCGCCCTCGATTTATCTTGCCATCAAGATACTTTTCAAAAAGAATGTTGCCATCTTAACGTATTCATCGGATGAGGCCAGCCATGTCACCTGCCAATTCACGCCCCCTGCTGGCACTCGTGCTGCTACTCGCCATCGGCGCACTGATGGGGCTGACCAGCAATCTGGTGAAACTGGCCAGTGCGGCGGGCTGGGCACCGGTGGCCTATCTGTTGTGGAGCCTGCTGGGTGGTGGCCTGCTGTTGCTGGTGTTCACCCGCCTGCGTGGCGAAGCGCCCGGCCTGACCCCTCGCCTGCAACGCTACTACCTGGCCTCGGGCCTGCTCAGCATCGCCCTGCCCAATGGCCTGCTGTTCAGTTCGATTCCCCACGTCGGTGCCGGCTTCGCCTCCATGTGCCTGGCGTTTCCGCCGCTGATCACCTACCTGCTGGCTCTGGCGCTGCGCATGGAGCCGCTGAGCCGCGTGCGCCTGCTGGGTATCTGCATTGGTCTGGGCGGCAGCCTGTTGCTGGCTTTGGACAAGCTGCACAGTGGCGATAGTCCGCTGCTATGGATAGTCGCCGCGCTTGCCGTGCCGGTGTTTCTGGGCCTGGGCAATATCTACCGTTCGCGCTACTGGCCAACGGGTGCCAGCCCCCTGTCGCTGGCGCCCGGCATGTTGCTCGGCGGCGCCCTGCTCCTGCTGCCGCTGGCACTGTTCGACGTCAGGCTCGCCCCCACCCTGGACAGCGGCCTGGCGATCACCCTGCTGCTGGTGCAGATGGCATTGTTCGCCATCGTCTACGCGCTGTATTTCGTGCTGCAGAAGCTCGCTGGCGCGGTGTATCTCAGCCAGATCGGCTCGGTGGCGGCAATGCTGGGCGCGGCCATGGCGGTGACGCTGCTGGACGAGCGCGGCAGCCTGAACATGCTGCTGGCGGCGCTGTGCATCGTCGGTGGCGTGCTGCTGGTGGCCTGGCGTGGTGCCCAGGAGAACAAACGATGAAACGCCAGTCGCTGCTGCTGATCGCTATCGTGCTGCTCGGCCTCAACTTGCGCCCGGTACTGGCGGCGGTCGGCCCGCTGCTCGACCGCATCCAGCTCGACAGCGGCCTGGGCCATATTGGTGCCAGCCTGTTGACCAGCCTGCCCATCGTCATCATGGGCCTCGGTGCACTGGCGGCCAGCACCCTGCGCCGCTACTTCGGCGAGCGCACTGGCATCTTCCTCGGCGTGCTGCTGATCGCCCTGGCCTGCCTGGCACGCGGGCTGCTGCCCGAGGCAACGCCACTGATCGTCAGCGCATTGCTGGCCGGCGCCGGTATCGCCTTCGTGCAGGCGTTATTGCCCGGGTTGATCAAGGCGCGCTTCGCCGCGGACAGCGGCCGCCTGATCGGTTTCTACAGTTGCGCGATCATGGGCGGTGCGGCCTTCGGTGCGGCGCTCACCCCCTTGCTGGCGCAATGGCTGGGGTGGTCCTGGGCACTGGCGGCCTGGGCACTGCCTGCCCTGGCAGCCGCCGCGTTGTGGTGGCGCGCCGCACCGGGCGAAGCGCCTGCGACAACGGCCGACCTGCCGCATCTGGAGCTCTGGCGCTCGCCACGCGCCTGGCTGCTGCTGAGTTTCTTCGGGGTGGGCACCGCTGGCTACACCCTGGTACTGGCCTGGTTGCCGCCCTACTACACCGCCCTGGGGTGGAGCGCCCAATCCAGCGGCCTGCTGCTGGCTGCACTGACACTCTGCGAGGTGACCGCCGGGCTACTGGCATCGAGCCTGCTGGCGCGCTTCGCGGACCGCCGCATTCTGCTCGGCGTGGTGCTGGCATCACTGCTGGCGGGGCTGCTTGGTTTGCTGATCGCGCCGCTGCAGTGGGTCGTGCCGATCTGCATCCTCGTGGGCATCGGCATCGGCGCGCTGTTCCCGCTGTCACTGGTGGTGGCCCAGGATCATCTCGACGACCCACGCCAGACCGGCGATCTGCTGGCCTTCGTGCAGGGCGGCGGCTACCTGATCGCCGCTTGCGCCCCACTGCTGGCGGGCCTGCTGCGCCAGTACACCGACGACCTGCGCCTGAGCTGGCTGGCCATGGCCGTCGCCACTCTGGCGCTGATGGTCATGGCCGCGCGGTTCAAGCCGGGTAGCGGGCACTTCCGCACGCGAACCGGCTGAGGTGGTCAGGCGTGTCGGTCACGCAGATACGCAGTGACCGATGCTTCGTCGCCGGCGAACTCGATTCGCTCGGCCTTGCTGTCACGCTGATAGGCGTACATCGGGTCGTAATATTCGCGCAGCAGGCCTTCGATCCAGCCGCGGTGCAGGTCAACCTTGCCGCTGCGCTGCTGCTCGGCCAGCGCGGCCTGCATGATCGCCAGAAGACGCTGGTGACGCTCGCCCCCCAGACGTTTGTGGATGTTGTTCAAGCTCTGCAAAAGGCGCTCGGCGAACATGTCGAAGCCCTGCTGCGCTCCGTGCACGCGAATGAACTCGGCGCAAAGATCGACCACGTAATCGCGCTGAATGCGCTCGACACGGTTGTCGAAACAGTCCTCTAGCCAGACCAGCGGATAACCCTGCATGCCCTGGTACAGCCCCAGCGGCACATTGCAGCTGCCGACGATACGGCCTTCGTCCTCGACCACGAATTGCTCGATACCCGCTGCGCGCTTTCTGAGGATGTCGACGGCCAGAGCGTTCTCGAAATCGATCTGCGCAGGCTGAGCGGTGGCGCGCTTGCCGAAGCTGGAGCCACGATGATTGGCATGGCCTTCCAGATCCAGCGCATTGGGCAATTGCACCAGCACGTCGGTCTTGCCGGTGCCAGTCATGCCGCCAAGCATGACGAACTGGCATTGCGCCACCGCCTGCTCGAGGGTTTCCAGCAGAAAGGTGCGCATGGCCTTGTAGCCACCCACCACCCGCGGATAATCGATGCCGGCTTCTTTGAGCCATTGCTGGACGATCTGCGAGCGCAGCCCGCCGCGGAAGCAGTACAGGTAACCCTGCGGGTTGGCCCGCGCGAACGCTGCCCAGGCCTCGACACGCTCGGCCTTGGTCTGGCCGCCAACCAGTTGGTGGCCCAGCTTGATGGCGGCTTCTTGGCCGTGCTGCTTGTAGCAGGTGCCGACTTTCTGCCGCTCCAGATCGGTCATCAGAGGCAGGTTGAGCACACCGGGAAAGGCACCTTTGACGAACTCCACCGGCGCACGGGTATCCATCATCGGTACATCGGTGAGAAACAGCTCGCGGTAGTTGTGGGCGTCGTCACGCATCAGAACACCTCTACCGCGTGACGCTGTCGCTCGACCAGCACACCGATGGGCGCCAGCTCCAGCCCCAGCTCAGCGGCGAGCGCAAGGAACTCGGCACCGCTCTGCTCGCTGACGGCGATCAACAGACCGCCGCTGGTCTGCGGATCACAGAGCAGGTCGCGCTGCTCGTCACTGAGCGCCTCGATACGCTCGCCATAACTGTCGAAGTTGCGCAGCGTGCCGCCCGGTACACAGCCCTCGGCAAGGTAGTGCTCGACGCCCGGCAGGCGCGGCACGGCGGCGTAGTCCAGGCGCGCGCTGAGCCCCGATCCGTCCGCCATTTCCACCAGGTGGCCGAGCAGGCCGAAACCGGTCACGTCGGTCATCGCGGTGACGCCTTCGAGCTTGCCGAAACGGCTGCCCGGCTTGTTCAGGGTGCACATCCAGTCACGGGCCAGGCCGACGTCCTCGGCGCGTAGCTTGGCCCTTTTCTCGGCCGTGGTGAGGATGCCGATACCCAATGGCTTGGTCAGATACAGGGTGTCGCCGACCTGGGCGGTGTCGTTGCGCTTCATGTGGCGCTTGTTCACCACACCGGTCACCGCTAGCCCGAAGATCGGCTCCGGCGCATCGATGGAATGCCCACCGGCCAGCGGGATGCCGGCGGCATCGCAGACGGCGCGACCACCGCGGATCACTTCACATGCGACCTCCGGTGGCAGCAGGTTGACCGGCCAGCCGAGAATGGCGATGGCCATCAGCGGGTCGCCGCCCATGGCGTAGACATCACTGATGGCGTTGGTGGCCGCGATGCGGCCGAAGTCGAACGGGTCGTCGACGATCGGCATGAAGAAATCGGTGGTCGAGACCACGCCTCGCTCTTCGTCCAGCGCATACACCGCGGCGTCATCACGGGAGGCATTGCCCACCCATAGATTGGGGTCGAGATTCTGGGCGCCGCTGCCTGCGAGGATCACCTCCAGTACCTTGGGGGAAATCTTGCAGCCGCAACCGGCACCATGGCTGTACTGGGTCAGGCGGATCGGCTCACTCATGAAGATACCTCGCACGTGAAGAGGGGCGAATTCTACCAGCCCGGGGGCGCCGTCGCGGAGCAAAGGAACGAGTCGAGCCGCTCCTGGCCTCTTGCAGGCTGCCGCCCGGCGCGCTTTGCAAGCCACTGCAGTGAGCAACGCCTCACCGACTGTCTATGCTCCAGATACATGCCGAAGCGCCTGCATACTGGAGGATGACATGACCGACAACAAAAATGAGACGCGCGCACCTTCGCTGGAAGAACCAAACGATGCGACCCCGCCAAGCAGCACGGCGGCCCGCTGGAAGCTCATCGGCCCCGGCATCGTGGTGGCGGTTACCGGCGTAGGCGCCGGCGACCTCGTGGCGACCCTGATCGCAGGCTCCCGCTTCGGCTATGCACTGCTGTGGGCAGCCATCGTGGGCTGCATCGTGAAGATTGCCCTCGCAGAAGGCTCGGCACGCTACCACCTGGCGACCGGATCAACGATTCTCGAAGGCTGGCGCTCGCTGGGCAAATGGACGTACTGGTACTTCGGTATCTACATAGTGATCTGGGGCTTCGTTTACGGCGGCACGGCGATGAGCGCCACGGCGCTGCCTCTGGCCGCCTTGTTCCCGGACGTGATGCCATTCTGGATGTGGGGAGCGTTATCGGGAATCGCGGGCGCAGTATTCGTCCTGTTCAACCGCTACAGCGCTTTCGAAACGGTCATGAAGCTGTTCATCGGCATCATGTTCGTGGTCGTCGTCGGTCTCGCCATTCTGGTCATGCCGAACCTCGGCCAGGCGCTGACCGGACTGATGCCGACCATTCCCGAAGGCTCGGCGATCTACACGCTCGGCCTCATCGGCGGCGTTGGCGGCACCATTACCATGGCGTCCTACGGCTACTGGGTACAAGCCAAGGGTTGGCGTACGCCGGCCTGGATGGGCATGATGCGGCTGGACAACCGCGTAGCCTACATAGCGACCGGTATCTTCGTGATTTCGATGCTGATCGTGGGCGCCGAGCTGCTTTATACCGCACAGGTCACCCTCGCCGGCGGTGACCGCGGCCTGCTCGACCTGGATGAAATCCTGCGTGAGCGCTTCGGCAGCGTGGTGTCCATCCTGTTCCTCGTCGGCTTCGCCGCGACCACCTTCTCCTCGATCCTGGGTGTGTGGCATGGTGTGTCGCTACTGTTCGCCGACTTCGTACGCCAGGTTCAGGGCGGCGAGCAGGCCAAGGGTGCGCAGCAGGACCTGGAAAGAACTCCTGCCTTCCGCTTCTACGTGCTATGGCTGACCTTCCCGCCGATGATACTGCTCACTCTGGGCCGGCCATTCGGCCTTGTGATCGCCTACGGCGCCTTCGGCGCGTTCTTCATGCCGTTCCTGGCACTCACGCTGATCTGGCTGCTCAACTCGAAACGGGTCCCGATGGAGTGGCGATCGGGCTGGCTGTCCAACGGCCTGCTGGGCATCGCCGCCGCACTGTTCGTGGTGCTCTGTCTGAACGAACTGATCCGACTGATCGGCTAAGCCCGCGAGGTCGCCCCTGCGGCGCTCGCCGCGGGCGGCGACTGCCCCTATACTTGCCTCGCGCGTGTCGCGTACAGGCAGCCCCTACGTCCATCCAGCCCCAGCGGAGCGGTTCCAGCGCATCACCGCACAGGCAAGCACGCCGCACACACCCTCTCGTTTTTTCCGCTATTGAACCGGAGAAGTCCCATGCTCAAGCGCACCCTGGCGCTCGCCGCCGGCCTCGCCCTGTCCGTTTCCGCCCTGACCAGCTTCGCAGCCGAAACTCTGCGCGTTTCGGCCATTCCCGATGAGGCGCCGACCGAACTGCTGCGCAAGTTCAAGCCGCTGGGTGCCTATCTGGAGCAGCAATTGGGCATGAAGGTAGAGTTCGTCCCGGTGGCGGACTACCCCGCAGTGGTCGAAGCGCTGGCCACTGATCGCCTCGACCTGGCCTGGCTGGGCGGCTTCACCTTCGTGCAGGTGCATCTGAAGACCGGCAATGCGATCCCGCTGGTACAGCGCGAGCAGGATGCCCAGTTCACCAGCAAATTCATTACCGCGGACCCGAGCGTGAAGTCTCTGGCTGACCTGAAGGGCAAGACCTTTGCCTTTGGCTCGGTATCGTCCACCTCGGGCAGCCTGATGCCGCGTTACTTCATGCTTCAGGACGGCATCAAGCCAGAAGCCTTTTTCAGCCGAGTCGCCTATTCAGGTGCCCATGACGCCACTGCCGCCTGGGTGCAGGCTGGCAAGGTCGATGCCGGTGTACTCAATGCCAGCGTGTGGGACAAGCTGGTCAACAGTGGCAAGGTCGACGCCAGCAAGGTCAAGGTGTTCGCCACCACGCCGACCTATTTCGACTACAACTGGACGGTACGCGGCACCCTCGACCCGGCGCTGGCCGAGAAGATCAAGCAGGCCTTCCTGGCACTCGATCCGGCCAACCCGGAGCACAAGGCAATTCTCGACCTGCAGGCGGCGAGCCGCTTCATCGACACCAAACCCGAGAACTACAAAGGCATCGAAGAAGCTGCCCGCGCGGCCGACCTGCTGAAATGACCCTGCGGCTGTCCGGCATCGGCCTCACGCACGGCAACGGTGTTCAGGCATTGCACGATCTGCACCTGAACATCGAGCGCGGCGAGCAGGTGGCCATCATAGGTCCGTCCGGTGCCGGTAAGTCCAGCCTGCTCAACCTGCTGGCTACCGCGCTGGCACCTAGCACGGGCGAAGTGCAGGTGCTCGGCGAGCATCCCTGGCGGCTGTCCAGTGGCCAGCGACAACGCCTGCGCGCACGTATCGGGCTGATTCATCAGGCCCCGCCACTGCCCTCGCGTCAGCGGGTGCTCACGGCAGTACTGGCCGGCAAGCTAGGCCAGTGGGGTCTGTTCAAGAGTCTGCTCAATCTGCTGCACCCGCTGGATATTCCAGGCGCCCGTGCCGAGCTGGCCAAGCTGGATCTGGCCGATAAGCTGTTCGCGCGCTGCGGTCAGCTGTCTGGCGGCCAGTTGCAGCGGGTCGGTATTGCCCGGGCGCTGTATCAGGCACCAGCGCTGCTGCTTGCCGACGAACCGGTGTCGGCGATGGATCCACGCTTGGCCGAACACACCCTGTCCCTCCTGTGCAGCCACGCACGGACCCGTCAGGTGACGTTGGTAGCCAGCCTGCATTCGGTCGAACTGGCCCTGGCACATTTCCCGCGGGTGCTTGGCATCCGCGATGGGCAGGTGGTCTTTGACCTGAGTACCGCCGAGGTCGACAGGCAGCGCCTGGATGCCTTGTATGCCAACGATCAGCTCGCCCCGCCAGCCCGCCCGTACAGCGAGCCGTCCACCAGCGCCTGGGCGCCACGATGCTGAGAGGTGATCGACGCGATCCCGCAGCACGTTCACGCCTGCTCCTGAGCCTGCTGGCCATTGCTCTGCTATGGCCGGGCATCAAGCTGGCCGAGCTGGATCTGTCGGTATTGCTGCAGCCGGAGAGCACCCAGTCGATGGGTAATTTTATCGAGGGTTTCTGGCCGCCGGCACACGATGCCGACTTCCTCACGTTGCTGGTGCAAGCCACCCTGCAGACGCTGGCCATTGCCACTGCTGGTATGGCTCTGGCGTTGTTGCTGGCGGTGCCGGCGAGCCTGCTGGCCAGTCGCGCCCTGTCGCTGTCGGCGGCGTCGCGTGGTGGCCTGCCCAGCCTGCTCGGTCAGGGGCTGCGCTGGCCAGTACGCGGCTTGTTGATCATTCTGCGCAGCGTTCCGGAAATTGTCTGGGCATTGCTGTTCGTGCGCGCGGTCGGCCTGGGCCCTACCGCAGGCGTGCTGGCCATCGCGATCACCTATGCGGGCATGCTCGGCAAGGTGTATGCGGAAATATTCGAATCGGTGGATCAACGGCCGATGCATGCCCTGCTGCAATCGGGCAGCGGGCGCCTCGCGGCATTCGCCTACGGGGTGTTACCCAATGCGGCAGCCGAGTTGACCTCTTATACGGTGTACCGCTGGGAATGCGCCGTGCGTGCTTCGGTGGTAATGGGCTTCGTCGGTGCGGGAGGCCTCGGCCAGCAGATCGATCTGTCCATGCGCATGTTCGCCGGTGCTGAAGTCGCCAGCATGCTGCTGACCTTCCTGATGCTGGTGCTGCTGGCCGACCAGCTCAGCCGCCTGCTGCGCGGCAGATTCGCATGAGGCGCCTGGGCAATGGCTTGCTGCTGCTGACCATCACCGCCGCGGTGATCGGCTCCTTCCTCTATCTTGGCCTGGATCTGCTCGGCCTGTTCAGCGGCGACAGCCTGGCGCAGATGGGTAGCTACGTGCTGCGCTTCATGAGCCCGGACCTGAGTAGCGAGCACGTGCAGGCCACCGTCCGAGGCGCCAGGGAAACCTTGGCCATGTCGGCACTCGGCACCCTGCTCGCCGCCGTACTGGGGCTGTCCCTCGCCCTGCCCGCGGCCGGTCGCCTGGGTTGGCTGCTGCAAAGCGTCACGCGCTTGCTACTCAACGCGCTGCGGGCCATTCCGGAGCTGGTCTGGGCCGTTCTGATGGTTCTGGCCGCTGGCCTGGGGCCCAACGCCGGCACCCTGGCCCTGGCCCTGCACACCACCGGTGTGCTCGGCAGGCTATTCGCTGAAGCACTGGAAAACACGCCACCGGAACCGGCGGCCGCTATCCGCCTACAGGGCGCAGGGGCCTGGATGGCATTCTGTTATGGGACCCTGCCCTCCCTATGGCCACAGTTGTTGGCGTACACCCTGTATCGCTGGGAAAACAACATCCGTATGGCTGCGGTCATGGGCTTCGTCGGCGCAGGCGGATTAGGCCAGATGCTGTACGTCAGCCTCAGTCTGTTCCAGGAGGCCCAGGCCAGCACCGTGATCCTAGCCATGGTGCTGCTGGTACTCGCCGTCGATGCCTTCAGTGGCTGGACGCGACAACGCTGGGTGCGCAACTAATCTGTGAGTCACACGCTGTCGTCAGTGTCCGATGCCGAACAGCGCTTTTTCATTTCCGAGGTTCCACATGTCGTCACCCCGCGTCGGCTTCGCCTGCCAATACCGCCACCCTGATCGCAGCTTGCCGGCCGGCGAGTTGAAAATCATCGAGGCGGCGTTCAACCCGCGCACCACCACCCTGCGCTGGATGGACAGCGTCGCCCAGGCGGCCGCGCACGCCAAGCTGGTCGAGATCGTCGAGCACAACCTGCAGGCTCAACTGCGTCTGCTCGCCTATGTCGCCAGCCTGCCGAAGCCGTTGCAGATGCTGCGCCTGAGCAGCGACCTGCTGCCGTTCTACAGCCACCCGAAGGTCAGCGCCTTCTATCAGGACCCGACCATCCAGCGGCGCCTGATCGAAGGCTTCGCGGCGATAGGCGATGCCGCCCGCGCGGCGAATATTCGTCTGTCCATGCACCCTGGCCAGTACTGCGTGCTCGGCTCCGACCGCCCGGATGTGGTCGAGAACAGCATCGCCGAGTTCGAGTACCACGCCGACATGATCCGCATGATGGGCTACGGCCGTCAGTTTCAGGATTTCAAATGCAACCTGCACATCGCCGGCAAGCTGGGTGGTGAAGGTACTCGCGCCGTCTGGGCGCGCCTGTCTCAGGAAGCGCGCCACTGCATCACCTTCGAGAACGACGAGAAGACCTACGGCGTCGACGCCTGCCTGGCCCTGGCCGATCTGGCGCCGGTGGTGCTGGACGTGCACCACTGCTGGATCCATGAGGACGACTACATCGACCCGCACGCTGACCGTGTGGCGCGCATCATCGACAGCTGGCGCGGCGTACGGCCGACCATGCACCTCTCGCAGCCACACGAAAGCCTGCAGGAGCTGGGGCTCAGCGCCGAGCGCAAGCTGGAAATGCCCGAGGTGCTGAAGGTCGTGCCGAAGCGCGAGCTCTATGGCCACAGCGCGCGCATGTGGAACCAGTGGACGAACGAGTACGTCCTGCAATTCCTCGACCGCTTCGACATCATGTTCGAGTCCAAGGACAAGAACGTGGCAACCCTGGAGTTTTACGAGCGGTATCTGAAAGCCGAGTAACCGGAGTGTGCTTGCTTAGCCTGGGTCGAGCGTAGCGACACCCGGAAATTCGCCCTGGGTGTCGCTTCGCTCAACGCCAAGCGACGAGTGTCGAGGAAGCGCCGCCCGCACAACGCGAAAGGCCCTGCAGTGCAGGGCCTTTCGTGACAGCGCGCAGGGCTACTTCTTGCCGAGTTTCTTCAGTTCTTCATCACGCAGTTCGCGGCGCAGGATCTTGCCGACGTTGGTGGTCGGCAGGCTCTCGCGGAACTCGACCTGCTTGGGTCGCTTGTAGCCGGTGAGGTTGTCGTGCATGTGCTGCAGGACTTGCTCCTTGGTCAGGGTCATGCCCGGCTTGACCACCACGAACACCTTGATCGACTCGCCGGAGCGCTCGTCCGGTACGCCGATGGCGGCGCACTGCAGCACGCCTGGCAGGGTCACCAGCACTTCTTCCAGCTCGTTCGGGTAGACGTTGAAGCCGGACACCAGAATCATGTCCTTCTTGCGGTCGACGATGCGGATGTAGCCATCGGGCTGGATGATGCCGATGTCACCGGTCTTGAACCAGCCATTGGCGTCGATCACTTCGTCAGTGGCTTCCTGGCGCTGCCAGTAACCCTTCATCACCTGCGGGCCCTTGATGCACAGCTCGCCGGTTTCCCCCAGCGCCAGATCGTTGCCCTGATCGTCGATCACCTTGAACAGGGTCGACGGTGCCGGAATGCCGATGGTGCCCAGCTGGATATTGGTAATCGGGTTCACCGACGCTACCGGGCTGGTTTCCGTCAGGCCGTAACCTTCGCAGATGGCGCAGCCGGTCACCTGTTTCCAGCGCTCGGCAGCCGCTTGCTGCAGCGCCATACCGCCGGACAGGGTGACCTTGAGCCTGGAGAAGTCGAGCTTCTGGAAGCCTTCGTTGTTGCTCAGCGCCACGAACAGGGTATTGAGGCCAACGAAACCGCTGAACTTGAACTTGGACAGGTCCTTGATCATGGTCGGCAGATCACGCGGGTTGGTGATCAGCAGGTTGTGGTTGCCACAGTGCATCATCGCCATGCAGTGAAAGGTGAAGGCGTAGATGTGGTAAAGCGGCAGCGGCGCCACCAGGATCTCGTTGCCTTCGTTGAGGTTGGAGCCCATCAGCTCGCGGCACTGCAGCATGTTGGCGATCAGGTTGCGGTGGGTGAGCATCGCCCCCTTGGCCACGCCGGTGGTGCCGCCGGTGTATTGCAGCACGGCGACTTCGTGGGCGGCGGGGTTGGCTTCGCTGACGGCTTTGCCACGGCCCTGACTCAGGGCGTCGGTGAGTTTGATGGCGGCAGGCAGGCTGTAGGCCGGCACCATCTTCTTCACGTACTTGACCACGGCGTTGACCAGCAGGCGCTTGATTGGCGACAGCATGTCGCCGACCTCGGTGATGATCACCGTCTTCACGCCGGTCTTGGGGACTACCTGCTCGGCCAGATGGGCCATGTTGGCCAGGCAGACCAGCGCCTTGGCGCCGGAATCCTTGAACTGGTGTTCCATCTCACGGGCGGTGTACAGCGGGTTGGTGTTGACCACCACCAGCCCGGCACGCAGCGCGCCGAAAACCACTACCGGGTATTGCAGAACGTTGGGCAGTTGCACGGCGATGCGGTCGCCGGGCTGCAGATCCGTGTGCTGCTGCAGATAGGCAGCGAAGTGACCGGAGAGCTCGAACAGCTCGCCGTAGGTCAGGGTCTTGCCCAGATTGGTGAAAGCGGGCTTGTCGGCGAAACGCTGGCAGGACTGCTTCAGCACCGCCTGAACGTTGGGGTACTGGTCGGGATCGATCTCGGCCGCGATCCCCTCGGGATACTTGTCCGTCCAGAAGTTTTCGGTCATGGACACCCACTCCTAAGCAACTGCTTGTCTTCACCGCGTATGCGGTTGTTTGTTGTATGTATGCCTGCCTGTTCGCCCCTGTGAGGCGCGAAGCGGGCCGAGAGTAGCAGAGTTGCCAGATACCGACCAGAGCTCGAAAAGGCCGGACAGTACTGAAAGTGACCATAATAAAACAAACGGTCACAAAACTTTTTTCACTCGGGATCGATTGGCAGAAATCATCGAACGGCAGGCAACGCCCATGATAGACGCCTGCAGCTTTTCCTGCCGGACCAGATTGGCAATCGCAGATGTACGTCAAAGAGAAGTGACCGCTGCAGCTCATCGGCCTCGCTCGCGCTGCCTGGGGCGAGCGAAGGACACCCGGGTCGGGCTCCCGGATGTCATCGCGCAGTCGGGGTTTCAGGAGCCCTTATGGATTGTCGCGCAGCTCGCGCCGCAGGATCTTGCCCACGTTGGTCATCGGCAGCGCGTCCCGGAAGACGATATGCCGCGGTACCTTGTAGCCGGTGAAGTTGTCCTTGCAGTAAGCCTTGAGCTCCTCGGCCGTCAGGCTCTCGTCGCGCTTGACCACGAACAGCTTGACCGCCTCACCGGACTTTTCATCGGCTACGCCAATCGCCGCGCAGCTGGCCACCTTGCTATGGGCCATCACCACGTCCTCGATCTCGTTGGGGTACACGTTGAAGCCGGAGACGATGATCATGTCCTTCTTGCGGTCGACGATACTCACGTAGCCGCCTTCATCGATCACCGCGATATCGCCGGACTTGAACCAGCCCTCGCGGTCCAGCACCTCGGCGGTGGCCTCCGGCCGATTCCAGTAGCCCTTCATTACCTGCGGCCCCTTGATGCACAGCTCGCCCCGCTCGCCCAGCGGCAGCTCGTTGCCGTCGTCGTCGATGACCTTGAAGGCCGTGGCCGGCACCGGAATGCCCACCGTGCCAAGCCGTGCATGCTCGCCATAGGGGTTGGCACTGGCGATCGGCGAGGTTTCGGTAAGCCCGTAGCCCTCGACCACCGCGCAGCCGGTCAGGCTCTGCCAGCGCTCGGCAGTGGCCTTGACCAGCGCGGTGCCGCCGGAATTGGTGACCTTGAGGTGGCTGAAGTCGAGCGTCTTGAAGTCAGGGTGATCCATCAGCGCCACGAACAGGGTGTTGAGCCCCAGCAGCGCGGAGAAGTCCCATTTGCGCAGCTCCTTGATGAAACCCGGAATGTCCCGTGGGTTGGTGATCAGCACGTTGTGATTGCCGTTGACCATCATGCACATGCAATTAACCGTGAAGGCATAGATGTGATAGAGCGGCAGCGGCGCGATCATCACTTCCTGGCCACGCTTCATCAGCGCAGTGCCGTCAGGCCCGTGCTGGGACATGCAGGCATCGGCCTGCAGCATGTTGGCGATCAGGTTGCCGTGGGTGAGCATGGTGCCCTTGGCCACCCCGGTGGTACCGCCGGTGTATTGCAGTACGGCTATATCGTCATGGGTGGCGGTGACCGGGCGAACCGAGAGGCTGGCACCCTCGCGAAGCACCCGCTTGAACGACAGCGCCTGGGGCAGATGGTAGTCGGGCACCATCTTCTTGACCTTCCTCACCACGGTGTTGACCAGCCAGCCCTTGAGCGTGGGCAGCAGGTCCCCCATGCGCGCTTCGATCAGGTACTCGATCTCGCTGTCGGGTAGCACCTCCTGCACCAGCTTGCCGAACATGTTCAGGTACACCAGCGCACGCACGCCGGCATCCTTGAACTGGTGGCGCATCTCCCGGGCGGTATACAACGGGTTGGTGTTGACCACGATCAGCCCGGCGCGCATCGCCCCGAATACGGCGATGGGGTACTGCAGCACGTTGGGCATCTGCACGGCGATGCGATCCCCCGGCTCGAGGTCGGTGTGCTGCTGCAGGTAGGCGGCGAAGGCACCGGAAAGCCGGTCCAGCTCGCCATAGCTCAGGGTTCTGCCCAGGTTGCTGAAGGCGGGCCGGTCCGCGAAGGCCCTGCAGGAGCGCTCGAACACCTCGAGCACCGACCCGTAGGCGTTCATGTCGATATCGTTGGGCACGCCAGCGGCGCGTTTGTCGTTCCAGAAATCAGGCTGCATTGTTGTTGTCCTCATTTCCCTGAATATCATTGAGCCTCAGAGAACTTAGCAGCCGACCACCTACTCGCAAACCTACAATCAATACCGTGAATTTCAGCACCTGCACGGTCTACAATGCACGCCACCCGCAGGCTCAAGGAATTGCCATGCAGCACCACACCTTCTGGCTCGACAGCAGTGATGGCGTACCTCTGTACGTCAACCACTGGCGTGCCGAAGGCGCGCCCAGGGCGGTGGTGATGCTCGCCCATGGCATGGCCGAGCACAGCGGCCGTTATGCCCGTTTTGGCCAGGCACTGGTCGCGGCCGGTTTCGAACTCTACGCCCACGATCAGCGCGGCCATGGGCAGACGGCGCAGCATGGCAGCCTGGGTCACTACGCGGATCAGGATGGCTGGGCACGAGTGGTCGGCGATCTCTCGACGCTCAATCACCATATTCGTCAGCAGTGCCCGCAGACGCCCATCTTCCTGTTCGGCCACAGCATGGGCAGCTACATCGCCATGGCTTATCTGATGCACCAGAGCAGCGGTGTGCAGGGGGCGATTCTCAGTGGCTCCAACTACCAGCCATTGCGCCTCTACACGTCTGCCACGCTGATTGCCCGCTTCGAGCGTTGGCGCCAGGGCAAGAACGGCCGCAGTGCGCTGATCCACTGGCTGTCGTTCGGCGCCTTCAACAAGGCCTGCAAACCTGCCCGTACCGCTTTCGACTGGCTCAGCCGTGACCCGGCAGAGGTCGACCGCTACATTGCCGACCCGCTGTGCGGATTCCGTTGCAGCAACCAGTTGTGGCTCGATCTGCTCGAGGGCCTGCAGCGGATCACGCCGAGCGCCAACCTGAAACAGATCGACCCGAGGCTGCCGCTGCTGATCATCGGCGGTGACCACGACCCGGTCAGCCAGGGCCAGCGCCTGCAAGACCTGGCCGACGCCCTGAGCCGCTCGGGGCATGCCCGTACCACACTCAAACGCTACCCCCAGGCCCGCCACGAGCTGCTCAACGAGCTCAATCGTGACGAGGTCACCCGCGACCTGATCGACTGGCTGGAACAAACGCTCGAGCAGCCCCAGCAGCGACCCTTACATCCTCAGGAACCCACTCCATGACACAGAGCAGCAACACCCCTTACGAAGATCTCGACGTCGGCCAGACCGCCACTTACAGCAAGACCGTTGAAGAGCGCGACATCCTGCTGTTCGCCGCCGTTTCCGGCGACCACAACCCGGTGCATCTGGATGCCGAATACGCAGCCACCACCCTGTTCAAGGAGCGCATCGCCCACGGCATGTTCAGTGGCGCGCTGATCAGCGCCGCGGTGGCTTGCACCCTGCCCGGCCCTGGCACCATCTACGTCAGCCAGCAGATGACCTTTCAGAAGCCGGTGAAACTGGGCGACACCCTCACCGTGCGCCTGGAAATTCTCGAAAAGCGCCCCAAATTTCGCGTGCTGATCGCCACCCGCGTGTTCAACCAGAACGATGAACTGGTGGTCGATGGCGAGGCTGAAATCATTGCGCCACGCAAAGCGCTTACTGTAGAGCTGGCCACCCTGCCGCCGATCACTATCGGCTAGCAGGCTGTTGAAACTACCTGCGTTGCCATCGCAGCGTTAAAAACAGGTGCAAAATGCTCATGTACTAATCGTACGGTCGAGCGCGACCCCGGTCGCTTTTTCGCCTGTTTGTGCGGGGCCGCCATCGGTATTGCGCTGGCGGCCTCGCTTACGTTTTTCAAGCGCCTGCTTGTTCATATCCTGCGCAGGTCAGCCGATCTGCGCCCACGCATCTCTCTGGAGCACACCATGTCCCTGTCCATGCACAGCATCTCGATTCCGGTCTTCACCCGCCAACTGAACAACCTGTCGACCATCCTGGGTATCGCTGCGGCCAACGCCGAAACCCGCAAGATCGAGCAAGGCGTCTTTCTCAACGCACGTCTGGCCCCTGATATGTTCCCGCTCAGCCGCCAGGTGCAGATCGCCTGCGATACCGCGAAAAGCGGTGCGGCCCTGCTGGCCGGTGTAGAAGCCCCGAGCCACGCCGATGACGAAACCAGCATCGCCGAATTGCAGGCGCGCATCGCCAAGGTGCTGGAGTTCGTGGGAAGCATCAGCGCCGCGCAGCTCGACGGCAGCGAAGACCGCACCGTAACCCTCAAACGTCGTGACAAGGAGACCCATTTCCAGGGTCAGGCCTTCCTGCTCGATCACGTACTGCCGAACTTCTACTTCCACCTGACCACCACCTACGCGATCCTGCGCCACAACGGTGTCGATATCGGCAAGCGCGACTTCCTCGGCACCCGCTGAGCGAGTCGTATCGAAGCGCCCTGGCAAAGCGCTTTGCGTACGGACCGGTGACCGTCTTGGTGCATGGCCCTTTCGCCACGCACCAAGCCGAGTCAAAACTGTTTACACCTCACAAATAAAATCCTCATAAACGCCCGAAAAGCGCATTTCCTTGTGCAACCCGCACAACCGGCACTGTACGACCCGCCAAACCGATCGGTTGGCACGTCGCCTGCTATAGCCATGCCTTCTCTCACTCCGTGGAGCCAGGCAATGACGCACCCCACCACCGACAGCGACTACCCTCTGAGCGAGGTTCCAGCAGGCGCCCGCAAGGGTCTGTTCTCCACCTCGATCATGCTGTTCTCGTTCACCTTCTTCACCGCCACCATGTTCGCTGGCGGCAAGATCGGCATGGCCTTCGATTTCACCACCCTGATCTGGGCAGCCGTCATCGGCAACCTGCTGCTCGGCACCTATGCCGCGATACTGGGCCTGATCGCCTGCCGCAGCGGCCTGAACTCGGTGCTGATGGGCCGTTTCTGCTTCGGCGAGGCGGGCAGCAAGCTGTCCGACGTGCTGCTGGGCTTCACCCAGATCGGCTGGTACGCCTGGGGCACCGCGACGGTCGCCATCGTGCTGGTGAAGATTCTCGGTCTATCGGAAAGCCTGATCATCCCGCTGATGGTGCTGTTCGGCTTCGCCTTCTGCATCACCGCGTTCATCGGCTACAAGGGCCTGGACATCCTGTCGCGGATCTCGGTGCCGGCCATGCTCGCCCTGCTGCTCTGCTCGCTGTGGATCGCCACCGACGACATCGGCGGCATGGGCGCGCTGATGGCCATCGAACCGACCCAGAGCATGACCCTGAGCGTGGCCATCACCATGGTCTTCGGCACCTTCGTCAGCGGCGCCACCCAGGCCACCAACTGGACACGCTTCGCCCGCACCGGGCGTATCGCGGTGATCGCCAGCATGGTCGGGTTCTTTCTCGGCAATGGCCTGATGATCGTTGCCGGTGCCTATGGCGCCATCGTCTACCAGCAACCGGACGTCGTCGAAGTGCTGGTCCTGCAGGGGCTGTCGATGGCGGCGGTGGTGATGCTGTTCCTCAACCTGTGGACCACCCAGGACAACACCATCTACAACTTCGCCGCAGCCGGCTGCAACCTGCTGCGCACCGGGCGCCGCAAAACGGTGACCGTGGTCGGCGCCGGGATCGGCACGCTGCTGGCCATCGGCGGCATGTACGAGATGCTGATCCCTTTTCTGATCCTGCTCGGCTCGATCATCCCGCCGATTGGCGGCGTGATCATGGCGGACTACTTCTACGGCCATAAAGGCAAGTACCCATTGCTCGCCGAGACCCGCCTGCCGGCGTTCAACTGGGTCGGCCTGGGCGCCTATGCCGTCGGTTCGCTGTGCGCCTACTTCTCGCCCTGGGTCGCGCCGCTGGTCGGCATCGCCGTCGCCGCGTTGGTGTACGTCAGCCTGTTCGAGGCGAAGAAACTGCTCGCCGCCCGCGCTCAGGTCGCTCGCGCATGAGCCTGAGCGTCGCCGATGTACTCGCCCTGCCCGGCCTGCATGACCTGCGCCTGCGCGCGGGCCAGACAGCACTGGGCAACCCGGTGCGTTGGCCTTACGTAGCGGAGAATGCGGAGATCGCCGACTGGGTGATGGGCGGCGAACTGGTTTTCGTCACCGGGATCAACCACCCCCGCGATGAGGCCAACCTGCTGCTTCTGGTACGCCAGGCAGTCGAGCGGGCTACGGCCGGCCTGGTGATTCTTACCGGTGCCGAGTACATCCAGAGCATCCCGGCAACGGTGGTGGCCGAAGCCGATCGCCTCGGCTTGCCACTGCTGGAGCAGCCCTACCAGTTGAAGATGGTGGTGGTGACCCAGGCCATCGGTACCGCGCTGGTCCAGCAACAGATGCTCGGCAGCTCGCGTCAGCACGTACTGGAGCAATTGCTGGAAGGTGACTATCAATCCCTGGAGATCCTGCTGCAGCGCGCCGCGAGCCTCGACCTGCCGCTGGGCGTGCCACGCCAGATCGCGCTGCTGCGCCTGCAGAACGGCGAGCGCCTGTTCGACGGCGAGGCTGCCGACAGCGGTGAACGCCTGCTGCGCGACAACCGCCAGTGCCTGCAGCAACGCCTGGAACAGTGCCTGCAGCGCCTCGGCGACGCCCTGCCGCTGATCAGCCAGGGCGAGCACTGGATCGCCCTGCTGCCCTGCACCAGCAGCCAGGACGAGCAACGCAACCGCAAGCTGCTGACCGAGCTGCTCGGCGAACTGGACGAACGTCTGCAGCCGCAACACGCGGTTCTCGGCCTCAGCAGTGGCAGCCATCCCCCCGAGCGCTTCGCCCGGGCCCTCGGTCAGGCGCGCCAGGCACTGGTCGCCGCCCAGGCCTTCCCGGAGCGGCTGGGGCTGTGCAGCTTCAACGAGCTGGGCGTGATCGAACTGCTCGCCGCGATCCGCGACCGCAGCCTGCTGGAACGCTTCGTCGAGCGTACGCTGGGGCCACTGATCGGCGATGATTCACGCCACGAGCCGGTGCTCATGCCAACGCTCGAAGCCTGGTTCTTCGAGAACGCCAACCTGGCCCTGGCCGCACAACGCCTGGGCGTGCACCGCAACACCCTGAGCTACCGTGTACAGCGTATCGAAGCGCTGACTGGCTGCTCGTTCGATGATCCGCACGACCGGCTGAATATCAGCATCGCCCTGCTGATTCGCCGCCTGTCGTCTCATAGCCTGCCAAGGAGTACCCCATGAACATCGTCAACGCCCGCCTGCGTGGCCGCGAAGGTCTTTTCCACATCGCGCTGGACGGCTCACAGATTGCCGCCATCACCGCACAGCCGGCTGCAGTCAATGCGACCGAAGGCGACCTCGACGCAGCCAGCAACCTGGTGATCGCCCCTTTCATCGAACCGCATATCCACCTGGACGCGACCCTGACCGCCGGTGAGCCGAGCTGGAACATGAGCGGCACGTTGTTCGAAGGCATCGAACGCTGGGCCGAGCGCAAGGCCCTGGTCACCCACGAGGACACCAAGACCCGCGCCAAGAAGACCATCGACATGCTGGTCGACCACGGCATCCAGCACGTGCGCACCCACGTCGACGTCACCGACCCGACCCTGGCCGCGCTGAAAGCGATGGTCGAAGTGCGCGAGGAAACCCGCCACTTGATCGACCTGCAGATCGTCGCCTTTCCCCAGGAGGGCATCGAGTCCTACGCCAATGGCCGCGCGCTCATGGAGCAGGCCGTGGAGCTGGGCGCCGACGTGGTCGGTGGCATCCCGCATTTTGAGAACACCCGCGACCAGGGCGTGTCGTCGATCAAGTTCCTGATGGACCTGGCCGAGCGCACCGGCTGCCTGGTGGATGTGCACTGCGACGAGACCGATGACCCGCAATCGCGCTTTCTCGAAGTGCTGGCCGAAGAAGCCCGCGTGCGCGGCATGGGCGCGCGCGTCACCGCCAGCCACACCACCGCCATGGGCTCCTACGACAACGCTTACTGTTCCAAACTGTTCCGCCTGCTGAAGATGTCAGGGATCAACTTCATCTCCTGCCCCACCGAAAGCATTCATCTGCAGGGCCGCTTCGATACCTACCCGAAACGCCGTGGCCTGACCCGCGTGGCCGAGATCGACCGCGCCGGGATGAACGTGTGCTTCGGCCAGGACTCCATCGTCGACCCCTGGTACCCGCTGGGTAACGGCAACATCCTGCGCATCCTCGAAGCCGGCCTGCATATCTGCCACATGCTCGGCTACGAAGACCTCAAGCGCAGCCTGGACCTGATCACCGACAACAGCGCCCGCACCCTGCACCTGGGTGAGCGCTACGGCATCGAAGTGGGTCGCCCGGCCAACCTGCTGATTCTTTCGGCCCCCGACGACTACGAGATGATTCGCACCCAGGGCCATGCCCTGGTATCGGTACGCCACGGCGAAGTGCTGATGCGCAGAACCCCGGCGAGCGTGCAGCGCGGTTGAGCATCGCACGCGTACCGGATCGCCAGACACTGCATTCGTAGGCGCCCCGCCCCCGGGGCGAATCGTGGGCAAAACTCGATATCGGTGTTGCCCGAACTATTCGCCGCGGGGCGCGGCTACACGAATGCTGCATCTCCCACCGACCGTAGGAGCGTCGCCCCCGGCGCGAAAACGATGGCGGCCGCTCCGCAACACCGCAGCGCTACCGCCATTCGCCGCGGGGTCGCGGCTCCTACGCAAATGCGGCATTTCCCGCCGACCGTAGGAGCGTCGCCCCCGGCGCGAAAACGATGGCGGCCATTTCACAACACCGCATCGCTACCGCCATTCGCCGCGAGGTCGCGGCTCCTACGCAAATGCGCCATTTCCGCCGACCGTAGGAGCGTCGCCCCCGGCGCGAAAACGATTGCGGCCGCTCTGTAACACTCCAGTCGGGCTACGGAAGCGGTCATTCCACCCGCACGCTGGCGGTCATGCCGGCACTCAACTGGACGTTTTCGGGCATGCCGTCGAGCTTGATGCGTACCGGGATGCGCTGGGCCAGGCGCACCCAATTGAAGGTTGGTTCGACATTGGCCAGCAACTGGCCGTCCGGGCTGGCGTTGCGGTCGGTGATGCCACGGCTGATGCTTTCCACTTCACCACGGATCTCCTGTTCGCCGCCCATCAACCAGACCTCGACCGGCGCACCGACCTGAATGCGCGGCAACTTGGTTTCCTCGAAATACGCCTGCACGTAGAACGAGTTGGTATCCACCAGCGCCATCACCGACTGGCCGGCCGTCACGTAGTTGCCCTGCGCCAGCACCAGGTTGGTGACCTGACCGTCACGGGGCGCGCGCACTTCACTGCGCGCCAGGTTGAGCTGGGCGATACGCAGGTCGGCCTGGGCCTCGCGGAATTCGCTGCGCGCCATCTCGGCGTTGATCTGCGCGTTCTCGCGCAGTTCCGCGCTGATCGCCTGGGAGCCCAGGCGCGCGCGCCGGGAGGCTTCGTGTTCACGCAGGCTGAGCTGCTGCTTGCGGATATCCACCACGGCCTGAGCCTTTTCCACTGCGGCCTGGTAGCGGTCACGGTCGATGCTCATCAGCAGATCGCCCGCCTTCACCTGCTGGTTGTCGCGCACCTCGAGCTCGACCACCCAGCCCGATACGTCCGGCGCGATGGTCACCACGTCGGCACGTACCCGGGCATCGCGGGTCCACGGCGAATACATGTAGTGCTGCCAGATCCAGGAGCCGGCGAGAACCGCCGCAACCACCATGGCCAGGGTAATGCCGACGCGAATCGTCGAACGCATGTCGTTTCTCCTCAAGTTCCCAGAACGGCGATGATTGCCGCCAGGACACAGACGAACAGGGCGCAATCGAACAGGGCTTCGTGCCAGATCCATTGCGCCAATCCCACGCGCTGCAGCCCCATGCGCAATACGCCGGTGAGCAGCAACGCCAATACCGCATAGGCCGCCATGGGGCTCAGCAATACGCCGCCCAGCGACCATTCATGCAAGCCCATGGGCTTCTCCTCTCAGGTGGCACCAGTGGCGCCAGCCGCTTCGCAATTGCAGCAGTGCAGCCTCGGCCAAGCGTTTATCGACACTGGGCGCACAGGCGCGCAGGGCATCCTGCAGATCCGCCACGGGGCCGTTCAGGTCATCCTCGCGGCCCGGTGCAGGGCCGCGCTCCAGCACATCATCGAGACGCCGCAGAAAACGGCGCTGGGAGCGGGCCAGTTCGGGATCGGCATTGGCCAGGCAGGCGCGCAGGTGCAGCAGTTCGTCCCCCAGATCGAGACCGGCCACGCCGTCGTCCCAGCGGCTGCGCGCCTGATCCGGCCGCGCCGGATAATGCCGGGCGAGCTGCAGCAAGCGGTCGGCCATGCGCCCACCGAACCAGTTTTCCGCACGGCCCAGCTCGCGCCGGGTCAGGCGGCCGAGATCCACCAGAATCGCATGCATCAGGCGCCTGCCATGCCACACCGGATTGCGCAGCACCACCAGGCGGAACGCCAGCACGGCGATGCCGACGCCCAAGAGCATGCCCGGCGCCTCGTTGAGAAAGAACTCGACGTTGTAACCGACACCCGGTGCGGGCAGGCAAAGCACGATGAAGTGCAGGCAGAACGCTGTCGATGTGGCTGCCATCGGCGGCTTCGCCATTCCCAGTACACCAAAGAACAAAGGCACGCCGAGCACCAGGCAGAGCATGACGAACCCGTCGATCTGCGGCATCAGGATCTGCCCGACGAAGAACGCCACCGGCAGCGCATAAAGGATGCCGCGCAGGAACATCATGCCGATCTGCGGCGCCGCTTCGAGCCGGGCGAACAGGCTGCAGACCACGCAGGCCAGCAGCATGGCACCGGTGGCATGGGTCCAGGCGGTGGCCAGCCAGAAGCTCGCCAGCGTGAGAAACGCGAGGGCGCTGCGCGAGCCATACACCAGGGCACTCTGCCAATCGTAATGCCAGGACAGCGCACGCGGTGCATCGGCAGGCGCCCTGCCCTGCTCGACGGCGAGCAGGGCCCGGCTGGCCTCCTCGATGCGCAGCAGCAACACCGCCATGCGCTCCAGGCACAGTTGCTGGCCGCTGTTCAATTCATCGTCCTGCGCGGCCTGGCGCAGGCGTTCTATCAGTACCGGCAGATCGCCCTGGGCCTGCTGCAAGCGCTCGTCCACCCCTTGCAGCCACGGGGCGACTGCTTCGGCTTCGCTGCTGCTCAACTGCCGCCATTGCCGTGCCACACCACGGGCCAAGCGCAGCACGCCAAGCAGGTCGCGACTGAGCACGCGCAGGGCAATGGCGCGCTGGCGGCCGCGCTCCCCTTCGAACCAGGCGTGCTCACGCTGGGCGTCCACGGCGACGATACGGGCCAGCGCTTCCAGCAGCCCCTGACGTGCCTCTGCCTCGCCGGTCAACGCCTGACGCGCGGCCTTGATGCCGGTCTGCCAGGCATCTCGCGCTTGCTGCGCCAGCTGGCGCTCGACCCGCTGCGGCCACAGCAAGGCGCTGCTGAGCGTGGCGCAGACGATGCCCAGGCAGATCTCCGTGGAACGGGCAATGGCCTCGTCGAAGATCACATGAGGCTTGCCGATGGCCGGCAGGCCGATGATCGCCACCGTGTAGCCGGCGAGCACGAAGGCATAGGACCAGGCGCTGCGCAGCATGGTCGAAGCTGCCGTGCACATCCCCAGCCACAACGCGAAGGCGAGCAGGAACAGCAGTGGGGTCTGGGCGAACAGCGCCATCATCACCACCGCCATGAAGGTCCCGACCAGGGTGCCGAGCAGGCGCGCCAGGCCCTTCTGCACCACCATGCCGGACAATGGCTGAGCGACGATGAAGGCGGTCATCAATGCCCACTGCGGCTGTTCCAGCCCCAAACGCAACGCGAGCCAGAGCGCCAGACCGCCACCGAGCAGGGTCTTGATCGCGAACTGAATGGCTTGCGGGCTTGGCGCGATGAACGCCAGCAGGGAATCACGCACGATGGTTACCTGACACGCTGGTTACCTGAAAAGCGGCACTTGTCTGAACATAGCCGTGGCGAAACGGTTCCGCCTCCGTGCAGAAAGGCAAATTATTAGCTAGCTAACTATATGCTGTCCAGAGGGCTGTCTCGCTTTCACATGCGCTCGCCTGAAAAAATGCGCACGAAAAAAAGGGCGACCGAAGTCGCCCCAATGCCTTGCGTGCTCGTGAATCCGGATTCAGCGCGGCTTTTTCTTGCTGGCGTCTCTCCAGATGAAATACGTGAACCCGGCGCAGAACAGGACCATCAGTCCCACGGTGCCGATACCGGCGAGAACCACCACGTCGACGAACATGTTGCCTCCTGCATCCGTTGCTCGGGTATGGGGCTACGTTAACAGCGCAGCGCCTGAGGCCATTGATCCAGATCAAGGGCAGCGCTGCGCCGGCTGCAAACGGCTGGAAGCAGGTGATCTGGGTCAACGGGAGGCTGCGCGCAGCCACGAGCGGGATGCGCGACGGGAAATCAGCAGAGCAAGGCAGGCGACAGCCGCATGCGGCGCGGCGAACCGTCAGCGCTTCTTCGGCTTGCCCTTGGACTTCTTCTTGCCTTTGGGCATCGGCAGAGCCTGCTCGAAGGCATTGCGCATCTCTTCGAGCTTTTTGTCGCGCAGGTCATGGATGCGCTTGTCGCGCTCGGCGGTGAAGTCGATCAGTTTCACATCGTTGCTCATAGCGGCGCCCGGATCAGACGAAACGTAAGGTTCAGGCGTGGCGCGCACGGCTTGCGCGTTTTCGCCACCTGATGCTGCCAATGATGCTGGGTCTGGCCGCCCATGACCAGTAGCGAGCCATGCGCCAGCGTAAGCGAATGTTCGATGCGGTTGTGGCCCTTGCGGCGCAGGTCGAAGCGGCGCTCGCCTCCCAGGCTCAGGGACACCACCAACGGCTCATCGCCCAGCTCGCGCTCGTCATCGCTGTGCCAGCCCATGGAATCCTGACCGTCGCGGTAATAGTTGAGCAGCGCACCGTTGAGCGGGCAGCCCAGCATCTCCACCAGACGCTGGCGAATCTCGGCGAGCAGCGGTGTCCAGGGCAGCGGCTGATGGGTCATGCCGGAGTAGCGATAACGCGCGTCGGTGTCGCCGTACCAGGCGGTCAGCCGCGGCACCGGATGACGACGGCCATAGAGCACGACCTCGGGCTGCTGCCAGGGCGTCTCGCTGACCAGTCGCTCGAGCCAGTGATCCGCCGTAGCGCGGTCGAGCCAGGCAGGCAGATAGCGCAGGTCGGCATCCGCCAGGTTCAGATCCGGGCTGTCGAACAGATCAGCCGGGGTGGGATCGATGCCGCTCAAACCTCGACATCCACCCACAGCCCCTGACGAGGCAATTGCTCGATGGCAGGCTCGTCGGCTTCATCGACATCGCCTTCGGCAAGCTCCGCCGCGCTGTAACCACGCCGTTGGCGACGACGCTGTTCTTCACGCAAGCGCTCCTCCACTTCCTGGGGGTGACGCTTGTCGAGACCGACCGCATCCTCCTGGGCCGCCTCGGCGGTGGGGGTTACCGGGGCGATTTCCGGGCGCGGCTTGACCACGTCCTGCTGGGCAGTGACTGGAACCAGGCTGTGGGGAATCGGCGGCAACATGGATGAACTCCCTTTGGAGTCTTGTCGGCAGTCGCATGGGCGACTTTAGCGTACGGTGGCTACACTTTTGACCGGGCATCCGTCAGTAAGTGCCAAATCCACAGCATGCACCTTTGGCCGAGGCCCGGCGTTTCCGGTACCATAGCCGGCTTTTTCACAGGTGGAGACAGGCAGCATGGCGGAGTATCAACCGGGGCAACGCTGGATCAGCGACAGCGAAGCGGAACTGGGCTTGGGAACCATCCTCATGCAGGACGGCCGCATGCTCACCGTGCTCTACCCGGCCACGGGAGAAACCCGCCAGTACGCAACCCGCAATGCGCCACTGACCCGCGTGCGTTTCTCTCCGGGCGACGAGATCACCCACTTCGAAGGCTGGAAGCTGACCGTGCGCGAAGTCGACGATGTCGACGGCCTGCTGGTCTACCACGGTCTCGACGCGCAGAACCAGAACGTCACGCTGCCGGAAACCCAGCTGTCCAACTTCATTCAGTTCCGCCTTGCCAGCGACCGCCTGTTCGCCGGGCAGATCGATCCGCTGCCCTGGTTCTCGCTGCGCTACCGCACCCTGGAATTCACCAGCAAGCAGGTGCAATCCTCGCTGTGGGGCCTGGGCGGCGTGCGTGCACAACCCATCGCCCACCAGTTGCACATCGCCCGTGAAGTCGCCGACCGCATCGCCCCGCGCGTTCTGCTGGCCGACGAAGTGGGCCTGGGCAAGACTATCGAGGCCGGCCTGGTGATCCATCGCCAGCTGCTCTCCGGGCGCGCCAACCGCGTGCTGATCCTGGTGCCGGAAAACCTGCAGCACCAGTGGCTGGTGGAAATGCGCCGACGCTTCAATCTGGAAGTGGCGCTGTTCGACGCCGAACGCTTCATCGAGAGCGATGCCAGCAACCCGTTCGAAGACGCGCAATTGGCACTGGTCGCGCTGGAGTGGCTGTGCGAGGACGAAAAGGCCCAGGACGCGCTGTTCGCCGCCGGCTGGGACCTGATGGTGGTCGACGAAGCCCACCACCTGGTCTGGCATCCGGAAAAGGCCAGCCGCGAATACAGCCTGGTCGAGCAACTGGCCGAGGTGATCCCTGGTGTGCTGTTGCTCACCGCCACCCCGGAACAGCTTGGCCAGGACAGCCACTTCGCACGTCTGCGCCTGCTCGACCCGAACCGTTTCCATGACCTGGCCGCGTTCCGCGCCGAAAGCGCCAACTACCAGCCGGTCGCCGAAGCCGTACAGGAGCTGCTCGACAAGGGTCGCCTGTCCGACGAGGCCCACAAGACCATCCAGGGTTTCCTGGGTGCCGAGGGTGAAGCCCTGCTCGCCGCGGTCGCCGACGGTGATAGCGAAGCCAGCGCCCGCCTCACTCGCGAGCTGCTCGACCGCCATGGCACCGGCCGCCTGCTGTTCCGCAACACCCGTGCTGCGGTGCAGGGTTTCCCCGAGCGCGAACTGCACGCCTACCCGCTGCCGAGCCCCGACGAATACATGGAGCTGCCGCTGGGCGAGCATGCCGAGCTGTACCCGGAAGTCAGCTACCAGGGCCAGGCGGAGATCGAGGACGAGCAGCGCTGGTGGCGCTTCGACCCGCGTGTCGAGTGGCTGATCGACACCCTGAAGATGCTCAAGAAATTCAAGGTACTGGTCATCTGTGCTCACGCCGAGACCGCCATGGATCTGGAAGACGCCCTGCGCGTGCGCTCCGGCATTCCGGCCACGGTGTTTCACGAGGGCATGAGCATCCTCGAGCGTGACCGCGCCGCCGCCTATTTCGCCGATGAAGAATTCGGCGCCCAGGTGCTGATCTGTTCGGAAATCGGCAGTGAAGGCCGCAACTTCCAGTTCGCTCACCACCTGGTGCTGTTCGATCTGCCGGCGCATCCGGATCTGCTCGAGCAGCGTATCGGCCGTCTCGACCGTATCGGCCAGAAGCACAAGATCCAGCTGCACGTGCCGTACATGGAAAACAGCCCGCAGGAACGTCTGTTCCAGTGGTATCACCAGGCGCTGAACGCCTTCCTGGCTACCTGCCCGACGGGTAACGCCCTGCAGCATCAGTTCGGCAGCCGCCTGCTGCCGATGCTGGAAAACGCCGACGATGGTCAGTGGCAAGCGCTGATCGACGAAGCCACTGCCGAGCGCCAGCGCCTGGAAAGCGAACTGCACGCCGGTCGCGACCGCCTGCTGGAGCTCAACTCTGGCGGCGCCGGTGAAGGCGAAGCGCTGGTCGAAGCGATCCTCGAGCAGGACGACCAGTTCGCCCTGCCGATGTACATGGAGCAGCTGTTCGACGCTTTCGGCATCGACAGCGAGGATCACTCGGACAACGCCCTGATCCTGCGCCCCAGCGAGAAGATGCTCGATGCCAGCTTCCCGCTCGGCGACGACGAAGGCGTGACCATCACCTACGACCGTGACCTGGCGCTGTCGCGCGAGGACATGCAGTTCCTCACCTGGGAACACCCCATGGTGCAGGGCGGCATGGATCTGGTGCGCTCCGGCTCGATGGGCAACACCTCGGTGGCGCTGATCAAGAACAAGGCGCTCAAGCCCGGCACCGTGCTGCTGGAGCTGCTCTACGTCAGCGAAGTGGTCGCACCACGCAGCCTGCAACTGGGTCGCTACCTGCCGCCAGCGGCGCTGCGCTGCCTGCTCGATGGCAATGGCAACGATCTGGCCAGCAAGGTCTCCTTCGAAACCCTCAACGACCAGTTGGAAAGCGTGCCTCGTGCCAGCGCCAACAAGTTCGTACAGGCGCAGCGTGATGCGCTCAACCCGCAGATCGCTGCCGGTGAAGCGAAGATCCAGCCACGCCATGTCGAACGCGTCAGCGAGGCCAAACGTCGCCTGGCCGCCGAGCTGGACGAGGAACTGGCCCGCCTGACCGCCCTGCAAGCAGTCAACCCGAGCGTCCGCGACAGCGAACTGACAGCGCTGCGTGAACAACGCGAACAGGGCCTGGCCATGCTCGACAAGGCCGCCCTGCGCCTGGAAGCGATTCGAGTGCTGGTCGCCGGTTGAGCCAATACGCTCGCCCTTCTTGCGCAGGGCGGGCGTGCCTTCGGTGCAGCGCGAAGAGCGCCAACATCGCGGCTGTCTTGCCGCATGGGTTGGCGCTGCCAGCGCCATTCGCCGCGGGGCGCGGCTCCTACGGGATCAACGAACACCGCTGATCGAGTAGGGGCGTCGCACCGGCGCGAATCGGTTGCGGCCCTGTCGCACATCTGGCGGCGCCTGCGCCATTCGCCGCAGTGGCGCGGCTACCGGGTCAACGAACACCGCTGATCGAGTAGGAGCGTCGCCCCGGCGCGAATCGGTTACGGCCTTGCCGGGCAATCGGGACTCTACGCCGAACCCTTGATGGGTATTGCTTCGCTCAATACCATCCTACGGCCGTCTTGCGTCCCAACCATCCCTACACCATCTGCAACCGCTGCTTGCGCGCCGGCGCTGGGTAGGCGGCGTCGATCGCCTGCAAATCGGCTTCACTGAGCTGCAGGTCGGCAGCGGCGGCATTTTCGGCCAGATGCAGCGGGTCACCGGCCTTGGGAATCACCAGCACATTCGGCTGACGAAGGGCCCAGGCCAGTGCCACCTGCGCGGCACTCACCCCATGCTGCTGTGCGACCTGCCCCATGGCTCGATTGGCCAGCAGCGCCCCACCCTGCCCCAGCGGACAGTAAGCCATCAATGGCATGCCCTGGCGTTGCTGCCACGGCAACAGGTCGAACTCCACGCCGCGCTCTTGCGGGTTGTAGAGCACCTGGTTGGTGGCACAGGCTGGATCACCGAGTTCTTCCAGATCATCGAGATCGAAGTTGGACACGCCCCAGCGGCCGATCTTGCCCTGCTCGCGCAGCCGTTCGAAGGCCTCGACCGTTTCCGCCAGCGGATACTGCCCGCGCCAGTGCAGCAGATACAGGTCGAGATGATCGGTACCCAGGCGCTTCAGGCTGCGTTCGCAGGCCGCCGTCACACCCGCGCGGCTGGCGTTGTGCGGGTAGACCTTGCTGACCAGAAACACCTGATCGCGGCGACCCGCGATGGCCTCGCCGACCACCTCCTCCGCACAGCCCTCGCCGTACATCTCGGCCGTGTCGATGAGGCGCAGGCCACGCTCGAGCCCCTCGCGCAACGCCGCCACCTCGGCCCGCCGCTGCCCCGGATTCTCGCCCATCCGCCAGGTACCCTGACCTATCACCGGTACCTGAGCGCCGGCCAATTCGAGTGTTCGCATCATGCTTCCTCCTGCTGATTGCATCCTGACCCGCCTGCCACCCGTGGGTTCAGATTCTGCGCCAAGGATCATGCCCGGCGTAGAGCGCCCGCCTGCAATCGTCGTTCACGTTCCGACACGAGTTTTCTGCTCAGTGGACAGGGCACGCCGCCACCCAGCGACTACGCTAGTGATAAAGGACAAGCCAGGGCCAACTCACTATGGGCGCACTATGGCGATCCGACCCAGCACCGCCTGTAAGCGAGCGCAAAGCCGCTACCGCGGTGCAGCTCGAACCTCGGCGGCAGTCCCACCCTGTGCGCTGGGCAGTCGGCGTCATCCTGATGCTTCTGCTGGTGATCGGCGCGGCTCTGCTGATCCATGAACTGCGCACCGCCTACTTCCAGTCCAGCGAACTGAGCCGCTACGCCGCGCAGCTGACCTATCAGGTCGAAAACGGCCCCAGCGACGCGATCATTTACCCGGGTGCCGGTCCTTTCGATCAACGCATGGGTTACAGCCACCTACCTACTTTCATCGAGCGCCTGCAGAGCCGAGGCTTCGAGGTGTTGCAGCAGAGTCACTTCTCTGCGGCGCTGATGGCTTACGCCGAACGCGGCTTGTTCCCGCCCTTCGCGGAAAAGGCGCAGACCGGGGTCAATATCGAAGACTGCCGTGGCTCGCCCTTCTACACCGTGCGCAATCCCCGACAACGCTACCCGAGCTTCACCGCCATTCCGCCACTGGTGGTCGGCAGCCTGCTGTTCATCGAAGACCGCAAGCTGTTGGCCAGCGAGCCCGCCGAAGCGAACCCGGCGGTGGACTGGCCGCGTTTCAGCAAGGCGGCGCTCTCGCAGATTGGCAAATACGTCGGCATGCAGGACCAGTCCGCGGGCGGCAGCACCCTGGCCACGCAACTGGAGAAGTACCGGCATTCGCCAGATGGCATCACCCATGCGCCCGCGGAGAAACTGCGGCAGATGGTATCGGCCAGCGTGCGCGCCTATCAGGGCGGCCCACAAACCCTCGAAGCCCGGCAGAACATCGTGCGTGACTACCTCAACAGCGTACCGCTATCGGCTGCACCGGGGCACGGCGAGGTACACGGCCTGGCCGACGGCTTGCGCATCTGGTACGGCGCCGACTTCGCCACCACCAACCGCCTGCTCGACCCGCAGCGCTCCAGCGACGCCAGCCTGGCCGAACGGGGCTTGGCACTGCGTCAGGTACTGTCGCTGATGATCGCCCAGCGGCGGCCCTCGTACTACCTGTCGAAGGGCCGTGACGAGCTCGCCGAGCTGACCGACAGCCACCTGCGCCTGCTGGCCAGCGGCGGCGTGCTCGACGACGACCTGCGCGATGCCGCTCTGGCCCAGAAGGTGACCTACCGCGACTGGCAGACCGACCCCAACCTGCAACGGGTCGACAGCGACAAGGGCATCAGCATGGCCCGGGCGCGGCTGGCCAGCCTGCTCAACCTGTCCTACTACCAGCTCGACCGCCTCGATCTGGATGCCCGTTCCAGCCTCAATTCGGACCTGCAGCAGCAGGTCAGCCTGTACCTCGAACGGCTCGCCGACCCGGCATTCGCCGAAAGCGTCGGGCTGTTCGGCGACCGCCTGCTGTCGCCCAGCAAGACCGCCGACGTGCGCTACAGCTTCACCCTGTTCGAGCGCACACCCAATGGCAATCAGGTTCGAGTACAAACCGACAACACCCACCAGCCGTTCGATATCAACGAAGGCAGCAAGCTGGAACTGGGCTCCACCGCCAAATTGCGGGTAATGGCCACCTACCTGGAAGTGATCGCCGAACTGCATGCACGGCACGCCGGCATGAGCGCTGCACAACTGCGCGCTCAGGATATCGCCGACCAGGATCTGCTCAGCCGCTGGGCCATCGACTACCTGCTGCGCAACCCGGGGGCAGACCTCACCAGCATGCTCGACGCGGCACTGGAGCGGCGTTACTCGGCCAGCCCGGCGGAGCGCTTCTTTACCGGCGGTGGCCTGCATACCTTCGGCAACTTCCGCCGCGAGGACAACGGCCGGCTGCCAACCCTGCGCGAGTCACTGCGCGAATCGATCAACCTGCCGTTCATCCGTCTGATGCGCGATCTGGTGCGCTACAGCACCTATCAGGCACCGGGCAACAGCGCCGAGTTGCTCAAGGACGACAAGGACCCAAGGCGCCAGGAGTACCTGAGCCGCTTCGCCGACCGCGAGGGCACCACCTTTCTGTTGCGCTTCTGGCGCAAGTACCAGGGCCAGTCCGCCCAGGAGCGGCTGGACACCTTCATCGGTGGCCTGCGCCTCACCGATACGCGCCTGGCGGCCGTGCACCGCTATCTGATGCCGGGTGTCGATCAGGCCACGTTCGGTAGCTTCATCAAGGCCCACCTGCCAGGCAGCCCACCAAGCGAAAAGCGCATCGCCGATCTGTATACCCGCTATGCGCCGGGTGCCTTCAGCCTGCCGGACCAGGGCTACATCGCCCGAGTACATCCGCTGGAACTGTGGCTGCTCGCCTACCTGATCGATCATCCACAGGCCGCTTTCGATGACGCCGTGGCCGCCAGCCGCGACGAACGCCAGGAGGTCTACGGCTGGCTGTTCAAGAGCCGCCACAAGAGCGCTCGGGACAGCCGCATCCGCATCATGCTGGAAGTCGAAGCCTTCCTGGATATCCATCAGCGCTGGCAGAACCTGGGCTATCCCTTCGAGTATCTGGTGCCGTCCCTGGCCACCGCCATCGGCAGCTCGGGTGACCGGCCAGCGGCATTGGCCGAGCTGATCGGCATCATCCAGAACGACGGCGTGCGCCTGCCCACGGTGCGTATCGACAGCCTGCACTTCGCCGCCAACACACCCTACGAAACGCGCCTGGGCCATGTGCTGGAATCTGGCCGCCGGGTAATGGCGCCGGAGGTCGCCGCAGCGCTGCGCGAGGCGCTTTCCCAGGTGGTCGATGGCGGCACGGCACGGCGCCTGCAAGGCACCTTCACCCTGGCCGACGGCAGCCCGCTGATCCTCGGCGGCAAGACCGGCACCGGCGACAACCGCCTGACCAGCGTGGGCCGCGGTGGCCAGGTGATCAGCTCACGGGTACAGAACCGCACCGCCACCTTCGTGTTCTTTCTCGGCCCGGATCACTTCGGCACCCTCACCGCCTTCGTGCCCGGTCGTGCAGCGGAAAGCTTCCGCTTCACCTCGGCGCTACCCGTGCAGGTGCTCAAGGGCATGCAGCCGATTCTCGCCCCCTACCTGCAAACTGCCGCCCGCACCCTCTGCGCCCCACCTCCCCAACAACAGACGGCGCAATTGATACGCTAGAGCGTGATCGTCATGCACGAGAGCCGTAGGGTGGGCTTCAGCCCACCATTGCCCGCCCCCAACAGAGATCCGACACCCACTGCCAAGGGCACGGCAGCCACCACCCAGTCAGGATTCGATTCGGCTGGTGGGCTGAAGCCCACCCTACGGGACTTCGCGGGCAATCCAGCCAGCGTGA